>JABGQU010000137.1 GCA_018648605.1 Anaerolineae bacterium | reverse complement strand
CTAAAGTGGACGACATAAACCGGAATCAGTGGATGATTTCACCGGAATCCGCAGTGAAAGAAAAAATGCTGAATATTCGTTTGATTGGCGTGCCTCGAGTTTCCTTGGACGGTGAAGAGATCATTGTCTCAAGAAAATTGACGCGCTCATTGCTCTTTTATTTAGCGGCAAATCCCAAACGAATTGAACGCGCTAAACTGGGGGAACTTTTTTGGCCTAAACTTGATGATGAAAGGACGCAACGCGCACGCGTTAGAGGGTATTTAGGTCTTATCAGAGAGGCTTTCCCCAATACTGTAATCGTTGATGATGCCAGTCGTGGTGCTGTTGGTTTGATCCGTGACGCGCTGCATGTGGACGTGCTCCAATTCTCAGCTGCCATTGCCAAGATGCGCAGTTACGCTACCCCTTGGCAAGATGGAACGTTTTTTCCTCCTTCTCTTTATCAGGAGTTTGTAAACGCTGCAAATCTTTGGGAAGAGGGCGATACTTTTATTGATAGCAATGATATGGGGACTTTATCTAATTTGAGTAATTGGAAAGAAGAGAAAAATCGCGAGTTTCAACAAGACCTATATGATCTGTATACTTTTTTGGCACGCGTTGATGATGCGCTTGGTAAACCCGAGCAAGCCATTTTTTACGCCGAAAAAGCGCTTGCTTTGGATAAGTATGGAGAGAAGCCACAGCTTATTTTGCTGAATAATTTGCGTAAGACTGGTCAAGCTGGCAAAGCGCGCAAATATTATCAGGAAATTTCTGAAGATGAGAACTTTGACGGAGTCTTTTCAACTGAATTGCATAATTTAGGGAAAGAGCTTTTACAACAAAGGGAAGCAAGCTCCTCTTATGCGCGTCCCGCTTGGCCTATCCGCTCGAAGGTGGCTCCGCTTTTTGTTGGGCAAGAAGACACACTGGAGTTGCTGAATCGTAACCATCATTCAGGGGTTGGGATTTTGATCCTGGGCGAGGCAGGAGCGGGGAAGACGCGTCTTGTGCAGGAGTTCTACCAACGGCTAGAAGTTCAGCCACGCTTGCTTTTTTTACCTTGCCATAAAACGGACGAAAATCTTCCTTATCAACCCTGGATTGATATGCTGCGCCATGCTTTTGAACCAGAATTTTGGAAAAAAACGCCTGCTGTATGGACGAAGCCTCTTGCAATGTTGTTGCCAGAACTGCACGGAATACGAGATGATCTCGGCGCAGAGATCGGAGAAGGGTATGCAACTTCGCTTATTTTTGACGCGATCAGAAATTTATTGATCTTCACCTATCAAACAGAACCTTGCCTGCTTGTTGTTGATGACGCGCATTGGGCCGACCGAGCAAGTATTTCTCTTTTGGGATATCTGATACATCAATCTATTTTTACACATCCCAATATTGGGTTGGCGATCACATCGCGGGCAGAGGAAAAAACACCTGCCTTAGAGCAATTAATTCTCTTATCGTTCACAGAACTGGAAACGATCGAGTTGATGCGCCTGCGTGAAGAAGAAGTGGAAAAGCTGGCTTTCTATGTTTTGCAAAAAAGTCTCCCGGCTTCTGCTTTGGCTTGGTTGCGTGATCAAACGGGAGGGAACCCTTATATTATATTGGAGCTTCTCCAATATCATTTCTTGAAAGACAAGCAGATCGACCTGAACTCTTTTTCCTCTTTGTCTACGCCTCCGAAGGTAAAACATCGTTTTGAATTACGGCTTGAGAATCTTTCTCTACCTGCCCGCGAGCTTCTGCTTCTAGCTGCAATGCAGGGTAACCCGTTTGAGCTTGCTGTCTTGGAAAAAGCTGCAAATATCCCCATCAACGAAGCAAGCCAGATGATCGATGAGTTGGAAAATGCGCAATTGATCTATCTTGCCGACAAGCAAAACGCGGGTTTGAAATATGCTTTTGTGCATGAAATATTCCGCGAGGGGTTAATCTCCTCTCTCTCTCCTGCTCGCAGCCGCGCATTTCATAAGGATATTGCCAAAGCGATGGAAAGCATTTATGGGGAATTTCCAGGGTCAAAGGCTGCGGTTTTGGCAGAGCATTATGAAAAAGCGGACGATTTTTCAAAGGCATTCTCCCTGTGGATTCGAGCTGCTCAATATGCTTATCGGCTTTTTTCGATCACAGATGCCAATATTACCTATCAGCGTGCTGAAGCTCTCATACCTAAAATGGCATTAACAGAAGAAGAAATTTATGAGCTATACGCAGCTTGGGGTTCCATGCTTTTCAATGGAGACGAGCACAATACGCTCGAAGAAGTTATGCAGAGATTACAGTCTCTGGGTGAGGAGCGTGGCAGCAGCTTGCTGATCGGCACAGCCCTCGATGGGATGAGTGATGTCTGCATGAACCGCAACCAATTTGAACGCGGTCTGGAATATGCGCAAGAGGCGCTGCCTTTGCTCGAATCGAGCGGTCATATCCCGGCACAGATGAATGCACTTATTCATCAAGGTGTTTTCATTTATATGCTCAATAACTTCCCTGGAGCTGAAGAAAATTTCCGAAAAGCACTGAAGCTTGGAGAAAAGCGAGAAGATGCCGCATCCATTTATGCAATGGGACATGCAAATTACCAAATGGCAACTATCTATACGGGGATGGGCTTCCCTGCAAAGGCAATTTCTTATGCAAAAGAATCCCTCCAGGCTATGCGCCGTTCTGGCCTTCCCCATGGTTCGATCCTGCCATATAGCATGATGGGATTGGCAAATTATTTCTTTGCCAATTACGAAGAAGGCAGAGCCAAGGCTCTTAAGTGCTTTGACCTTGCAGAGCAAACCGATAGTTGGCGCATGTTGGGCTATGCCTCTGCCTATGCAGGGATGAATGAAACAGAACTTGCCTTGCTGGGGGAAGCGTGGAAACATGCGCACCAGGCAATTGACATCGGTGAAAAAAACGGGCACACAGAGATCATCTCTATGGGATACAAGGTTCTTGGAGATATATACTCGCGCCTGGGCGCCTTGCCCCAAGCTGCCAAGTTCTATTCCAGCGGAGTAGCCATAGATACTGGATTTATGAAACTGGAAAATCTCGCCCGCCTCGGCATGACATTGAGCTTGCTCGGTGATCCCAAAGGGGATGCCTATCTTGAAGAGGCCCTCACCTACCTAAAAGCAACCGGACTTGGATCAATTCTGTATAACACAGAAGCCTTGCAATTAAGTATTTTCATTCAGCGTGGAGAGTATGATGCCTTTTTCGGAAAAGTCGATGAAGTCAAAAGAAATCTCAGCGAGCGTTCGCACCCCAAAAGCTTCGTCTGGACAGATTATCTAGAGGCTCTTTATCTTTTCAAAGAAGGCCAACTTGAAAAATCGTTAACTGTGCTCAAAAAGATACTCCCGCTATTGGAAGAAAATATTTTCTTCTGGATCAGGTTTCGAGTCTATGAGCTTCAAATTTCCCTCCTGGAAAAATTGGGGCGCGACTCAAAAATCCCCCACTCAAAACGCGAGATCATGCTTCTTCAGATCGAAAGTTCTCTCGGAGATGCGCTCATTCAAGATGAATGGAAAAGCTTCGCCACAAGAGTGCGTGGATCTGAAAAACGCTTCTCGGGCGTCACTTTTTAAGCGCTAGCTTTTCAACAAGGCTACGTTTAAGATTTTCCTGTACTTTCCCCCACTCCTGCTCCGCATCCACCACAAGCCATCTTTGCGGCTCTGCCTCGACTAAATTAAGATAGCCTGCTCTCACACGTTGGTGAAATTCGACATCATACGCATCCAATCGATTCCATTCATCGGCATTGGTTTTGCGGGCCAGGCCGACTTCCACATCCAGATCAAGCAGGATGGTTAAGTCTGGCACAAGCCCCCCTGTTGCGTAATGGATCAATGCATGTACATGCGCCAATTCTTGCTGATGTCCATAGCCCTGATAGGCCAAGGTCGAATCTGCATAACGATCAGAGATGACGATCTCGCCCGCGTTCAAGCGCGGTTGGATGATCTCTTCTACAAATTGGGCGCGGGCTGCCTGATAGAGCAAGGTTTCCGTACGCGGGTGCATCTCGGTATTATCGAGGCTGTGCAACACCTCACGGATCTGCTCGCCGATCGACGAGCCGCCCGGTTCACGCGTGGGGAAAACGGTATAGCCCTGCTCGCGCAGAAATTCAACGAGATGGGGAATATGCGATGTCTTGCCCGAGCCTTCGGGTCCTTCTAAAGTAATAAACATAAATTAACCGCCAAGACGCGAAGTGCGCCAAGTTTTTAAGAATATAAATACTCGCTGAGTAAATCGTCAAAGCCAAAACCTATCTTGAGAGACTTGATCTCCTCTGCTCTAAAAAAACGGAAATCTTGCCCTTCTCCAAGAAGAATATTTGGCTTTTCAACATTAACTTTTCCAATATAAATATATTGCTCTACAATAGCCTGAGGGTAGGGTCGATCATATTTTTTCCAAAAAGCCAGCGCCATTTTCAAGCCAATTTCTTCAAAAAGCTCGCGGTGAGCAGCTTCTTCTGGTGTCTCGCCTTCTTCTACAGCACCACCAACCAACGACCAATGGTTTGGGCAGGGAATATCAGGTTTGTCATCACGCAACAACAGCAATAATTCTTTCTTGCTGTTTTCTATAACGATTGATGCACAAGGAAGGCGCTTCACTTTTTCTCCCTTTCGGTTCTTCAACATGTAAGGGCGACCGGCCGGTCGCCCCTACGCAAAATTATTCTCTAAAAATCCGCACGTGCCTGCGTGGCTCTTTGCCATACGAATGACTGACCAACTCTGCGCTGCGCGCCATCTCATGTTGTAAACGCCGCACAGTTGGCGGGCTGGCGGGCAGATCTACCCAGCGTTCACCGCTCAAGACCGCCGCGATAGCATTTTGTGTTTGCTGCGTCACATCGTCCATGCCGTTAGATTGTGAATCCTCGAGACTGAACAAATCGCTCAAGAATCTCTGAATTTGCTCAGTAGTATTTGCGCGCAGCACATAGACCGGCATCCCCTGTCGTTCGGCGTCCATAACGGTTTTCTGACGTTTTCGGTAATACGTTCGCAAGGTCACGAGTGCATCCGCTTCGCTGGGGGTGCGTACGATGATGACCGGCACACGCAAATTCTTCACGGCTTGCAACAGACGATTGCGCGCCACACCATAGGGGTAGATGCGCGTCGTTTGTATACTTTTGGATGATTCGGCTCTGGGACGGGTAGATGTTTCTGGCACAGCGGACAAGCGCAGGGCGCCGCGCGTACCGAGCGAATCGCCTCCGCGTCTCACGCCTGGATTTGGGCTTGCTGCCGCTTTTTCGACTTTGATCTGCCCATCAGCATCTCGTGTGCGAATCTCGGCTGGGAGCGGGAACCCGCGCAAAAGCGAATCGACGGCTGCCGCAATATCCAGATGGATCGAGAAACGGTCGCGGTGCTGAATTTCGATGAGTACATCAAAGGTGGGCGGGCTGCGTCTCTCGAGGACGGTTTTCTGCGTGCCGCGCCGACGAGCTTCCTCGTCTGAAAGGGTGACGGATTCGATCCCGCCGATCAGGTCGGAGAGGGTGGGGTTGAGCATGAGATTATCGAGGGTATTGCCGTGCGCCGTGCCAACAAGCTGCACGCCGCGCTCACCGATGGTGCGGGCGGCTTCGGCTTCTTGCTGGCGCCCGATCTCGTCGATGACGATCACCTCGGGGTTGTGGTTCTCGACGGCTTCGATCATGACTTCATGCTGAAGCGAGGGCGTGGCGACTTGCATTCTGCGCGCGCGCCCCACCGCAGGGTGCGGCACATCGCCGTCGCCACCGATCTCGTTGGAGGTATCCACGATGACGACGCGCTTGTTATCGGCAAGGATGCGGGCGGCCTCGCGCAGCATGGTGGTTTTCCCCACACCTGGGCGGCCAAGTAGAAGAATACTCTTGCCTGCGTTGATGATATCTTCGATGATGTCGCTGGTGCCATAAACGGCGCGTCCTACGCGACAGGTAAGACCAACGATCTCTTGCCGTCGATTACGGATGGCAGAGATGCGGTGCAGTGTACGTTCAAGACCGGCACGATTATCTGCGTCGATATCGCCGAGTTGCTGCACAACATGATCGATCTGCGCGCGCGTAACATCGGTTTCGCTGAGAATAACTTCGCCATCCACGAAACGCGCTGTTGGGACGCGCCCAAGATCGAGGATCACTTCGAGGAGGTTATCGGTATCTTCGGTTTCTCGAATAGCTGCCACAACTTCCTCAGGGAGGGTGTTGAGCAGGGCTTCGAGATCGTCTGTGATTTGTAGTTTTTTAGACATAATATTTTCCTAAGCCCTATTGTACTAAGGATTCGGGAAGGTGAACCATCAAGTTCCAAAATAAAAAGAAAGAAATCAGAGAGTATTGGCGTCCAAGCTTATGATGAATACAAAAACTATCTTACTCCTTACACTACTAATAATCATTTCTGCTTGTGCTCCGCTCGAAGAAGAAAACACGCCGCTTATGCCCATGACGCAAGCCCTACCAGAAACCCCTATCACTTCACCGTTACCGGTAAAAAGTGAAATAGATTTTGTGAGTAATACTGAGATTCAATATCTCCCAACTCAGACTGATCTATTATCCGCCACACAGACCGATATTCCATTACCACAACGACCTGTTTGGATTGCTGGTATCCCGCATGCAGATGGGACAGCTTGGGCGGTCTCCTTTGAAGACGGAAGCTTGAGTGCCTATTTCGTTAACAACAATGGTTACGAAGAAATAGCGATCACTCCGCAAAGATTTTCTCCTGAAATGCCTTTGACTATCTATTCCAGCAATGGAGAGCTCTTTGCTTTGGCAGCACCTGGAGCAGATGCTGCACCGTATTCCCAACCGATTTTTCTTGATGCAGCTTCCGGGAAAATCGCCTATATTGCCAGTAATGGCGACCTGGTTATCTCGGAAAATGATCAAGAAACTCGTCTGTCAGTGAACGCTCTACTTGATAGCCGTATTCTAATAGATGAGCACAGCAGGCTGCTCTTTTTATCCAGCCCAACTGACCGATATACGCATGGCGTCTTGGGGGATGATATAGAAGCAACTGGAATTACCTTGGTCGCCACAAAACCGGAACTAAAAGTTTTGCAGACGATCGCCATTCCTGAGCCTGATGTGATCGAAGGGATTTATCCCATTTGGGCGGATTTGAACAATGACGGTGAGCGCGAGATCATCGTCACCTTGAGCAATGCGCAAGATGGGGCACGTATTCTTGCTTTTCGTGAAGATGGGAGTTTGCTGGCTGAAGGTCCCGCCATAGGGACAGGCTATCGTTGGCGGCATCAACTGGTAGTTGCGCCCTTTGGAGAATTCGAAGAACCCCTGCTGGCTGTTATCCGCACACCACATATTGGCGGCGTGATCGAATATTACAGACTAAATGGAAATACACTTGAGATCGTAAAGTCGATTTCCGGTTTCAGCACCCATTCAATTGGCTCGCGCAATCTGTTCACTGCTCAGGCCGGCGATTTCGATAGCGATGGTCAGGTTGAGTTGCTTCTCCCCGATCAAAACCAAACTCGTTTGGGTATCATTGGCGTGGACGGAGAGCCTGCATTCTGGCTCGACTTGCAAGCAGAGTTGGTCACGAATCTGGCTGCGGTGGAAGTTGCTGAAAAAGGGGAAGTTGTTATCGCGGGGGGATTATCGACGAATATTTTGAGAATTTGGATTCAGTAGAATCGAAAAGGTGACTGTCACTTCGCAAGTGACAGTCACCTGATTTTTTAGTCCTTATGCTCGATCACGTCTGGGATATTCGGTTGCCAGGCTTCGTAGTGATGTTTACACAGCCAGCGATAGTCGCCCGTGTAAGTCGTGACACGGTGCAGACCGAGCCTCGCGTGCGTGGGATCCTGCGCTTTGATCAGTTGATGCAGCGCCAAAATGCCAGAGCGTTCCGGTTCACTGAGTAGACCGCCTTTGAATTCGCTGTGTTGCGAGCCTCTGATCTCTTCGGGGAAAGTGCCGATGATTGCATTCGCCATACCCAGTTGCTTGTCAATATTCTCTTTTTGGCTCTTGGTGCCAATGAAGAAAAGATCGACAGCGGGGCTTGCCAACGGTGCGACGGTGGTGAGTACTTTCAAGGCGAAGTTGGCATAGGGCGCGACTCTTGCCACCCATTCTTGCGGTTGCGCAAGCTCATAAACGCCTTTGCCTGACTCAACCACTGGATGCTGGCAGCCTTCGGCCTCACACCAAAGCTGGATTTCCATTGGCTTGATGAAAAGTTCTTTCGGGGAGAGTTTTGTATCAGAACGAAGTGTGAATAGTCGTGGGCCACTTTTTGCTTCATCTGCGATGGCACGCATCAATGACATAAATGTGTTTGCGATTTGGCTATCCAAACCTGCAATTTTTTCTTGAGTTTGAGTAACCTGTTCTTTGATTTCTCGCAGTTGTATACTCATATTGTCCTGCCTCAGCGGAAACTGGAATTTTGGCAGCCATGTTATAGTTCACAACAG
>JABGQU010000003.1 GCA_018648605.1 Anaerolineae bacterium | reverse complement strand
GACGGATTTTAAGTCCGTTGCGTCTGCCAATTCCGCCATCGCCCCTTGCGATGCGCAGGTAATTCTACCTCAAGAGGTAAAATCGTCAAGGCGAGATTTTCCAGATATTCTAAGTCGTATAGCCACAACCGAGTCTTTGATGAAATATGGCAAATAGAGTAGTAGGCTGGTAGCTAAACCGACGCCTTCCATGTAGAGCAAGTAGATGGGCCAGTCCGGGAACATATCGAGGATGCTGGCTGTGGGTGGCTTGGCGTTGACATAGAGATAGTTGCTGTCAATGAGTATGTTGATCCCGTAGATGGCTGCCATATAGATATTGGTAAAGACGAAAACGCGTAAGATAGATTTCCAGGTAGGGCGCATTTCCTCGACGACAGTCATGTAGATAGCGGCGATGATGATGAATCCGTGCGAGATAAAGGTTTGGAAGAAGCGATAGTGGGGAAATCCATAGATGCCTGTATCGGGCGTTAGCAGGGCTTGGAGCGCGCCGCCAATACCGAGGAAATAGGCAAACTCATAGATGCGATAACTCTTCTTGATGAGCATCCAGGCACTCAGCCAGATCAAGATGCTGAAAATATGGAGCGGCAGCATTTTCTGAATAGTCCATTCATTGTAGAAGGATGCCCAAAGATGCCACGAAATTTCGTTCAGGATCAGGATGGCTGCCATTGTGTCGCGCAGGTTTTCCTTATTCTTTTCGCTGAGCTTATTGCGCGAGAAGATGATAAGCAAGATGATAAAGCCAATAACCCCAAGTGCTGCCAGATGAAAGGTGTCGAAAAGCTCGAAGGCCTGACCTTTATAATCCGCGAATAAATAGGGCTGAATATTTACCTGATAATACTCGTAGAATTGTTCGATATATTGAAGAATTATTTCTCGGTCCATATTTAAATCCAACCAATACTAATGAATGTGATTAGCGCAATGATGTCAATTGCCCAAAGGCTACCAACGATGGTGAGCTTCTTTTTGAAATCTTCCATATCGTAAATCCAAAAGGCGATGATGAAAAAGGTCAGATAGCCGAAGACGAAGATTAGCCAGGGAGCGCTGGTATTCCACCAGGTATATTCCCATGTCAGGGCGTTGACTTGATTGAGCAGTACTTCGACAAAAACGCTGAAAGCGGAGCCTGCAATCGCGATAAACCAGCGATTGTTGATGCCTAGAATTTTGGCATTTTTATCCGGCAGGAGCATTTTGGTCCAGACGATGCCCGCAACAGCGAACATGAACATAATCTCAATATTTAAGCCTGCCAAGATGACAAAAGCACTACTACCGGGCGTCCCCCAGATGGGCGCGTAGCCGTTGAAATGGAAGATTAGCGAATTGATGATCTCATTTGCCCAGTCTGCGCCCCAAAAGGCGAGGCCTGCCAGAACCAGATTCCAGTTCCGTTTTTCGATCTCGATGGTATAGACATAGAAGACGAAAGATAGCAGTGGAATGACATACCATTGGAAATTGCTACCATCGCGCAAGACGCTCAGGATTTGAATTGAAGTTTCAGGCATGGGAGACTCCTTTTTAGGCGTACCTTTTTATTTCATTTTCAATTTTATCAGCTAAGAGGATTTCGATAGGCTAACCCTTGTTTTCGGGCTATTTTTTGCAATGCACAGAGGGTGTTTTGAGCTAAGTAGATTTTTTTGGCTCACACTCAATACCAAGCCCACACTCATTAGAAAAAATATATATAAACCCGAAATTATTAATAGGTTCCATGCCTGAAAAATGAATGCCCCAATTGTTATGACAAGAAATATGAAATTGGATATTTTGAAAAAGCTTTTAATATCTAAGAAAGCAATTGCTAATCTGATGCCTCCGATTAATGAAGGACGTATTCGATATATTTCCTTTACATGCTCATAAGCTTTATTCTTGTTTTTGTTGTGTAGGTACGCAACCACTAAATTATTATGAGCATTGTAATCATTTGGATCTAATTTGATTGTTTTTTCTAATACAGGAATGCTTTCGTCGTATTTCTTATCCAACAGCAGGAAAGCTCCATGTGTTCCCAATACTTCACTTGCTTCAGGGGCTAGCTCGAGAGCAATTTTTGTTTCCTGCTTTCTTGCCTGAATATTTCCTAGGTCATCAAATATTTCCGCTAAAATGAGATGAGGAAACGCTAAATTTGGATCTAGGCTCAGCGCCTTCTTGCACATTTCCATTGATTTTTCGATTTCGCCCAGTCTATATAGGGCAAAGGCAGCACCTTGGTATGCTAATGCATTGTTGGTGGAATCTTGAATTTCTTGATTACACAATTCTAGAGCATCAGCTGTTTTTTCATCCCTTATTAATTGCTTAGCTTGCTGAAAAATATTATTCATTTGTAACCTTTGTCCATCCCAAACCCATTTATAAGTCTAAACCCCTAGCCACTTCTCCGTCTCTTTCGCCAACTCATGCAAGGGTGCGACGCGCATTGTGCATTGCGGCAGGGATTCGATAAAGAGCCGCCCATATTGTTTGGTCTGCACACGCCGATCAAAGATGACGACCACGCCGCGATCTTGCGCAGAGCGGATCAGACGTCCGAAACCCTGGCGGAAGAGCAAAATTGCTTCGGGGAGATAGTATTGGTGGAAGGCGTTTTCGTAAAGTTCAGAACGTGCCGCGATAAGCGGGTCAGATGGCACGCCAAATGGGATCTTCGCAATTGTCACAACAGAGAGATCATCACCAGGGATGTCGACACCTTCCCAGAAGGAGCGTGTGCCAAGCAACACGGCTTGCTCTGTGGCTTTGAAGCTCTCCAGCAGGGCGTTAGGGGATGCCCCCTCGCCTTGCTCGAAGACGACGATCCCGTCTTCGCCGAGCGGTCCGCTGATGGATTTGGACGTCCGCTGGAGTTGGGCATACGACGTAAATAACGAGAGCATGCGTCCACCCGTAGCGCGTCCGAGCTGCACCAGGGTCCGCTCCATTGCATGTTCGTAGCCCTGTTGGTTGGGTTCAGGCATATCGCTCGGGATGAAGAGCAGCGTCGATCCTTCATAATCAAAAGGAGAACCCAACGCAAGCATTTCTGCATCGGCAGCCCCAAGGGCATTTTTCATATAGTCAAACGTGCCGTGCGTGGTCAGCGTGGCGGATGTGAGAATAACGCTCTCTTTCTTATGCCAAATATGCTTTTCGATCAGTGAGCTGACATGCAGCGGCGCAGCTTGCAGCGTAAGGCGGTTGTTGCGGGGGTGAATCTCGATCCAGTAAACAGTCTCTTCCGCAGGCGTGGCGATCATGCCATCTATATTTTTTTGTGCTTCTTCAAGGTGGCGAGCGGCATTCCCCAAGCTGCCAATGGCGTCTTCAAGATTTTCGGCGCCCTCGGCGTAAAGCTCCGCCGCACCCTGATGCAGTTCCGCCAGCAGATTTCTGAGCAACTTCATCGTTTCGTGGGTATCTTCCCAGGTCGCTTCCACATCTTCCCAGCCTTGCAGGGTCCTTGTAGAAGGCACCACACGCTCCTGCCAGGCATAATTGCTATTGCCTTTGCCCTCGCGTTGATATTCGGCAAATTCTCCAACGGTATTGAAGAAAACCCGGACTTGCTCCTGTACCCGAAAGGCGAGATCGGTAGCCCGTGAGATCTTTTGCGTTAAAGAAGCCAGGTCAGACGGACGTAGACCGGAACTTGCTTCCGCTAAAAGCATACCCAGCGCCCCCGATTTGGATCCGCCAAGCTCGCGCAAAAGTCGCTCCATATCAGCGGGAGTCAATCTGAAACTGAGCGCGCTGGTAGTCGCGTTTTCGAGGTGATGTGCCTCGTCCACGATAAGGTACTCATATTCAGGCAACACACGGCTCCCAGAAGCGATATCCGCCAAAAGGAGAGCGTGATTGACAATTAGTATGTGTGCGGACTGAGAAGCTTGCTTAGCCTGATTGAAGGGGCAAGCACCCCCAGTGTGCTTCATGCAGGTTTCGGCGGTACAGGCGTCGTCCTCGGCCGATACGCGCCGCCAAACAGCACGTTCGTTCGGGCCGGTTAGATTGATCTCGGCGCGGTCGCCGCTCTGATTTTCTTGCAGCCAGACGAGTATCTTTGCAAGAACGCGCATCTCTTCTTTGGTGCGTGGTCCACGCCGACGAAGGATGCCCAGCAAACGCGGGCAGAGATAATTCGAGCGTCCCTTCATCACGCTGGCGCGTAGGTCAATATCCAGCGCGGCGGCGAGATCGGGAATATCTTTTTTGATGAGTTGGTCTTGCAAGTTGATGGTATTGGTCGAGATGACCACGCGCGTATTATTCTGGACCGCCCATAACGCAGCGGGGACGAGATAAGCAAAGGATTTACCGACACCTGTGCCCGCTTCGATCATGAAATGACGACTATTCGAGAAGGCATCCGCGATGACTTGAAGCATCTCCACTTGCTCAGAGCGATATTCATAATGCTCGAAATAATTCGAGAATGCACCGCCATACTCAAGCACGGAGGAGACTTCCTCGGGGTCAAGCTGGATAGGGTCTGAGACGGGCTGCAGGGGCTCGTATTTCTCATTTTCGCGGGAAGCAAATAAAGGGCCACGTGTGCTTCCACCTACGTTCTTCGCGCTGATGCCCTCTTTGGCGCGCGAGCGCATGATCTGCTGGAAGACCCATTCTGCATCCCAATCCAAGCCTTCACTAAGACGGGTGATCTCGGCAACCAAGTCAAGGGGCAGGCCTTCAGCAGCTTCATAAAGACGCGCAAAAACGCCTTGTGTGGCGCGTGCATCGTCGAGGGCGCGGTGTGCGTTACGTAGCGGGATGCCAAGTAGTTGACTTATCGCGCCGAGCTTGTAGCGCCCCGCAGAGGGGAGCAGGACAGCAGCCATCTCATAGGTGTCGATGACGCTATTCTGTTTCAAAAGATCGTAGCGTTGAACGAATCCCAGATCAAAACGGACGTTATGCCCGATAACAGGCGCATCGCCGACGAAGGCTTCGAACTCGCCTATAACATCGTGAATATTGGGCGCGCTGCGTACCATCTCGTTGCTGATACCGGTCAGTTGGGTGATGAAGGGAGGGATGCTGCGCCCGGGGTTGATGAGCATGGAAAATTCATCTTCAACGCGTTTTTCATTGAAGCGGATGGCGCCAATTTCGATAATGGCGTCTCTTTTTGGGTTTAATCCGGTGGTTTCTAGGTCAAATGCAACGAGTGAGGGCATGGAAGTGTCCTAAGGGTAGATGTCGGGCAAACTGGTATAGGTGAAGAAAAAAAAGATTTCAAAAGTGATGAGTGTTTTTTTGATTTCACTTATCATTCGTTATTTCTTGCGCGCTTAGCGCTTTATTCA
This sequence comes from Anaerolineae bacterium, assembly GCA_018648605.1. Lineage (GTDB taxonomy): Bacteria > Chloroflexota > Anaerolineae > Anaerolineales > Villigracilaceae > Desulfolinea. The sequence goes on along the minus strand of JABGQU010000003.1, from coordinate 47,192 downwards.
CCGCTTCAATTTCCTGTTTGGTGATCGGAGATTCTTTTGCTATTTTACGAATATAAGATTTCAGTTTTTTCAGGTGCATGGTCGCGACGGGGGCATTATCCGCTTGTACTTCAGCGTGGTCACTGGTGAAGATGATCCCTGCCAGAATGGGTGGAATCTCTTCTTCGGGCATCTGTTTCTTGAGATAGCGTGTGAGTTTATCGGCTTCTGCGCCGGCATCCAGATCGGGGCGGCTCATATTATCCTGCCCAAAAATGCGCATATAAGATTGGGCAAGGCCACCCTTTTCGGTTCTCCATTTTTTGCCATCGTAAACCACTTTCCCTTGTTGATGATAGGGGAGCAATAACCAAACGCCAGCGGGGCCAACAAGCAGGTTGGGCACAGGCGTAGAAAAATGGTAGATCGTGTAATCGTTATTTAATCCCTTGAGACCCTGGTCAATAAGTTCATCGGGGCGTGGGCTGCGTCCCCAACGATTGCCAAAATAGATCCCGACTTGAGACATGATGAAACCTGCCAGAAGCGCGGCGATAGAGATATTAAAAAGATCGATCCTGGTAAAGAAGATATACATCCCGATGCCTAAAACAGCGAGTGAACCCAGGCTGGTGATTTGCCCGATTTTTGCATTGCGAGAGATCAGTTTTTCGTTGCTGATGATTTTCATGGAGAGAGTCCTTGTTTTCTGGAGAATATTCAGCCCTTGAGCCTGTCGTCGAAGGGCTGCTTGAATAATTATTTTTTCTCAATTGCTGCGCGCATGGAATTGAGCACATCGGCTTCAACGGCTTCTTTTGCCACACGGATCGCGTTCTTGATCGCGTTCGCGTTCGAGCTGCCATGCCCGATAAAGACGAGCCCGTCTACGCCTAAAAGCGGGGCTGCGCCCACATCGCTGGGGTCGAGCATTTCTTTCACAACACCTAAGGCAGGTTTGACCAGTAAGCCGCCAATTTTTGCAAGAATGCCGCCAGCCATGATCGCTTCTTTGATCTTGTTGACCAGCAGCTTTGCCACGGCTTCGGATGTTTTCAGCATCACATTGCCGGTGAATCCATCTGTGACAGCCACATCTACTTCGCCGCCGATGACGCCTTTCCCTTCCACGTTGCCAACGAAATTTACTCCCGATTTTTCCAAAAGGGGATATGTTTCGCGTACGAGATTCGATCCCTTGCCTGCTTCTTCCCCATTAGAGACGATGCCGACTTTCGGGTTGGTTGCGCCACGTACCTTTTCGGCATAAACGCTGCCCATGATCGCAAACTCGACCAAATTACGCGGCTTGCAATCTGGGTTGGCACCCACATCCATCACTACGCAGGAGCCTGTCGCGGTCGGGAATACGGGAGCCAACGCAGGACGATTGATGCCCTTCAAACGCCCCAAACGAAAGAGGGATGTCACCATTGCCGCGCCGGTATTTCCGGCCGTGACGAAGGCATCCGCTTCGCCGCTTTTGACGAGATCAATGGCGACCGCCATCGAGTTTTGGGAATCTTTATGACGCGCCTTGCGAACGAGATCGTCGTTTTTGTCGTTCATTGTGAGCATATCCGGGGCGTGGACGATGCGGATCGGCAAGTTGCCAGGGGAGAGGGAATCTAATAAAGGGCGTAGTTGTTTTTCGTCGCCGACCACGATTAGGTCGAGGTCGTATTCCTGCGCTGCGAGCACTGCGCCACGCATATCTACATCTGGATAATCATCTGATCCCATTGCATCGAGGGCTATTGTCGTCATTGATTGTTCTCCTAAAAAATATCCTGCATCTACGAGGAGCGTTTTTTTGCGACGAAGTAGTCTCTTTTTCAAGGAGATCGCTTCGGCGATGAAGCTGCCTCGCAAATTCATTAAATATTGCTTGACAATGTGTAGAAGGTGATTATAATACCATCTGCGTTTGCGCTGGTGGCGGAATTGGCAGACGCGCTAGGTTGAGGGCCTAGTGAGGGATAACCTCATGCGGGTTCAAGTCCCGCCCAGCGCACAAAAGAGAAATGCCCGACAATTGTCGGGCATTTTTTGTTAACTGGGGGTGGTCCTTTTTTTGATCAGACGTTCAGCCCCCCTGCACTCGCTTTGCTTGGGCTGTCCCCCTCCTATTTTGCTTGCAAAATAGGAGGGCAAAAAGAATGTCTTTTCAAATAAAACCTGTGTTATGCGTTCTCCCCTAAATTCCATGTTTTTGGAATTTGGGGGAGATGTCCAACAGGATAGAGGGGGCAAGGGCTAGTGTTGCAAAATCTGCGAGAGGAAGAGTTTCGTGCGCTCTTCTTTGGGGTTATTGTAGAGATCATGCGGGGTGGTATGTTCAACGATTACGCCTTCATCCATGAAGAGGACTTCGTCGGCGGCAGAGCGGGCAAAGCCCATCTCGTGTGTGACGCAGACCATTGTCATGCCTTCTTTGGCGAGATCAAGCATTACGTCGAGAACTTCCTTGATCATTTCGGGGTCAAGTGCGCTGGTCGGTTCGTCAAAGAGCATAATTTTGGGGTTCATTGCCAAAGAGCGTGCAATCGCAACGCGCTGCTGCTGACCGCCAGAGAGATTATTGGGGTATACGCCCGCTTTTTCGGGGATGCCGACACGCTTGAGCTGTGCCATGGCGATCTCTTCGGCTTCTTCTTTCGAGCGACCACGCACAACTTTTTGGGCGACGGTGACGTTCTCTAAAGCTGTCAGATGGGGGAAAAGGTTGAAAAGCTGAAAAACCATGCCCACTTCGGCGCGGATGGCGTTCAATTCTTTCTCGTTTTTGCCCAGATGTTGTCCATCAATCCACACTTCTCCGCTGGTGGGCACTTCGAGGTGATTGATGCAGCGCAGCATGGTTGATTTTCCTGATCCGCTGGGGCCAATGACGACGATCACCTTCCCTTTTTTGACAGTCAGGTTCACGCCATTTAATGCTTTTACATTGCCAAAATGCTTATATAAATCTTTGATAACGATCATATCGCGTGGCTCAGTCATTTTTGCGTAACCGCCTTTCCATAAGCTGGACTAAAAGGGATAGAAGGACCGTGATGGTGAGATACATAATGGATACAGTGACGTAGGCCTCCCTGAACCGGAAGGTGCTACCGGCATATAAGCGTGAGACCTGGGTAATATCGCGTACCGCCAAAACCGAGACGAGCGACGAATCTTTGACCATGGCGACGAAATCATTGCCCAACGCGGGCAGAACGTTCCGCACAGCCTGTGGCAAAATGATGTAGCGCATGGTTTGCCCGTAGCTCATCCCCAAAGAACGACCTGCTTCCATTTGCCCACGCCCGATAGATTGGATGCCTGCACGGAAAATTTCTGCCAGAAATGCTCCGTAGGTGATGGCGAGCGCAAAAATAGCACGCCCGTTCATAGTGAAGGCTTTATTGCCAAAGGAACTCAATGTTTCTCCAGCAGAGCTTAGTCCAATTGTTGTCAGCCATCCGCCAAAAGCATTTATCCCATCAACAAGCATAGGTACACCTACAAGAGCGATGAAGAAGATCAATACCAGCATTGGGATGCCGCGGATGAGTTCTACATAGAGGCGAGATAAATTATTGAAGAATAGGTTTTTTGATATCCGCCCTAAGCCAGCGAGTAATCCCAGCATAAGTGCGAAGGCATAGGCGATCAGGGAAGTTTTTATGGTGACTTGAATACCAATTTTGATGAAGTTGAAGGCTTCCTGATAGTTTTCCCTTGTTAGGAAAACGTAAATTGCCCAAACAAAAATCAGGATAAGTGCAAGAAACCACCAGGAAATATCTTTTAACTGCATGCTGTCTTTGTCAACGACAATAGGGGTTTTTTCTTCCATGCGGAGCGCTCCCTTTCTAGGAAATTATTAGAAAAATAAGAGATGGGTGTAGTAAATTGAGATCAGAAATTTTTCAAGGGTGCGTTTTTTGCAAATTTGAAAAATTTCATTGCCTTAAACCACTTGTTTAAGAATAGACCATGTTTAGAAATTGTGCAAGGGAAGGCATTCATTTTTAGCCAAATTTTATTCCTTGCAAGGGCCAGAATCCTGTTTTTCCTCACGCCAATGGTAAAATCGAAATATACTTACTTATAGGACTTTCGCTTTTTTTTGCAGAAACGGGGAAAGTAAATCTCCTCAAAGCCTTTTTTTACGCTTTGAGCGAAGGTCTTGAATATTAGTTATCTCAAAGGAGATAAAATGAGTGCTGTTTTCCCTAGCCTGGAATGGCTTCAAGAACTCGAGAAGAAATTGAATAGCGACGAAAAATATGCCCAGATTGCCAAAAACTGGGAAGGCGATATGCTTTGCCAGCTAGACGCTGATGACAGGCTTGATAAGCAGATGCTTCTTTACATAGACCTCTGGCATGGCAAGTGTCGTGCTGTTGCCATGTGGGATGAGATCGGCGAGAAGAAACCTGCCTTCATCCTGAAAGCCTCCTACACCAATTTCCTGCGTGTATTACAAGGTGATCTGGACCCCATGCAAGCCATGCTCACCCGCAAACTAGGCGTGCAAGGCAATATGGCGGTCATGATGCGCAATGTCCCAACCGTGCTCGACTTTGTGCGCTGTGCCCGTGAAGTTACGGACGAAGCGCTCTAGTTTTAAAAACTTTCTGCCCTCTGTGGTGAATTATGCAACCCATCCTAAAAATCAACCTTTCCACCCAAGCCTTTGAAGACTACCAAATCCCAGACGAATGGCAACGTGATTATCTTGGCGCAGCCTCCCTCGCCGCGCGGATTTTGTATGCCGACCTGACCGCTGACCTTGATCCGCTTTCGCCGGAATCTCCGCTGCTGATCCTTACCGGTCCGCTCACGGGGACGGCTGGTCCCGCTGTGGGTAGATTTGTGGTAGCAGGAAAATCTCCCGCCACCCGCCTGTGGGCAGAATCCAATGTGGGCGGCTTTTTCGGCGTCGAATTACGTAAGGCGGGCTACGACGGCATCTGGTTGACGGGAGAAAGTGCCTCACCAAGTTATCTTTGGTTAAACGATGGCAAGCCCGAATTAAGAGCGGCAGACCATCTTATGGGTCAGGATACCTACGAGATACAGACATCCCTACAAACGGAAACAGGCTCGAAATCCACAAAAATCTTGAGCATTGGTATCGCTGGCGAGAACAAGGTCGCCTTTGCTGGGTTGTTCTGCGACCATGGGCGTGCAGCAGGACGCACAGGTCTTGGCGCGGTCATGGGATCGAGGAATCTCAAAGCCATTGCTGTGCGCGGCACGGGTGCGATCCCGCTGGCGAGACCGGATGAATTCAAAGGCTTGCGCTCAGGTGCGAACCGCACCTTAAAAACCGACCCGATGACGAGTGTTTTAAGCGATCTCGGCTCGGCGGGCGCAGCGGATTATCTCGATTATCTCGGCGAAATGCCGAAAAAATATTTCAGCGCAGGTGCGCTCGAAGGCGCCGATAAGGTTTCGGGCTCGAGCGTTGCTGAGACTATTCTGGTTGGCAAAAAGGCTTGCCATGCCTGCGTGATCGCTTGCGGGCGTGTGGTTAATATCGGTGATGGTGAAAAACGCAAGGGGCCAGAATACGAAACGCTGGTTGGTTTCGGGCCCAATCTTGGGTTGACCGATGCCGTTTTTGCAACGCGTATGGGAGAGCTTTGTGACCGCTATGGCATGGATGTGATCTCGGCGAGCGGCACGCTTGGTCTTGCGTATAGTCTTTTTGAGCAAGGCATTATTTCTACTAAAGATACTGACGGACTTTCGCTTAATTGGGGCAATGCCGAATCTGCTGAAACACTTTTGCATCAGATGGCACGCCGTGAAGGCTTTGGCGCGCTGCTTGCAGATGGTGCGCTCGCGTTGGGAAAGCATTTTGGTGTTGCCGAACAAGCGGTGCAAGTTAATGGTTTGGAGCTGGCTTATCACGATCCGCGTGGGGCATCGGGGATGGCCTTGGTTTATGCTACGTCGCCGCGTGGTGCTTGTCATAATCAATCTGATTATTTCCTTGCGGATATCGGTCAGGTCGATGAAAGTCTTGGGCTTGAATATTTTGATCGCTACGCGGGGGCTGAGAAGGCTGCTAATGTTGCCCTCCATCAGGATTGGCGCACCATCGGCAACGCTCTCGTGCTTTGCCATTTTGCCAACGTCCCACCCGAAACCGTGTTGGATTTGGTAAATGCCGCTTGCGGTCTGGATTTGGACTTGGATGGACTAATGCTTGCTGGCGAACGTGCCTGGAATCTCAAACGGCGCATCAACCTTAATTTAGGCTTGGTCGGCGCGGACGATCATCTGCCCGACCCCATCCTCCAACCGCTCCCCGACGGTGGCGCCGAAGGCTATGTCATCCCCTTCGACGAGATGCTCGCCGCCTACTACACCGCCCGTAGCTGGGACGAAAATGGCGTGCCTTTGCCTGAAAAGTTGGAAGAACTCGGTTTAGTGGATTTGTAAAATCATCTTGTAGGGGCGAGTCTCAGACTCGCCCCTACAAATGCAAAAGGAATTTTTTATGAAATATATCTCTGTCGCAGAAATGCGTAATATCGACATTCAAACTGACGCGGTCGGTGGCGTCTCTTTCGCTCAATTAATGGAAAACGCTGGTCGCGGCATTGCTGAGATTATCCTTGATCTGCCTGATAGCCCAAATAGTGAAGATACGATATTGGCGCTCGTTGGTCCTGGCAACAACGGTGGGGATGCGCTCGTCGCGCTCGAAAATCTTGCTGCCGAAGGCTGGGATGTAACTGCCTATCTATTTAAACGCAAGATGAAGGATGATGCGCTTGTCGAACGCGTTAAAAAAGCTGGCGGGAAGATTATCACCGCTCAAAATGACAAGGATTTTGAAAAGCTAACTGCACTTACAACAGAGAGATCTGTCTTCTTGGATGGCTTATTTGGCACAGGCATTAAACTTCCGCTTCGAGAAAACGCTGCTGATCTGCTCGGTGCCGCTAGTGACGCTCTTGAAAGCGTTAGCTGGGCACCTTATATCGTGGCGATTGACTGTCCGTCCGGGATCGACAGCGATAGCGGTGAAGCCGCGCCGGAGACTATCCCGGCTGATATCACAGTGACGATGGCAGCGATCAAATTTGGCTTGCTAAAATTGCCTGCCTTTGAGCTTTGTGGCGACATCGCTGTTGTGGACATCGGCGTGACAGATAAAGTCCCCGATTGGGTTTCGGTGAGTAATTTTGTCGTTAGCGAAGACCAAGTTGCCGGGCTATTACCGGAGCGTCCGCTTTCGGCACATAAAGGTATGTTTGGGACGGCGCTCATCGCGGCGGGGTCGGTCAACTATACGGGCGCGGCATTGCTGGCGGGTAAAGCCGCTTATCGCATTGGCGCGGGTTTGGTGACGTTAGCAATCCCATCTATTTTGCATAGTTCTCTGGCAGGGCAATTCCCCGAAACGACCTGGGTGCTTCTCCCGCATAAACTAGGCGTTGTTGCAGCGGATGCAGCAAGCATTTTGCTCGAAAATCTTGAGCGTGCGACTGCCCTTTTGGTTGGACCTGGTTTTGGCGTGGAAGAGACCACACGCGACTTTATTGAGAACTTATTGAAATTGAAAGGTAATGTCAATAAAACTTCTGGCGGGATGGGTTTTATACATGGCGCAGAAAAGAAGAAAGATGAAAGAAAAGTTGAATTGCCACCCCTTGTATTTGATGCTGATGGGCTAAAACTGCTTGCCCAGATCGAGAATTGGCATGGGCTTATCTCTGAGCCTGCTGTACTGACTCCGCATCCCGGCGAGATGGCGGTGATGACAGGGCTTTCGGTTGCTGAAATTCAAGCGGATCGTCTGGAGATCGCGAAGAAGTATGCGCAGGAATGGGGACACGTTGTTGTCTTGAAAGGCGCGTTTACGGTGATTGCTGCACCAAATGGCGAAACATATACTATCCCTGTTGCGTCGCCGAGTTTGGCGCGTGCGGGGTCTGGGGATGTGCTTGCGGGCCTGATCGTAGGCCTCCGCGCTCAGGGGCTAAATGCTGTTGAAGCAGCGGTAGCAGGTTCATGGATCCATGCGCAGGCGGGGATGTTGGCGGGTGAGATGTTGGGAGCATCCGCATCCGTTTTGGCGGGCGATATCTTGTCTGCTGTCCCGGATATTTTGGCTGATTTGGAGTAATCTTGGAAGTACTCCCCTCTAAATTACGTACTTAGAATTTGGGGGAGATGCCCGACGGGGCAGAGGGGGCTATTAAACGGTACCAAGCCCAAGTCACGTGCGAAGCGGTTTTTCATCCCAAAAATGAAGGTCGTTCTCAATGACGAGAACGACCTTCATTTTTAAACTTTCGAACTTGTCTTATTCGCTTAAGAATTTCTCCAGCGCACCTTTGCTAATGCGATAGGCGTTGCCGAGTTTCTTGGCTTTCAGATCGCCAGCGGTGATGGCTGCCATCACATCTTCCTGGGAAACTTTCAAGATGGCGGCTGCTTCTGCGGGGGTCATTACGCTGGGCATTCCACCACTCGCAGCGGCAGGAGCGGCCTGCTGGTTTTGTTGCTGCACGGCTGCACCAGATGTAGCGTTTTGCATAAGATTCCCGATGCCCATACCTGCACCGATGCCAGCGGTAAGACCGGCTCCGCCACCTTCGTTATTGGCTGCATCGCGCATGGCATCTGCTGCCTGGAGTTGGGTGTAAGTTGCCATATCGAGCATGCCCATATCGCGCAATTCCTGTGCCGACTTGGAAGAAGGTTTCAGGTTGCCAATATAGAAGGATTTAAGGGTCAAGCCTAGCGCGGCAAAATCAGGTTGCGCTTTGGCGCGTACGCCAGCACCGAGTTCTTCGGTCAATCCGATCATTTCTGGGACGCTATTCTTTGCGCCGGTTTCGCCGAGCAAATCGGCAAATTTTGAGAGCAGCATGGTACGCAGACGATCTTCAATATCGTCCATATCGTAGGTGCCTTGCGTGCCGACAATTTGGGTCACAAATTGCTGTGGGTCACTGACTTGCACAGAATAAGTGCCGAAACCCTGCAATAATGCCACGCCCAAACCCATGCCCGGATTTCGGACGATGATCGGTTGCGGTGTGCCCCATTTGATGTCGGCAAACTCCTTCATCGAGACAAAGTAGACCTCTGCCGGGAAGGGCGTACGATCATTAAAAGCCTTACCGATAAAATCAATGATCTTCGGGATGTTGGCAGTCGCTATGGTGTGGCGACCAGGGCCAAAAGTGTCGAGCGCCTGACCATCACGGAAGAAAACTGCGTTTTGTGATTCACGCACAATGACTTGCGAGCCGATGCGATAGTCCCCGATCCCTTTTTCGGGGAAGCGGTGAACGATCTCGTTCTGCATTTCATTGGGGTATTCGATTACATCAAAGATACGAGCCATGGCTATCTCCTTATGAATAGGTGACAATAACTGCTTTATTATAGCGTATTCAATATACGTTTGCTGGTCGAAACTGGTTGTAATTCTGCCCTGTCATTGCGAACCGATGTTTTTCTGCGAAGCAATTTCCATCTCTGTGCGGGAGACTGCTTCGCAAAAAGATGCTCGCAGTGACAGATTACAGACTCATCTATGTCATTCTCGGTTCAATGCTCTGCGTTGAAACGCTGGTGATGGCGCAGAGCATCATCACCAAGGCTTAGGCACTCATCTTCTCGCCCGTGCCACCATGCCGGATCATCAAGACCTCCGCCATAATGCTGACGGCGATCTCCTCTGGCGTCTCGGCTTCAATTTCAAGACCGATGGGCGAGTGGATGCGCTTGAGCTGCGCTTCGTCTACGCCGCGTTCTTGCAGTAAACTTGCTGCCGCTAACCAGCGTCGCTTCGAGCCGATTACGCCGATATAGGCAGCGGGGCTGGCAAGTAGATCGGGCAACGCGACCGCGTCCACATCCGCGCCGCGTGTCGCCATGACGATATAGGTCTGCGCGTTAATTTGCACATGCTCAGTGATCGCATCCATTGCAACGGGATGATACTCATCCCCGCCCGGGATATGCTCCGGCGTGCAAAACTCGGCGTTATCTTCTACAACGATGGTGCGGAATCCCAGCCATTTGGCGAGATGCACCACCGCTTTGCCGACATGCCCTGCGCCGATCAACAACAAACTGGGGTCAGGCAAAATAGGTTCCACATAGACCTCCACTGTCCCGCCGCAAATGCCGGGATCGCCCTTCGACGGGTCAGACATGTTATAGGTCAGATAGCGTGCTTCGCCATCCTGCATAGCTTCCAACGCCGCCGCGTGGACGCGTCTCTCCATCTCCCCGCCGCCGACCGTGCCAAGGGTGCTTCCGTCAGCGTAGACCAGCATTTTGCTCGTCCCGTGGCGTGGCGTGGAGCCTTTGCTGCGCACGATCGTTGCTAACGCAGCACTTTGATTACTCGCTTCAATTTCTGCGAGCGCTTGATAGATAGTTTTCATAGGAATGATTTTATCTCATTTGGCAATACGTGACTCGATTTTGACGACGACTTGCCGAAATAACTCATCACATTCTTCCTGCAGGGCGGGGCCGGTCATTTTCAATTCTTTGTAGAACCGCTCAAATGCGGGAGGCATATGCCCGACGGTACAAAGTGCGCCGCCGCGTGGATCATCTGCACCGTAGATCACATGCCCAATGCGATGTAGCAAAATGGTGCTCAAGCACATTAGGCAAGGTTCAAGGCTGGTGTAGAGTGTCATCTCTTTGGCGCGATTCCAAAGGGATGTTTTAATCCCAGCCAGCGCATCGATCTCGGCATGACGCCCGGGATTTATGACCGGAGCCCAAAGTCTGTTTTGCCCCTCAGCGATGATCTTCCCATCTAAAGCAATTAAAGCGCCAATGGGTAAGTTGCCCGCTTCTCCGGCTGCTTTTGCCAACTTTACGGTGTGTAACATATAGTCGTGATCTGTGGGCATGTGGTTTCCTTGTTTTGTCTGTTTTCAGTGTGACCACTATCGCTCCAACAGCCCCAAAACCGTTGGCAATAACTGCTTCTTGCGCGAGACAACGCCTTTCGCTAGGCGTGTGCCGTCGGGTTGGCGCGGGTAGGGCAGGTCGCTTAGTTCGCTGGGTTCTTCCACGATCAGCAAACGGCTTGAGCCGCGCACCACGTCTGTGACCATCAGCATCGCAAAATCGACTGCTTTTTTGCTGCGCGTTTCTTTGAGCGCATCTTGTAATTTGTTGAGATATTTGTCGAGTTGACGCATATCGGTCACCTCGGCTTGGGAGACGGCAAATCTGTATTCACCGCCGTCGTAGAGTTTCAGGTCACTGCTAACGATCTCGCTCGGCTCGCGCGTGCCCAAACCGGCTCCCGCGCTCAGGATCTGTTCGCCGAAAGATTGGACTGTCTCGCCCGCCAAAGGACCGCCGTGGACAAATGCCCAGCGCGCCATGCGTTTTGCGGCATCTTTGTCGCGGTCGGTTGTCGTTGGGGATGTGAGAATTAACGTATCAGAAAGCAAACCTGCCAACAAAACCCCCGCGATACGCGGCGGCGCGCTCAAACCGGCTTCTTCGATCTTCTCCGAAACGAGCGTGCTGGTGCTGCCGACAATATCCACCGTAAAGCGGATCGGCACATGCGTGGATGGATTCCCCAAACGGTGATGGTCGAGTATCTCGATCAATTCCGCTTCTTCGAGATGCGCCAATGCCTGACGAGCCTCGTTATGATCGACCATGACGATCTTGATACGCGGCGGGTTGAGGGCATCCCGTTGGCGGCAGACACCTTTGTAGACGCCATCTTCATTGACGACAAAGAAATTATCCCCTTCGAAGCGCAGCAGCCGATTGATAGAATCTCGGATGCGTCCTCTTGCCTTGACGGTAGGCACGTCCATATTGCAGGCTTCGCGGCAGGGAGCGTCGAGAATATCGGAAATCTTCATCTCCTGCTTTTTGCTATGCGCGCCGATCACCTCGCTCATATAGGCGAAAATGCTGCCCCCCGTGATTAAGCCGAAGGGTTTGCCGTCCGCTTCCACAACGGGAGCAACGCCACCGGTGCGCGATGCAATCGCCCAAGCGTCTCTTAGCGGTGCGTCCGGGTCGGTGGTATCCAATCGTCGGAGGACGGCATTAAAACGCGGGGAGGCGTCGTTCAGCAACGTGGGCGCATCCAAATCGAGATGTTTCAGGATCCACATAGTTTGGGGGTTGAGTGCGCCAGCACGGGCGGCTTTAATATTACTTTCGCCGCACTCGTGCAGCAACCAGGCATAACCGAGTGCGGCGGCGATGGTATCGGTGTCGGGGTTAATATGTCCGATGACGTAGGTTTGACTCATTGTAGTCCTCAGCTTTCAAGGGAAGATATCCTATGGAGCACTTTGTTCAATAGGATGGAGGGGCTATTTTTCAGCTTCTTCTTTCCAAAGTTTTGTTTTCTCATTGACTTGATTAAAGAAACGGCGTGTGGGATAAGCAAGATGGATATCTTTTTCTTCAGCAAAGGCTGTTAATGTATTTTCCCAGATGGTACTGGTTGAACTGCGCCGTCGGCGCGGATTGCATAAATAGCGGATGGAAAGCAATACGCCGCTCTCTTTAACGGAGGTGTAGACAATAGGGGTGATCTTGCCAACTTTGATCAAATAGGGTTGTGAAGTTTGGCGGAACGCCTCTTCGATTGCGGACAATTCTTCTGCGTTAAAATCATCCACGATCTTTTGTAGAAGTATTTTTGCTTTCTTCCAATTGCTTTCAAAAGTGATCAGCACTTCCAGTTCGTTCCATATATATTCAAAACCGCGCGTGTAATTACCCAAAATACTGTTGAAGATAACGCCATTGGGGATGTGCAAAACTCGCCCTGTGGATTGATCGGCTTGTACCCAATTCCCGATTTCCATGATCGAAAATTGAAAAATTCGAATGTCGATGACGTCGCCAGCGACGTCGTTGATCTCAATACGGTCACCCACGTCGAAAGGTTTGCGTGTGATGATATACATCCAGCCAGCGATATTCATAAGCGGGTCTTTGAGTGCGATCGCGATACCGGCAGAGAGTAGCCCAAGGAATGTGACCAGAGTTTCCATGCCTGTTAGCCAGATGCGCCCGATGACGACCAAGCCGATAATAGAGGTCAAATAGCTGATTCCTTTTTGCCATTGATAGCGTCGATCAATATTCCTGAAAAATTTGTTTAGCAAAGCAGTGACCAGTCGCTGGATTATCCAGATGGTGATAATGGCAAGCAGTGTCTGAAATAAGTCAAGCTGCACTTGGTGGTTGATGCCCAGACTTTCTTCCAACCAGAAAATTATTTGATCCATTTTTTATCCTTCTTCTGCGTGGGAGAGGCTTTCATAAAGCTTTTCTACATCTTCACTGCGGGTAAATGCGGTTAGTTGATCACCTGCCTGTAATTGCGTTTCACCATGTGGTATGAGTACTTTTCCATCACGTCGAATAGAAATCAGAATGCACTCATGTGGTAATGTGCTGGCAATTTCGCTGATAATTTTGCCAGTTGCCTGTGAATCATCCTTGAGCACCAATTCGATGAATTCTGTGCCATCAATATTTCGCATTTTCATACGTTTGGTACGATGTTGGATCTCAGCGCGTTTTGTGAGTGCAATCTTATAGGATTCGACAATATCCCGCCGCTGAATTAGCCCCAGAAGATGCTCTGGGTCGTCTCTTGAAATAACAGGCAAACGCCCGAAGCCTCGTCGGCTTATTTTGTTCAGTGCATCGCCAATGCTTTCATCGGGATAGATCGTGGAAAGTTTTTCATGGGGGGTACCAATTTCAGCAACAGTGGTTTTTGATAAAGTCATGCCCTTGTTGATTGCATATTCCAGATCGCTAATAGTAACCATGCCCCATAACTTTCCGTGCGTATCCAGAATGGAAATGCCATGTTGACGTGTCTGATTGAAAATGCGTGAAAGCTCTTTTAAATTCATATCTTTGGTGATGGTGTGGAGATCGCGCGTCATCACCTCGCTAACCAAGACTCCTTGCAATACATCAACATCTTTACCACGTTGCAAACGTACTCCTCGACGAGTGAGCTTGAGAGAGTAAATAGATTCTCCCTTGAGCAGCTTCTGTGCAAATAAAGTTGCGATGACCACCGTAAACATAAGTGGTAGCATGATCTTGTAATCACCTGTTAACTCGAAAAGGATCAATACCGCTGTGAGCGGGGCATGTGCGGTCGCTGCAAAGAGTGCCGCCATGCCAATCAGTGCATAGGCTCCTGGCGGCGCGGCAACACCGGGGAAGAGTGCGTTGATGACTAATTCAAAAGCTGTCCCGAACATGGCTCCCATAAAAAGACCGGGAGCAAAAACGCCGCCCGAGCCGCCCGAGCCTAATGTCAGGCTGGTGGCGATCATTTTTAGAACTAAAAGAATGAGAACAGTTCCTAGTGCAAGTTGATTGGCTAACGCGCTTTCAATGATCTCGTAGCCCACATTATAGACTTGGGGAATACGATCCCAAGTGATGCCGGTCAGCGTTGGATATATAAGCGCGAGAATGCCAAGCATGATGCCACCGATAGCAGGTTGTACCCATTCGGGAACGCTTTTCCACTTGGCGAATATATCTTCAGACCAGTATAAAAGGTAAACAAATCCTGCTCCCACGACTGCGGCAGAAAGCCCCAAGAGGGGATAGAAGGCAAACTCCCATAAACTGTTAACCCCATAGGCGACAGGAATATGAAAGGCAGGAATATCGCCAAATACAGCACGTCCGATTACGCTGGCTGTCACGGCAGAGACAACAACGCTACTAAAATACTTAACACTGAATTCCCCTAGGATAATTTCCAAGGCAAAAACAACGCCGGCAATGGGAGCGTTAAACGTGGCTGCAATACCGCCTGCTGCACCACATGCTACCAGATTGCGAATACGATCATCAGAAAGACCAAGTTTTTGCCCCACCGAAGAGCCTAAAGCCGAGCCGATTTGAACAATCGGTCCTTCGCGCCCAACAGAACCACCGCTACCAATTGAGATTGCCGATGCAAGCGATTTCACTATTGCCACAACCGGACGGATGCGTCCACCGCGTAGGGCGACCGCTTCCATTACCTCTGGGACTCCATGCCCCTTTGCTTCGCGTGCGAAAAAATAGACCAGTGGGCCAACGATCAAGCCACCAATTGCGGGAATGATAAGAACGTAAGCCTTCCCCCACCCGGCCGTGATGGTGGGAAACCAATCGTAGCCCACCCATTCTACTGCTTGGATTAAATAGCGAAACGCTACCGCACCAAGGCCAGTCCCTATGCCGACGATAAGGGCAGTGCCAATAAATAAAACTTCCGATGAAGAATTCCAAGTGTTTGTTTTTTTCGTGTTGAAAATATTAAATTTCACGGGGGGGGGACTCTCCTGTTGTTCTTGCGTTAGTTATCCTTGTGGCATCAGCTGTGGTGATATTCCTGGACGCGCATCGAAAGTAGTCCCCTCGATGATGTAGACGCCCGCCGGGCACGCGCCGCTCGTGATGGACGCATTGATCGCCCCCGCGACATAGTCCGGGTTATCAACTTGCTCGGCATCGAGCGGACCCACCTGACAGCTTACCATTGTGGGGAATTCTGCCTGATGCTCCACGAGATAGTCAATTGCCTCGGGCGGCATCGCGATACGCGGCACTTTCATTGGATCAAATTCTGGTGAATAAGGTGGCGCCATAAATTTGATGCGTACGGGCCAATCAATATCGAAGACTGCGAGCATGGGCTGCCCTTCGGGCGCAACATAATTAACCATTGCGCTATAAGTGCTGCCTTCGGGCCAATACCCAAAGGGGATCGCGAACATATTGCCCAAGCCGGAGATCAAATCTTCGCGCCCTGCGTTCACGAGCAGTTCACGTAAAAAGAGATCGTTTTGCTGTAATTCCCATTGCACACCCTGTGCATCGCTCAAGTCGAGACGGATATGGCGATAGGTGTGGTTGTAGATGCGGGCATCATGGTCGAGAGACCAAACGATGGTTTGGGCAAGATCTTCTTTCCATTTGCCTTCTACGTCACCGGCGGCATACCATTTATCGCCGAGATTTGAAAACAAGGCCCATTTAAAGCCGAATTCTGGATGCTGTTGACCATATTCCCACGCGAGAGCAAGCCCGGTGTCCGCGAGCGGTTCGCCGTTCTCATCCAAGCGGATCTGGTTATTGTAGAAGACATCGTCCATTGTGAAGACAACGGGGCGGCGCCCTTCGGGCACGGAAAGATCGCCTTTGATCCAGTCTTCAAGGTGAATGAGCGTGAAGCCCGCTTGGTTGAGCGCGTCCAACCCGATCACAAAATCCTCCATACGGATTTTATGATCGGTGGATTTCTCAGAAGTATTCGGCGCAAATTGATGGTAATTGATGATCGGCACGCGCGCATCCTCTGCCCAAATATTTGCCGCTAAATAAAAAGGCACTTCCGTTGGGGTGGGGATGATCGTCTCGGTCGGGATGGCTGCCATGGTTTGCGCTGCCATTGTAGATGCCATCGAGACAGTGGTCGCGCCTACATCAATGGGCAGGGCGGTAGGTAGGGCCGGTGTAGTTGAGCCGCACGCGCTGATGATCAGTGCAAATAGAAATAGCAATACAGGTAGATGAAAAGTGTTTTTCATAGAGGAAAACCCTCTCTTGGTTTTAGTTTGGGTCATTATACTCTTTCCAAAGAGCGGATACAAAAATTCTTTCCCCCGAAATTGTTTTTATCTGAAAGACCTGAAATCTTTGCACAATATCCGTTACTTGGGTAAAGCGAATATGGAGCTATTGAATTTCTCCCTTTTTTACCAAGTCGAGAAAAAGATTAACGATTTTAAGGTCAAAATGTTTATTTGCATTTTCGATGAGATAATCTATTGCCTCCTCCTGAGTCCATTCTGCACTGTAGGAGCGTTCAGAGCGTAGAGCATCCCAAACATCAACTACGGCAAAGATGCGCGCAGCCAACGGAATTTCTTTTCCTTTTAGTCCTTGCGGGTAGCCGCCTCCATCCCAGCGTTCGTGGTGTGAATAGGGGATTTCCATTGCCTTAACCAAATAGGGGATCTCTTTCATTAGATCATAAGCAATAACAGGATGTTCTTCGATAATTTTGCGTTCATCGGCGGTCAGTTTCGCGGGCTTTAATAAGATCCCATCGGGGATCGCCATTTTCCCGATATCGTGCAAGATCGCGCCTCGATGGATATGTTCCATTTCTCTCTCAGTGACGCCGTAAGCGCGCGCGACTTTTAGGGTTGCTTCCGTTACTCGACGTGAATGCCCCTCTGTTTCTTTATCCCTTAACTCCAGCGCCTTTGCCCAGCCTTCAAGGGTATAGTCGTATGAATCAGCTAATTCTTGAGTGCGTTCTTGAACCCGTCTCTCCAATTCGTTATTTAGTTTTCGCAATTCAACTTCGAGTTCTTTGAAGGCCGTAATATCATGAGAAATATAAAGGCGGCTGATAATCTCGCGTCGTGTGTTGAGAATGGGCCAAATACTCATTTCGTAGTGAACGGTTTTACCGCTAATGTCAAAAGATGTTTCTGTGCGCGCATGAGATACAGAAGAATACAGCTTGATTGGAATTGGAAAGTTGGCAAAAATTGTTTTTGCTGATTTTCCGATCACAGATGAAGAAGGTTTTCCTAATAAATCCAGCATGGAGCTGTTGATATCAACAATGATATTGTCGTTATCCAAGATAACAACCAGGTCTACTATTGCCTCAAAGGCTTCATTGCGGTTTGCCGGTGAGATGCGAAAGATATTGAAGCGCACCAAATTCCAGGCGTTGAAGGCGTTTCCCAGCATAAATGCGACCGGCATATTGCTTTGTCCGAAAAAAGGTCTGAATTGGATCAGATCAAAGAGAGCACCGATCGCGGGGCTGAGAAATCCCAGAGCGAGCAGCAGCGTTTCTTTACGATAGAGCGTATGCTTGTTGAAAGCTCCGCGCAGCAGAATGCCTATTCCCCAAATGTAAATGGTGTAGCTATATAAGACATTGACATAGGCGAATAAGGATAACTTGTACGACAGAATGCCAAAGGGAGGGTTGGGAAGAATTTGCGGATTTGTATAAATCAACCCATGCAGGTTGTTTGTAAAAATTATAAGAGTGAGAAAAACGTAAAGAGTAAAGGCAATTTTCAGAGCAGGTGTATTTTTCTCAAGATTGCCGTTTTTATATTGAATTGCGAAAATGGGCAATGCTAGCACTGCCCATAAGATCACGTTCCACTCAAAGGCATCCCACAATATCTTGTCTTTTAGTGATGGGCTGGTCAGTTCAAAGATGAAGCCGATTATCCACAGAACTTGCCCGCTTGTATACCAGATAAAAGATCTGACTCCTAAGGCGTGTTTGCGCTTCCAAGCGTAGTGAATGACCCAAGCAGAAAGGCTTAGGGCGATGAGGTGAGGCAGGGCAAATAGCACGCGTATTGTTTGCATGGTCTGATAAGGTTTTGGGCTTATGGATATGTTTGAACGGTCTTATGTCTTATGGTTTAGCATTTTAGCACTATACCGAAGAAAAGTTACAACGCAGAGCATTGTAACAAGGAAAATTAGTCTTTGCATAAGTCTTAATTGACTCATGTTACGCAAAAGATATCTTTTGAAAACCTTGGGGCTACCCTCACCCTCTGCCCTCTCCCAGGGGGAGAGAGGACTTAATCCCTTCTCCCTTTGGGAGAAGGTTAGGATGAGGGAATTGACAGTCTATTGTTGATTGCTGCGTAACACCAATTAAGGATAAGAGTCCGAGAATGTCTTTCCTCGGACTCTTATCCTTAATTGGTCATATTTGTCTCTAGGCGTTGAGTTTGAGCGCTTTCCAAACTTTCTCCGGTGTAACGGGGAGAATATCAATATCCACGCCGACGGCATCGCGGACGGCGTTTGCGACTGCGGGGGCAACGCCATCGAGGGGGATCTCAGCAACTGCTTTCACGCCGAAGGGGTGACTCTCTTCGAAGGTTTCGACGAAGATCACGTCCATTTCCGGCATTTCGTCGGCGCGGTAGATGTGGTAATCGCCGAAGTCTTTTTCTCGGGCTTCACCTTTTTCGTTGTAGATCATCTCTTCACAAACAGCGTAGCCGAGGGCTTGTACCATGCCGCCTTCGACTTGCCCTGCTGCGGTGATGGGGTTAACGATCTTGCCGCCATCTATTGCCATGAGTAGTTTGTCGACGGTAACCTGACCGGTCTCAGTATCTACAGTTACTTCGGCGAATTGGGCAGCGAAGGGAGGCGGAGATGTTGATGAAACGAAAGATGCTACAGCCATGATCTGTTCTTGTTCATTCCGATGTAATGATTCAAGAGCAATTTCAGATAGCGGAACCATGCGTCCATCAGGGGCGACTGCGTGGCGATTCTCCAGCACCATCTCCTCGTGAGAGTCCAATTCCAGCATCATGGCGGCGCGGATCTTAATCCGTTCTGCCACTTTTTCAGCGGCGTGTGCGGCGGCTGCGCCAGAGACGAAGGTGGTGGAGGATGCGTATGCGCCGACATCAAAGGGTGTGAAATCGGTGTCGGATGAATAGACGATCATATCTTCGAGGGGCACGCCAAGGACTTCGGCTGCCATCTGCCCTAAAACGGTGTCGGAGCCGGTGCCAAGATCGGTTGCACCAACGAGCAGGTTAAAGGAGCCGTCGTCGTTCATTTTGATGGATGCGCCACCCATATCGAGATAGGGAATGGCTGTGCCTTGCATGGCGGTGGTGATGCCGATACCTTTTCGTTTGGTGGGTGATACCTGTTGCCAGTTTTCGTTGCCGAATTTCTCGTCCCAGCCGATGGCTTTTTTGCCTTCTTCCACGCATTTTTCCAGCCCAACGGTATGGATGATCTCGGGGCGCGGTTCGCGTCCTTCGTTCCAGGCGGTGCTGAAGGGGTGATATTCACCTGAGCGCAATGCGTTTTTCAAGCGGAATTCGATGGGGTCGAAGCCCATTTCGCGGGCAATTTTCTCGAATTGGCGGTCGAGTGCCCAGTAGCCTTGCGGTACGCCGTAGCCACGATATGCGCCGGAGGGCGGACGGTTGGTGTATACAATATCGGCATGGAAGCGGATATTGGGGTTCTTGCGATATTCGCCGTCGCCAACGTAAAGCGCAAGCGATTTGTGTCCGGTGTTGCCGGTTACGGTCAGAGCGTGTCCGCCGTATGCGCCGGTATCGGAGAGAATTTTCATTTCGTTGGCGGTCATTGTGCCATCGTTCTTGATGCCGGTTTTCATCCAGAGTCGCATTGGGTGACGCGAACGGCTGGAGGTAAATTCTTCTTCGCGGGTGCTTTCGTGCATTACGGGGCGACCGGTGGCGATGGTCAGATGCGCGGCAATATCTTCAACTTGCACTTCTTGTTTGCCGCCAAATCCACCGCCAACGCGGGGTTTGACAACACGGATGCGTTTGATTGGCAAGCCCAGCACGGGGGCGAGCATACGACGGGCGTGGAAAGGCACCTGCGTGCTTGTGCGAATCACCAAACGATCATCTTCATCCCAATAAGTAATGACAACATGCGGCTCAATATGCGCCTGCTGCACTTTCGAGACATCGTAAACGCCTTCAAAAACACGGTCGGCTTCAGCGAAACCTTTTTCCACATCACCGATGTCGATACGGATTTCTGCCCCCAGATTTTTGGATGCATCTGAATCGGCGAAATTTACATACTCCGGTTCATCATGCAGGATGGGAGCGCCGGGCAGCATCGCTTCTTCGATATCCAACAGGATGGGAAGTTCCTCGTACTCGACTTCGATCATGCCCACGGCTTGCTCGGCGATCTCGGGCGTTTCTGCGGCGACAAACGCTACCCTGTCCCCCACGTACCGAACCTTGTGATCTAACGAGAACATATCCAGTGGTCCCGGGATGGGATCGGATTGCCCTGCCGTAGACCAGATAACGCGCGGAATATCCTCGTGAGTCAACACAGCAGCAACGCCAGGCAACGCACGGGCTTTGCTGGCATCAATAGATTTGATGAGGGCATGAGCATAAGGCGATTTAAGTATCTTTGCGTGGAGCATATCTCGCATTTCAATATCTGCAACAAAGGCAGATTTACCTTGCGCGAGTTTCACGGCATCTACTTTTGGCTCCGATTTACCAACAGTTTGATATTCGGGGGCTTTTTCGGAGGGGAAGAGGGTTGTTTTAAGAGCATCCGTCTTTTCGCCACGCATGACTGCGCTCGCACGCATCACTGCTTCAACAGGTTTAACGTAGCCCGTGCAACGGCAAAGCACGCCGCCGATGGCATCCCGAATTTCTGCTTCAGTGGGAGCAGGCTTCTCGTCGAGGAGCGATTTTGCCGCGAGAATTTGGGCTGGGGTACAGTATCCACATTGGATCGCGCCCGTCTCAATAAAAGCGGCTTGGAGTGGATGTAATCCATCCGTTTTCTTCCAACCTTGTTCGGGATGTTCGCCCAAAGCCTCGAGGGTAGCGATCTCGTGTCCCTCTGCTTGCGCGGTGAGCATCATCCCGGCGTTGACGGGTTTGCCGTCCATTAGCACCGTATCCGCGCCGCTGAGACCGTGCTCATCCCCAAATTTGATGCTGTGATAGCCGAGCTTTCGCAGCGTGGTGAGAAGGGTTTCGCTGGGGAGGGCGCTCGTTCCGAGCATTTTCCCGTTGACTTTTAATTGGATATTCATGAGTGCTCCTTTTGGTATTTCTTTCTGTTGAAGGAAGACCTATTTGTTTTTATTAAGATTTTTTCTGCGCGAATTGTGCCACCAACGCGCTTATACCTGTTAACATGATCCCAACCGCAGCGAGCATAATGCTCTGGATCAGTGCAAGAAAGCCTCTGAACATGATCGGGAAGTTTGGCAGGAACCAGGTTGTGACCAAGCCGTTGACGGCGTAGTTCCATAAAACAGGCAGTGATAATAGATAAAGCGTGAAAGTTGTTAGCAAAAGCGTATTTTCTGCGCTTTCACGAGGTCCATTTTTGAAGGTGCCAAGTTTTAGCATGCTGACCAGCCAGATCGCTCCCAGAAGGAGAGCGGCTGTTACGGCGTTGAATTGAATGAAGCTTTCGAGACTCGCAACTGAACTGAGCGAGTAGGTCCTTTTAGCGATAAAGGCATAGTAAATATTGAACAGGACGAAATAAGCAACTGCTCCGCTAAAAAGCCATCTGACTTTTTTCCAGTTCCTAAAGATCAGATAGGCAGGAAATACAAAAAGGGCAAGGGGAAGGTTGAAACGCATTCGGCGTTCTTTGTCTTGTTGCTGAAGCAACATTGCGTCAATCGCGAAATTTGTGCCTGTGACAAACTCCATGTCTTCGCGGATGGGCAATGGGTCGCCAATGGCTTCTGCGTATAGCGAATGAAGTTGACGTTGCTGAGCTTCCAGTGCAATGGCTACGATTTCTTTTTGTTCCGCGGAGAGTGCCAGCATATCAAAGAGAACGTGCCCCTGACTGGTAGCGGGGATATTTGCTCCCAGCAGTGCAGCCAATGTTGGCGCAATATCCACCATTTCGGTGTCGGGATATTGTCCGGGGACTACGCCTGCGCCAACGAGCACAAAAGGTTCGGTTAGCACGATGCTTTCGTCGCCGCCGTGTCCCCCACGGGGAATTTGTCCGTGATCGGATGTGATGATAACGGTATCAAGTTCCAAATCCAGGAGCGAAACGATTTCGCTAATGTAGCCATCCACACGCGTGGCTGCCGCATCCCAGTGTGGGTCTTGGGGTCCGCCTTCGTGATGTCCGGCATAATCCACTTGGTCGAGATGGATGAAAACGAACTGATATTCACCCGATTCCAACCAGGGAGTGGCGGCATCTACAACATTACGATCTGCGTTATCATCTTCGTCGGGTGTGTAGAAACTGGCATCTACATCAGCTTGCGGGACGAGTTTCTCAAACCAGTAATAGCCTGAGAGCGCAGTTTTTAGCCCGGCACGATGAAGGGCAGAGAAGAGATTATCCTGTGTCCAGGTGGGGATATCGGCATAGTCAAGATTCAAGACAGGCCCATCGCTGAGATGCGGCCAGGCACCTGTTCCTAGTACGCTATAGCCCGGTGCTGAATAGGAGGGGGGTTGGCTGTACGACGTTGCCCAGGCGCCTTGTGCGCGTAATTCGTTTAGAAAGGGCATCACTTCTGCGTTCTGGGCTGTGTCATTGCGCAGCGCGTCCACCAAAATGAAAACAACTCGGCGTGTAACAGGTTCTTCCTGCGCCCAGGTGAATCTCTCGCCAGGGGCAGGCGGAGTGTCGTGTAGTAATGAACGGTAGGCATAGAGCGCATCCATTTGAGCGTTCGCCCAAAAATAGCTGCTTGCCGCTACTGCGATGAGAAAAGCAATACCTATGATGATCCAGCGATTATTTTTCATTCGAGTTCTTTTACCATTTCCTTGCGGATGCGTTTCCGCAATTCGTCAATTTTTTTACGTTCACCATTTTCTTCATAATACCAATACTCCCAGCCGTTGCAGGGGGCATTTTTGAGAGCCTTGCCAACTTTATGGATGGAGCCAACCATCTCTCCGCATTGGACATGTCCATTGGCAAGGATCGTAGCGTGGATATCGCTCCGCTCACCAAACCAGAGACGCTCCCCGGGAGAGAGGCTCCCGTTTGTCAACAGGCTACCAAAAGGGATGCGTGCTTCCGTTGATCTAACGCCCGCCAGAAAAACATCTTCCCGATATTCTGAAACGTCGATGGCGTCTATTCGCGCTTGCGCCACTTCGATATAGCCTTCATCACGCTCGATCCCGATCCAATTGCGGTGCAGCTTCTTCGCCACCGCGCCTGTCGTACCGCTCCCAAAAAAGATGTCTAGCACCACATCCCCGGGTTTGGACGAAGATGAGATCACGCGATAAAGCAAAGCTTCGGGCTTCTGTGTGGCGTGCGCCTTTACGCCATTCGTTCTAATACGTTCTTTTCCTGTGCAAGTCGGCAATACCCAATCGGAGCGCATTTGTTTATCGCCATTTAAGCCCTTCATTGCGAAATGATTGAAGGTATATTTTGCGCCTTTTCTTTTTTGTGCCCAAAGCAATGTTTCGTGGGCGTTAGCAAAACGAACGCCGCGAAAATTTGGCATGGGATTGGTCTTGATCCAGAGTACGTCATTCAAAATCCAGTAATCTAAATCCTGCAAAATGGTGCCAACGCGATAGATATTATGATACGAACCGATCACCCATATTGTGCCGGTTTCTTTAAGGACACGTCTTGCGGCTGTGAGCCACGCTTTTGTGAAAAGATCGTATTGTTCGAAAGAGCTGAACTGATCCCATTCATCATCCACCGCATCGACCTTGGTCATATTTGGCCGCCACAAATCCTTTTCAAGTTGCAGATTATAAGGCGGGTCGGCAAAGATCAAATCGACCGAATTCTCGGGGAGAGAATTCAGCCTTTCGGTCACGTCGCCGTGCAGGATGGTGTTGAGGGGGAGAGTCATTTGTTTTTGCGAATAAAAGGTTATTCACCACAGAGCACTTGGAAAACACAGCGTTTTTATAGTTTTTCTCTGTGTACTTCGTGATCTCTGTGGTGAAGCTTTTTTACATCACCTTAATAATCTTGAGTTTTTCTTTCTTCCCGAGATTCTCGTTCGCTTCCTCGATCGCTTCTTGAGAGCCAAGCACAACCACGTGCCCGACGCTTTTCGCCTTCGCTAAAGAACTCCCGAAGGTTTTGAAGTCAGCCTGTGTGGTTGCCAAAACCTCCTCACGATATTTTTGGAGGAAGTCATCATCGATATGCGCTAGATGACGCGACATAGATGTGTATCCCTTCGCGTCAGGCAGCCGATAAGCGTCCAAGCCGCCAATTGCGCCGATGATGACCTTGGCCAATTCTTCGTCACTCAGTTCCAGGTCTTTCAGGAATTGAGCTGTGCCATCATAATTCTCAAGTGTGGCGAGTAAATTCGGATCACGGTAAGAAAGGTAGTTGAATAAACCTGATTTCATATCAAAAACCGAGAATCCGCCATAGGCGCCGCCTTGCACACGTACCTTTTCCCAGAGCCAGGTCATGCCAAGATAACGCGTGATCGCGCCAATTGTGCCGCTCAGCTCATAGCCCAGATAATAAAGATTGGCGCCTTTGCCTACATAATTTACCTGCGCAGGGATGGTCAAGCCTTCAGGCTCGTTACCAAATTCTGGCGACCAGGCTGCGGTGTTGACAGCATTCTTGGGCAACGCAGAAGCCAACTCTGCAAGTTGCGGTCGGATCATTCTCCAGGCATCTGCCTCACAAGTTATATTGAAAAGCAGGGTGTTCTGGTTGACGAGCAGATCACGCACGCTTTCCAGATCTGCAAGCACGCTCGCCCAATCATTTTCGATCATTTCAGCCAGTTCGCGCAGGAAGAAAAGGAAATCAATGCCCTCCATTTTGTCGGAAAGCCAGCCCGCTTCATGGAACTTCGATTGCAAACGCCCATGAACGACCATATGCCCGGATGGGATGAGCGCAGATTCCAAGCCGGCTTTTTCTTCCAAAACGATCTGTTTAAAGCGTTCTGCATTATCCAGGTTTGCGGTCAGGAGAACATCGCGCAAAATATCAAAAAGTTTTCCAGCTTGTTCAACGGTCGCTTTGCCGCGCAAGAAGAGATAGGCTGCGCTTTTATTGCTGTTCCAGATCGTAGATGTGAATGCATCCGGGTAAATGCCGCCTGTATCTCTGCCGATACGCTGCGAGAGTTTCACGAAATCTTCTGTCTCCGTGCCCATTTCGAGCAGGACACGTCCCAGCAGGGCTGTGTATGGCAGCAAATCTTCGGGCAGCACATGCAGGTCAAAACCCATCTCCAGATACAGGATGCCATTGGTCGCCAGGTCATGGTGCAGCACGGGGATATTTTGGATGTTTTCTTCGCTGATCGGGATGAGTTTTTGTTCTTTGTCCAGGTCTTCGAGCTTGAGCGCAGGTAGCGTCGCTAGCGCTTCAGGGGTGTCGGGCGTATTTTGAATTTCGATCAATTCTTTCGTCGTGCGGACAACGTCTTCTATTTCTTCAGCAGACATTTTGGATTGGATCTCTGCCAACTTCTCGCGTTCGGCAGTTTCATCACGTTGATAGAGTTCCGTATCCGGGACGAGTAACACGCGTGTCCTGTGCTTGTTACCGACAAAATGGCTTTGGATTAGGTCTTCGAAATATTTCTCGCCACTCGCCAGCCGTGCTTTAAGCGCGTTCAAAGGTGCTTCAAATGCCAGCGGCGCGATCGGGTCGTGCTCATAAAGCCAGAATTGCAGTGCGCGGAGCATGACGATCACCCCACGCGGATAGCCGCCGGTATTATTTTCACGCAAACGAAACTCGACAGTATTCATGGATGCCGCGATGGTATCGGAGTCAATGCCATTAGACGCAAGATCGGTAAGCGTTTCGTTGATCAAAGTTTCAACTTGGGTCGCATCGTTTTGGTCGATGCCCTTCAATCCGGTTGAGAAATACATCTGGCGCATTTCGTCTTCGAGGCCGATGCCTGCCAGATCTTCACCCAAGCCTGATTCGATCAATGCTTTGCGCAGAGGAGATGCTGGGCTGCCCAAAAGGATATGTGCCAATATTTTGAAACCTAATGCGGTTTCTGCATCGCCTTGTTCGGGGAGCAGCCAGTTAAGGGTTAAGTAGCTTTTGGCTTCATTGTCGCTGGCAGCGTAAGGGACGCTGATCTCCTGTGGCACATCCATGCTTGGTTGCAGGGGGATTTCTGATTGCGCGGGAGCAAGTTCATAATCCGCGAGATACGCATCCATTATCCGTAAGCGCTCATCGGGATTATCATTCCCGTAGAAAACCGTCTTCGAATTGGATGGGTGGTAATAGGCTTTGTGGAAGCCGACGAATTCTTCGTAGGTCAGTTCGGGGATCACTTTCGGGTCGCCGCCCGAAGAGAGCGCGTAAACGTGATCGGGGTAGAGCGAATGTTGACTTGCGTTACCCAAAATGCGATTAGGGTCTGAGTAGGCGCCTTTCATCTCGTTAAAGACTACGCCTTTGTAGATCATTGGCTGGTCAGGGTCTTCCAGTTCGTAATGCCAGCCTTCCTGATCGAGAATATGTTCTTGAAGGAGGGGGTGAAAAACAGCATCGACATAGACATCAACCAGATTATAAAAATCTTGCAGGTTTTGGCTGGCGCAGGGGTAACAGGTTTTGTCCGGGAAAGTGAAGGCGTTGACAAAAGTTTGCAGCGAGCCTTTGAGCAATTCTACAAAGGGTTCTTTAACGGGATATTTCTCGGAGCCAGCCAGTACGGAATGCTCGAGGATATGTGCGATACCGTTCGATGATCTGGGTGGCGTGCGGAAGTTGATGCCAAAAACTTTATTTTCGTCGTCGTTTTCTAATGAGAGAAGCTCAGCGCCGGTTTTCACATGACGAAAGTGGCGTGCCTTCGTGTTCATCTCGGGAATATCTTGTTCTTTGATCAGTTCAAAACCGTGAATAGTGGTCACAATGACTCCTGTTGTACTAATAAAAGGGCGAAGCCTGACGAAGACCTGTCAGGTTTATATTTGATTAAGCCAGGCAGCGTTGTGCCAGCGTTGCAGCCACATCCTGGCGATATTCTGCTGAAGCCCAAGCATCGGTAGCGTCATGGGCGGCGTTCTTGGCAGCGGCTTCAATGCCTTCTGCGCCTTTGCCGTCCATCGCCAATGCGGGAGATGTGCTCCAGCCACCAAGCACGAGGCGCGTTCGCCCTGCTGACCATTGCGTTAGCGCTGCACAAACGATGGCTTTATCGGCTGGCGTACGGGCAACATATTCGTAAGCAGATTTGGTGTTAGTAGGGATGCTGATTTGGGTAATGAGTTTCTTTTGAAGTTTCTCTTCACGCAACGGTAAAAGGTCGCCAATTTGGATATTTTCTTCTTCATTATTCGTGTCGCGCAAGGTAATTTTTGCATCCAGAGCCATCATCATCACGGCAAAGGGCGAGCGCCCATCTGACGCGACCAATGTGCCTGCAACGGTGGCGGTATTGCGCGTGTTCAGGCTGGCTTCGTGTTGGATGGCTTTCTTAAGCGAATCGGGGAGATCGGGCGTTTCGAGCAGCGCTTGCAAGGTCGCGGTAGCGCCGACCTCAAGTGTGCTGCCTTTTTTAGATATTCCGTTCAGGGCAAGGGCTTGCAGATCGACGACTTTAAATGCTTCGTCGCTGAACTGACTGAGTTGTATCCCGCCGCCAAGTGGATATGTTTTCGGCTGGGCAATGAGCGTTAAGGCTTCCGTTAAGGTCTTTGGGCGATGATATGTAGTAATCACAGAAAATCCTCCGTGTGTTAAGATAAAAAATAAGTATCCTTATTATACTCGGCAGGGCACTTATTTTTGGTTGTTTTCTTCTCTTATTCTTTGTCTGGATAAACTTTCCAACCCAATTCTTCCAGATTGGCGGAACCGAGTGCCTCTTCGGGCAGATTGACGAGCAGCGCATTCGCTTCGACGAGGAGTTTGCCCTCGTTATCGTAGATTCCTGCCCAGCCCTCAGCCATGCGACCGCGATCCTTGCCTGCTTTGCCAATGATCGTCAACGGCTGTCCGACAGGGACGTTTTTACGGTATTTGATCTCCAATTTAGCGGTATACATGAAGCGGGGCGGATTATTGCCTATATGAGCGCGACCAGCTACTTCGTCCAGGATCGTTGCGGCGATGCCGCCATGCAGCATCCCGGGATAGCCTTGAAAATGATCGGGCGCGATGTAATCGACGGTCACTTCGCCGGAGGTAGTTTCGTAAAAATCCAATTTCAATCCGAATGGATTCTCTTGTCCGCAGACGAAACACATTTTAGAGCCGGGCTGTTTGTTGTGGGTCATATTTTACCTATGTGGACTTTGTTGAGAGTTTAGCGCGGATATTTTTGCCTAGGTCATACAGTTGGGAAACCAGGAAAATAAATAATATAGGCTCCAGGAAGAATTTAAAACGCATATTTTCGCCCTTCTCAAATAACACTGTAATGAAAAAGATATATAGCCCGGGGAGCACCAGTCCTATACTTGCGAGATAGTCTTTTTCTTTTACTACTTTTTTTAGCCATGGTATTCCAAAGACTAAAAGCAGTCCAGGAAAAACAGGAGTTGAAAAGATACGATCATAAAAGCCTTTCCATGGAATGCGATCGATGATCGCGTGTTCCGTATTGTATTGGCTGGAAGGTTCGAAATAGATCTGCACATTTTCCCAGTAAGATATGGTGATCTTGGATACAGGTGTTGCAAAGATATATTCTTTGAAATCTTCGATAAGTTCCTGGTTGTACGCTAGATATTGGATGTGATTAAAGTTTGGCGAACCATCTACTTTCTTGATCCTTGTAAGGGTTTTCGGCAGGGAGCTATCCTGTTCTTGAAAATCAATATCAAGTGTCCAATAGTTTATGAAGTTTGGATTGCCAACGGAGCGATTTAAATTCACTCCGGTAAAGGATGAAGCTGAAAGAATGCCAAACTTATGATATTGCTTAGCTCCGTATAGGCCAACAATGCTTGCTGTAATTAAAAGAAAAACCAAAACTTTTCGTTTTTGTATCCTAAGCAAGAAAAGAGATGATCCGACAACAATAATAAAAGGGTATTGGAAAATAGCTCTGGTAAAGAAAAGTGCTAGCGTTGCAAGTACCACGATGAATAGATGAACGCGATATTCGTTTTTGATTTTCCACATTAAATAACAAAAGACAAAAACGAGAAAAGTCGTTAGGAAATTACTATCCAACAATGTTGAGTAAAGGAGTGTAGCGGGGTGAAGAAGAAGAATAAAAGTTGCAATAAGGGCCACTTTTATTTCGGTCAGTTGAGATAGCCACAAAAAGGCAATGGCTCCCAGAATGCTGTAGAGTACAGTCCATAATTTGTAGAGTAGAAAATCAACATGCAAAAGAGCACCAAGCGCATCTTGTGCTGGCCATAAATGAACAAGAATAGCTCTGATCGCATCGAATCCGGGGGGCTTTGTATGAATATTGTTGAGTGTTTCCAGTGGATTCCTTTGGAGATCCTTTAAAGATACAGTTTGTATCATAGCTTCTGACGACCACTCTTGGAAATAAAAGCTGTCTTTTGCGTAGGGGCGCATAATAGATTGAAGGCTAATTTGAAACAAAAAAGCCGACACAGCTATCAAGAAAGCGATAAAGAAAGCCTGTTTTTTATGTATGCGTGGTTCTCTGAGTGCTAAAAAAAACATCATGATGATCGTTGCTAAAACCCATCCAAGAAAAATTCCCCATTCTAAAACAGGGGAATAAGGAGTGGTTATTTTTTGCAATGCCATAAAATCTTCAAAAAAGATGCTA
Organism: Anaerolineae bacterium; assembly: GCA_018648605.1. GTDB lineage: Bacteria > Chloroflexota > Anaerolineae > Anaerolineales > Villigracilaceae > Desulfolinea. The sequence continues at coordinate 16,906 of JABGQU010000003.1, read as the reverse complement.
AAGATAACCGTGATACTGAGCAGACCCCATAAGGTTATGACACGGTTAAAATATTGTTTTTTTATACTCAGGATGTGAAGTATATTATCTTTGTTTATACAGAGTGCCCAAATTGTTATCTCGAAACCAATTAATGAGAAGAAGAATGCCAGAGGGCGGAGGTGCGTCGCGTAACCAAGCAGATGGCGTAAATCAGGGCTTTCTGAAAATGCTTGCAGAATTATGATAGCAAGACGGCTTATTATTAAAGCTAAAAATCCTCCAAAAATGAAAATTTCATTCCAGGATGAATTGGTTGCTAATTTATTGAGTTTATCTCTCCACGTTTGCGCAGCTAGGCTTCTAAGGCACCAGCCTGCGAAAATAGCTACGGTGAGAATAATACTCAGTTCCAAAAAGCGCGGAACTGAGTATAGCCAAATTGCTCTCCCTGCAACACTTGATGGATGAAGGGCTAGTAAGAGAAAGAGAATAGAGCTTTCCAGCAGGATTGCCAAGAAAAAAACTTTATGAATAACAAGCTCTGGAATTTTAATTTTTTTCGAGATGGTTGGCTTCATAAATATTTTCTCGCCAGTTCTTTGAGAATCATAGATGTGCTAAATACCATAGTGGGTATTGCGTCCTTATCCCAATCTCTCATCAAAGCGTTGAATTTCAAGCGTGTAACCATTAGGGTCTTTGAAAAAGAAGTGATATATCTGATATTTAGCGTTGTGAGTTGGCGGTTCAGGAATTTCTACACCCTTTTTCAGCAAGCGTTCATGCCAGCCATTTACGTCATCGCTGACGAGGGTCAGGATAATGCCTTCTTTGTGTGGCATTTCAAGGTGTGTACAGAATCCGAGATAGCCATCTGCGCTGGTTTTGTAGATACGGCAAACGCCCTGATCTCGCACGAGAGGGAGCTCGAGAATTTCTTCGTAAAACTGAGCGATGGCTTTCAGGTTGCTGGTGTGAAGGAAGGTGACTGTTTGGTCGAAAAGCATGAAGTTAAAAAAGGTGCAATACACTTATTAGAGTGTATTACACCTTTTGCATAGTTTTTATACTACAGGGTCAAGGTGCAGAATATAAGGATATTCGTTCTCGACAGTGCTGATCATCTTTAGCAGCCCGTGCATTTCTTCGCTGCCTTGGAATGAAGCATCTGCGAAGCTGACCACGCCATTTTCAAGAACGAGATCGTATATATCTTCGCGGTGACGCATCTTCAGCGTATTATCAGATGTATAAACGTAGCCCTCGTGATGACCTTTTTCAAATTCATCCACTGTCCAGTAGAGTGTGAATTTGTCTTTGGCGGGGTCACTGTCGTAAGGACAGAAGACGGCGCAGTTACCACATTCGTTACAAAGACCTTCAATATGCAAAATCTGATTGGGGTCACGGAAACCTTCCACTTTGATGGGCAGGTTGGCGATATTCGGGCAGACTTCTACGCATTTGTTGCAAACGATATTGCAGGAAAGACAGCGGTTTGCGGCAGTACTGAAATCCATGTCGAATTCTTCAAGCGAGACTTGTGGTTTGAGTTCCGCTTTACGCTCGGCGATTTCTCCAAAGCGTTTTTCGCTATCAAAGGCATATTCGTCTGCAATCTTGATCGGGGCGTGCGTAACGTTCTCTTTTTCGATAATGCCCTCTGCAACCGCGCGTCCGTCAGCAATTGCTTCGATGATCGAAGAAGGACCACGATAAGCATCACCGCCGAGATAAACATTTTCAACGTCGGTTTCGTGGTATTCGTTGACCGGGATATCGCCTTTTTCGTCGGGAACGAGCTCGTTCTTTTCGAGCAATTCATATTCGACCAATTCGCCGATGGCGGTGATGACGGTGTCGATCTCGAAGTTTACAAAATCTCCATCTACAGGGATCGGTCGTCTGCGCCCGCTGGCATCTTTTGCGCCAAGTTTCATTTGCTGGCATTTCAGCACGCCATCATGCAAACTGACGGGGTTGACCAACTCATGGAAGGTTGCACCATCGTGCGTGGTTTCCAGATATTCTTCACGGGTAGCCGGCATTTCTTTGCGTGAGCGCCTGTAAATAATATAGACATTTTCTACGCCAGTAATGCGCAGGGCAGCACGTGCGGCATCCATCGCGGAGTTGCCTGCGCCGATAATCGCTACGTTTCTACCGAGTCGAATTGGGGTGGGATCATCGGTGAATTGCGTCAGGAATTTGATCGCACCGAGCACTTTGTCGGTTTCGCCTTCGATGGGCAAGTCACGAGATTTCCATGCCCCAATGGCGAGATGGACATATTTGAAACCATCGTCTTTTAGCTTTTGCACGTCAATTTGTGGGTCACAATTCAATTCAAATTTTGTGCCCATTTTCTTGACCAACTCAATATCGTTTTCGATGGCTTCATCAGGCACGCGATAGTCAGCGATACCATGTGTGACCATGCCGCCGATCTTGTCAGTTTTGTCGAAGACAGTCACGTCGAAGCCTTCACGTCCAAGGAAGTAGGCGGAAGATAATCCAGCCGGACCTGCGCCAATGACCGCTACCTTTGCATCTCGATGGGGCACTTTCGGCGCGAGGTTGCTCATTACTTCGTCAAATCCTCTTTCGGAGGCAATCCTCTTCAGGTCACGGATGCGTACCGTTTCTTCATAATCGTTTCGCACGCATTTTAATTCGCAGGCACTTTCGCAAATATATCCCGTTACAAAGGGCATCGCATTCGAGGAAATAATTAGCTCGTAGGCTTCCGCAAAGCGATTTTCGGCGATCAATTGGATATATTCGGGCACATCCTGATGGACGGGGCATGCCACAATACAGGGGGCGACAAAACAATCGAGCAGACCAAGTTTCTCGTCGGTTTTCATCGGCGCAGAGGGCTTGGCTTCTTTGTTGTAGCGTTCATCGGTGATGGAATTGGCAGCAACACTCTGCAGTTTTTTTAGATCAATTCCTCCTGCGGGATTTTCTGCCATCGGGCGTTCGAGAACGGTTGACAGTTGATTCAGTCGTGAATATCCGCCCGGCTTCAATAAGTCGGTCGCCAGTGTGATCGGCTTGATACCGGCTGTAAACAGTTCTTCGATATTGAAATAGGTCGCGCCACCCGAATACGAAATGGCGATCTCGCCCTCGAATTCCTGTGCGAGTTTGTTAGTCAAATTCACCGTCAGCGGATAAAGCGCGCGCCCGCTCATATACATTTCGTCGGTGGGCAGCGCGCCTCTGTCATTAACAACGGCAAGCGTATTGGTCAGCTTGATTCCAAAATCTACGCCGACCTCTTTAGCGTAAGCCTGCAATGAGCGGATCATCGTAACCGCATCATCATATTGCATATCGTGCGAGAAGGATTCTTCCTTGAGTTGAATGTGGTCAAATTCCTGCTGATCGAAGATATCTTGCACATATTCGTAGCCAAGCAAAGTTGGGTTCAATTTGACGAAAGTATGCACCTTCTTCTCGCCGATCAGATAACGGCAAATTCCTTCTTGCTCGTCCGGCGGCGTTCCGTGCATCGTCGAGAGCGTAATGGAGTTGGAAATCTTCGGCGAAATAGAGTCTGCAAAAGCGGGCTCGCTGATATTGGGGATTCTTCCGGCTTCGATGGCGGCTTTCAGGTCGCGTACACATTCCTGGAAAATCTCTGTTTCAGAAGCGTCTTTTAGACCTTCAATAAAGTTGTCAATTTTTGGAGATTTGATGCCTTCAAGATCGTAGCCAACGCTCATGTTGAAGACGAAGCCGCGTTCGCCAAGTTGTGAGATGCCGAGCATTTTGTCTAGAATGTGGACAAGGAACCAGCCTTTAACATATTCATCAAAAGCTTCGGGCACGCTAAATTCAGTTGACCACTCGGTGTTGTAGCCCTCGTCGGGGATGTCAATACAAGGCTTTTCTACTTCGAGCGCATCCAAAATCTGGACGGTTTTCAACTCAAAGAAACGTCCGCCTGTGAGATACGATACAGCCAAGTTCATGGCTTGCTGGGTGGCAGGTCCCGCTGCCGGGCCAATAGCCGTTTCACATTTTTCGCCAAATATCTCGAAATAGGCTTTGTCTTTTTTATAATAAAACTTTCCTTCAGGAATAGTAAAAATACTTTTCTGGCTTGCGTACTCATCGATCATCCAGCGTAAAAGGCTTTTGAATTTGATGGGGCGCATTACATCACTCATAATATTCTCCTTTTCAAAACATAAATATTTTGCATTGGTGAACTACAAAGGATACAAACTATTCGCATTCTTCCCCCATTCTCCCTATCGTAAGACAATAGGAACACTTACTTACTTGTAAATGAAAAATTAATCTTTTCAGCAACCAATTCTAAATCTTCAGGTAAGTCTAAGTCAAGCTCAATTGAAGGCAGCTCACAAATTTCGAGCCTTGCACCAGCCTCGCGAGCGCGTTCACAGTGGCGGTTAAAAGAATTTTCCCCATAATCGTACTCAATCATTCCCGCAGGTGAAATGAGCAAGGCGTTCGTGCCATTTTTATGGCGATCAGGTGTGATCACAACAACGCGTTTATGCTCATTGGCAGCAGCGATCAACTTCTCTACATCTTCTTGCGAGATCAAAGGCAAGTCTGCCGGTAGCACTAAAACACCGTTGGTTGTGTACATTTTCGCAACGGCTGTTGCGCGCGCTAGAGCTGTATTTAATTGTGGAGAGCCATTTTCGAGAATTGTGCGTGCATTAAGATCGTGAGCAATTGCCAATGCTTTCGGGTCACGACTAACAACTAATACTTCTTCAACATCAGGGGTGTTTTTCAGGGTTTCCAGGGTATGTGTGAGCAGGCGACTATTTAATTCCGCACGCTCATCTTCACTTAGCATTTCAGCAAGGCGTGATTTACCGCGCCTTAAAGGTTTTACAGGCACAATTGCCCAAATGGTCATAGATAGCCTCTCAAAGAAGGGTGTTTACAAAGTCTATCACATCTTTTGCGAGGCGACGACGACCGGCCATGTCCTCCATAATACTGTTAGTGAGTAGGGTTGTTATATTCATTTCTTGTATAGACAGATTGCTGTCTGAATCGACCTTGTCAAAGACAAAACCGTCCAGTAGATCAGCATAATGCCGCGCTACAGCTAGCGCAGAAGGCTGGATGCTCAACTCCCGATACATCTTTGCGGCGGGACCTTTTAGTGCTTGCCCGCCAATAATTGGAGAGACGGCTACGACGGGCTTCGCTTCGCACGCGGGCCTAAGGCCTGCTACCGTTAAAATAGGATCAATACTCACCCAAGGGTTGGATGGGCAAAAGACCACCGCATCGGCATTGTTGATGGCTTCAAGAACTCCTGGCGCAGGACGTGCTTTCTCCACACCGTCAAAACGAAACCCGCTTACGGTCGGTTTACAACGTTGATGGACAAAGTATTCCTGAAAAGGGAGTTCGCCCTGCTCAAGGGTATTCACCATTGTATAAACAGGCTCATCTGTCATTGGTAGGATGCGGTGCTTCACGCTCCAAGCGTGGCAAAAATCTTGCGTAATGGTTGAAAGCTTGTCGCCACGTTTGCGGCGAAATGTTCTCTCCAGATGGGTGCCTAGGTCACGGTCGCCAAGCCGAAACCAGGTTTGTCCCCCAAGTTTTGCGATATTGTCGAAGGTATTCCATGTTTCGTCTATCCGCCCCCATCCCGTAACGGGATTTGCTAATCCTGCCAGTGTATAACAAACGGTGTCGAGATCGGGCGAGATGGATAGCCCGAGATATTCAAAATCATCGCCGGTGTTGACGATGATAGTAAGTTTTTTTTGTGGGAGAATTTGGGCGAGGCCATGCGCAAGCTTTGCGCCGCCAACACCTCCAGCGAGAGCTGCTATTTTCATGATGTCTGTTCAAATAGCTCAACGCGATCGCGCCCCTTTAATTTGGCGCGATAGAGGGCAACATCGGCGTAATTGAATACTTCTTCGCTTGTTTTTCCGTGTGTGGGATAAGTGGCAATTCCGGCGGTGAAGGTAATACGCAAGGTTTGTTCTGCGCGATAAAGCAGGGTTAGTCCTTGCATTCTCTTTTGGAGTTCTATAGCGCGGGTAAGGGCGTCTTTGCTGGTTGTCTTCGGTAAGATAATGGCAAATTCATCGCCGCCATAGCGACAGACTGTATCCCCTTGGCGGATCGATGCTTTTAGCTGGGCGGCAAGGGTTCGCAAGGCATGATCACCTGTGGCGTGTCCTCCAGAATCGTTGAAGTTTTTTAGATAATCCATATCCAGGAGGACGATGCTAACAGGGTAATTTTCACGTTTAGCGCGTGAAAATTCCTTTTCTAGCATTTCATCCATATAGCGACGATTATGTAGGCCAGTTAGTGGGTCGTGCAGGGCTTGTTTTTTGAGAATTTTTTGTAAGTTGTTGATTTCTTTAAGTTGTATTTTTAGTTGATGGTTCGTTGCGTTTTGTTTTCTACGCGCGGCCCTTTGTGCTGTAATATCTTCTTTTACCGCGACAAAGTGTGTGATTTCTTTTTTTTCATTGAAGACAGGGGAGATAGAGGCCCTTTCCCAAAATAGTTCTCCGCTCTTTTTTCTGTTTTTTAATACGCCGCGCCATTCTTGCCCTGAGTAGATTGTGCTCCACATATCTTCATAAAACCCCTTGGTGTGAAGGCCCGATTGTAAAATGCGCGGGTTTGCGCCAAAAACTTCATCTTTTGTATAGCCGGTTAGCTCTGAAAACTTCGGGTTAACATCTTCGATGATGCCATCGGGGCTTACTATCATGATAGAAGCCGGATTTTGTTCGATGATGCGGGAAAAAATATGCAAACGATCTTCTGCGCGTTTGCGCTGTTTAATTTCTTGTTGAGATTGACGCAATGAACGCCGAGTGAGTTTTATTGCAGAAAACATGAAGTTTCCTGTCAAACCAAAGAGGGCCGTATAGGAAATCCATTGTGTTATGCCAACGCTGTAATCTGCCTTTCGAAGCAATTGATTGCTTTCGGCAACAGTTAGCGCCAGTAGAATAAAGGCAATGCCTACTATTGACATAATAATGCCCTTGTTGCCAAATTGAAACCCGGCAAAAAGGACGATGAGAATATAGGCTGTGCTAGCTGGCGTACGAATGGTGCCCAAGGCAAGAATTGTGGCTGTTATGTGGGCAATGCCAAGAGCTAGCATAACTAGCATAACGATGCTCGCCCATTTTAGCCAGCCACGGTGAAGTGCATAACGTGCAAGAAAGCAGAGTATAAGGAAAATATAATTGATGAGTGAAATGAAGGCTGGCGTTCTTCCCCCGATATAGTTTCCAATTTGCATAATAATGAGCAAAGAGATCACTGTCCAGAGCGCGGTGTTGAGGGTGATGGCTTCCAGTGTTTTTTCTTTATTTCCCCTAAAAACAGGTGGCGCAAAAAATGACTTGAGATTCATAATGTATTGATTTTAGTACACTTTTCGCAATATTTCTTCATCTATGAGTTAACAGTTCATCTACAGATTTCCGGCTAGCCTTTTTTGGCTCTTCATCTGCATAGCCAAGAAAGATCATCGCCTGTGCTTGCCAACTCTTTGGTAAATCGAGTGCCAGGCGTGTTTCTGCTTGTGCGTAGAGATTCCAGCAGATCCAGTTTGCGCCGACACCTTCAGCATGTGCGGCGAGCATGAGTTGTAATCCCCCTAGCGCGGCGGATTGAATACCCATGATCTCTTCTTCCGGTTCACTTTTACGGATGGCGGTCACGTCGCGGCAAAGCAAGATTATGACGGGCGCTTCATCTATACGGCGGATGGAAATCTCGACACGCTTCTGGATTTGGGCTGGGTCGGCGCCTTCAGCATCCATATCTGTACGCATTTTTTCAGTTAACGCGTTGCCGAGCTTCTCTTTGGAGAGATCGCTTTCGACGTGAACGAAGCGCCACGGCTGCAAATTATGCGCAGATGGGGCGAATATTGCAGTGGCGAGAATTCTTTTTATAACGGGAGCAGGTACAGGATCGGGTTTGAAGCGGCGGATGGATCTCCGCGTCTGTAAGAAATGGTGGAGTTCATTCATGAAGTCTATTATAATCTCTGCTCTAATCATCTTATGAAGGAGTTTTTATGGGCGAATCATTGACGAAAGTGCGTCGGCATGACCGCGAGATCACAGATAAAGCGTGGATCATTGCGCTTTTAGATCGGGCAGGTTTTGGTGTTTTGGCAACCTGTAAGGATGGGCAGCCTTTTACGGTGGCGCGGAATTTCGCCTATGATCCTGAAAGGCATGCCATTTATTTTCATGGCGCGCGCAAGGGGCGCACGTTTGAAAATGCCGAGAGCGGGGGGAAGGCAAATCTGAATGTGAGTGAGATGGGCGACTGGATTTTGGCTGAACGCGCAATGAATTTTGGTGTGATGTATAAAGGCGTGGTCGTTTTTGGGCGGCTCTCGATTGTAGATGATCCCGATGAAGCCAAACGTGGGTTGCAATTGCTAATGGATAAGCATTTCCCCGAGTTGAAGCCGGATGTGGATTATGAAGCCACGACTGATATTGATCTAAAGGTGACCGCTGTTTTACGAATGGATATTGATAGCTGGAGCGGGAAAGAGAAGAAGAGTTAAGTTTATTCTATATATGGGTTCAATACCCCGCCGCTTGCGGCGTGAGCATTAATAATCTATCCTAAAATACTTTTGTAGTAACGGCTTTAGCCGTTCAGAGCGACTAAAGTCGCTACTGCGAGGTGCTTTTAGAATAGACAGATAACCCCGTCCGCTTGCGGCGGGGTAGTTTATTTTAATAACTTTGCGAGCGAAGCGAAGCAATCTCATATTTGAGAAGATGGAATTGCTTCGTCAGGTTTAAGCCTCCTGGCGGAGTTGTTTTTTTAATGCCCGCTGATCTTTGCGGGTTTGATCTTGAAGATCACACGTGTCTCGTTGCCAGGGATATCCCAATCTTTACCACGATATTTTTGCGATAATTTGTTGATATGCGCATCTGCGCCTTGGGTGGTGCGCTCGGCAATTTTGCCGCGAATTTGCATAAAACGATAGGGATCGCAGGGGTCCTGGATGACTACCGCTACATGTGGGCGCTCTTGCATGTTTTTGTCTTTGACGCGTCCTGCAGCAGTGTTGACAAGAATATGATCTTCATCAGCGTTGAACCAAACGGGGGTTACTTGAGGGGTGCCATCTGGCATGATGGTGGCAAGAAAAAGATAGGCTTTGGTTTCGTCTGCAAATAAGTCTTTGTAAACTTCGGGGATTTCCATACTTATTCTCCTTGAAATTGATATTGATAAAAAAGCTCTCCAGCTTCTCTGCTAGTTTGATGGATAAACCTAATAGAGTTCACCTGTATTTCCCAAGTGAAGGTCTGAAAGGCGAGCCTTTCCATCACGCAGGCGATATTCTCTTTGCTTACATCTATTTGGGCAAGTGTAATGTGTGGAACCCAACTTTGCGGGGCGTAATAAGGGCTAATATCTTCACCAAGCGGTTGGATCGCATCCCAAATATGTTGATGGAGTTTGTTCAACGCTTTGGTGCGGATGATGGGAATAAAGATCACAGGGCTGGGGCCACTGAATAGCCCTATCCCGCCAGTATTGATGGTAAATGGACGTGTTTTTTTTGCAATTTCTTTCAAAGTCTCTTCGAGAGCTTTCCAGTCGAAATCTCTGGCGATCAGCCACGAGAAATGTGGAAAGGGGGTCACTTTTATGCCAGCAAGACCACATTCGTCTTCGAGCATTTGCCAGATATTTTCAACATGCGCATAGTGTTCTTTGTCAAGAAGTGAAACAAGACCGTGCATTATCTAAATAAATCCTCTTCTTTGGGGCGAATAAGCTCTTTCAGTGTACTCTTTCGTAGTGGATAAGGAAAGCCTCGTACGTGGACAATGGGCTTGCCCTCGTTTGCCTGCCCCATCATCAGCGATGCGGCTGCCGCCAACTCATCGGCTGCGCCGATCTGCGTGATCTTCAGCTCACGCCCGAAGAGATCAGCGTCGCCGCGCAGGTCAACCAGCGCAGGGATGCCAGAGATGCCAATTGTCATCCCGACTGTTCCATTTCGCCATGCACGTCCGTGAGAGTCGATGATGAGAATGCCGAGTGTTTTTCCTGTTGCGTTTTCGAGATTTTGACGAAGTTCTTTTGCAAATTTGTCGGAGTCTATAGGGAGGAGAAGAACATTTTCATCGGTTCTCCCCCCGCTTGCGGGGGGAGCTAGAGGGGGGCTTTTAATATTTGAATGATCGATCCCCGCGTTGGCGCAGATAAATCCGTTTTTATGCTCAACGACGATCAAGCCCGGGCGTTTACGAATGATCTCGTTGCTCTCTTGCAGAATCAATTCCACGACGCGTGGGTCTTTTTTTGTTTCCTCAGCAAGTTGAAAGGCGTGTGGGGTCGGCTCCACATCTGCAAGATTAACGAGACGCCCCTCCGCTTTGCTGACGATCTTTTGAGCGAGCACAAAAATATCGCCATCCTGTAGGGGAAAGTTGGTGTTTTGCAGGATGATCTCTGCGAGATCGTCGTCTTTTTCGATGAAGGGGATATTGGGGAGTGGGGTCAGGGTGAGCATGGCTGAATTTTACCTTACCCCCCTTTACTTCCCCCCAAATGCGAAGCATTTGGGGGGAAGTCTTGAGCGGAGCGAAGGACAGGGGGGGGGCAACGGGAACTAATTGCTGATTGAAAGCGTCTGTGCTTCACGATAGAATACAAATATCAAAAGGAGAAATCTCATGAAGAAAAGGTCGCTTATGGGCATTGCCATTATTTTCTTACTAATTGTCGGGGTTGCTGGCTGTTCTTTTGGGGGCGATTCTGCAAAGCCCTTACCGACACCCTCTGGTGGGACAGATTCGGGAGAGGGAATATCTCTCGACGAGGATGATCCGGAACCGTTGACGTTTACCCTGAGCGAGGGGAGTGAGCAGCCGGATGAGATTGCCCCCTCTGCGTATGTGCCCGGCGCACCGCTTCCTGAAGAGGAACTTGCTTCCCTTTTAGAGCGTTTGCCCGCCCTCGTTGCTGACCCGGCTGATGCGGTCGATTTCAATTTGCCCGACGAAGTCATCCCGCCACCACGCGCGGGTGAAACTCTCGAAGAATCCTTCCCGCCAGAAGGGGATGCTGCTGCGGTGACGGCCGAATATGGCGCACTCGAAGTTTTGCGTTATTCACCTGAGGGTGAAATCCCCATTGCTCCTTTTGTAAATATTACTTTTAATCAGCCAATGGTTCCGCTGACGACAATTCAAGACCTCTCTGAATTGGATGTGCCGGTGCAAATTTCCCCCGCGATCCTGGGGACATGGCGCTGGTTGGGCACGAAGACGCTCAACTTTCAAGCCGATTCTGATCTTGTTGATCGCTTGCCAATGGCAACCGAGTATGAAGTTTTCATCCCTGCGGGGACGGAATCTGCTGTAGGCGGTGTTCTCGCTGAGAACGTCGTATTTACCTTTAATACGCCTACGCCACAAATGAAGCGCTATCACCCTTGGGGTGACCCGCAACCTTTGGAGCCGATTTTCTTTATCTCCTTTGATCAGAGAGTTGACCCTGCCAGTGTACTGGAGAATCTCACTGTTACCGCTGATGGGCGGAATGTGGATGTGAAGCTCGCCAGCGCAGATGAAGTTGCTGAAGATAAAACGGTCAGCAATTTGGCAGAAAATGCTCAAGATGGGCGTTGGCTGGCTTTTCGTGCTTATGAGCCGCTGCCTGCAGATGCCGAGATCAGCATTGTTGTAGAAGCGGGCACGCCTTCGGCTGAAGGCCCTCTGTTGACCCCGACAGCGCAGTATTACAGCTTCTATACGTATGCTCCGCTAAAATTGACAGATCATCGTTGTGGCTGGTCGGAGGATTGCCGCCCGTTGATGCCGCTTACGCTTGAGTTCAATAATCCCATTGATGCGGAGAGTTTTGATGAGGGGATGTTGACTATCTCGCCGGAACTCCTTGGCGCAACGGTGAATATTTATGGGGATACGATCCAGATCAGCGGGATGACAGAGGGGCAGACCACGTATAAGGTGAAGGTTAGTGGGGAGATAAAAGATGTTTTCGGGCAGATGTTAGGACGCGATGAGCAAGTTCGGTTCAAGATCGGTTCGGCAGAACCTTTCCTGGTTGGTCCTGACCAACGCTTCATCACCCTTGATCCTGCCGCAAAAGACCCATCCATTTCCTATTATGTGATGAACTACAAGAAGTTGGATGTGCAGATTTATGCTGTCCAGCCTTCAGATTGGCAAGAATTTTTGGCCTATCTCGATGAGTATCAGTGGACGGATGAGCATAAAGACCCACCTGGAAAAAAGCTGCTCGACGAGACGCGTGATGTGGATACGAAGACCGATATTTTAAGCGAGATCAACCTTGATCTGAGTGAGTTTATGGATGGTGATTTTGGTCATTTCGTTGTCATCGTAAAGCCGCACCGTGGGATTTTTGAGAAAGAGAATTATTACGAGACCGTGCATGTTTGGGCACAGGTCACGCAAATTGGATTGGATGTTTTCTCTGATCACAGTGAGATGGTTGTTTGGGCAAATGCCCTCGCCGACGGTGCACCGCTAACCGGTGTGAAGATCGCTGCGGATGTTGCTGGCGTGAATGCTGCAACAGGCGAAGATGGGATTGCAAAGTTCGCTTTTCCTTCTGGCGGTGCAACGTACATAACGGCACAAGTTGGCGACGATATAGCAATGCTGCCGCGTAATACCTATTACTGGGATGAAGGCGGTTGGCATAAGCGCAGCCTTTATGATGATCTGCGCTGGTTTGTCTATGATGATCGTGCCATGTACCGCCCGGGGGAAGAAGTCCATATCAAAGGCTGGATCCGTAAAGCTGGCGGCGGGCAACTGGGCGATATTTCTCTCTTTGGTGATGCGCTGACGGGTGTCAATTATTCACTGATCGGCGCGCAAGGAAATGAATTAGCCACAGGACGAGTTGATGTCAATTTGCTTGGTGGTTTTGATTTTATGCTTGAATTGCCCGAAAGTGTCAATTTGGGCTATACCCAATTACAACTTTATACTGAAGGCGGATTAGGGAATGTGATCGATAATTCATATTACCATTCCTTCCAAATTCAAGAATTCCGCAGACCGGAATTTGAAGTTTCCGCACGCAACGAGACTCAGGCGCCTTATTTCGTGGGTGAACACGCTATTCTCGCCGTTGAAGCGAAATACTTCGCCGGCGGTGCGCTGCCGAATGCCGAAACAAATTGGTGGGTGAATTCCAACGAAACCAATTATTCCCCGCCCAATTGGGATAAGTTCACTTTCGGTTTTTGGACTCCCTGGTGGTACTACAACGATTTTGAAGGCGATAACGCTCAAAGTGAGAGTTTTACAGGCGTAACAGATTCGACCGGTACGCATTATCTACGCCTTGATTTTGGTAAGGAAGGTACAACGCGCCCGACAAGTATCACTGCCGAAGCGACCGTGATGGATCTCAACCGTCAGGCGTGGACGAGTGGCACCAGCGTGCTCGTACATCCCGCCGATGTTTATGTTGGCTTGCGCAGCGAGCGTTATTTTGTTGAGCGTGGCGAACCCTTGGATATTGAAGTGATCGTCGCCGATCTTGATGGTAATACCATCGCGGATCGCCCGATCACCGTTGAAGCAGCCCGCATTGTCTGGAAATCGCAGGGTGGCTGGCACGAAGAATTACTCGAGCCGCAAAGCTGCGAGATCACATCTGCGCTCGAACCTGTTTCCTGTACTTTCGACACCGCCGTTGGTGGGCGTTATCGCATCACGGCCCTCGTCACCGATGAAGAAGGGCGTAAAAATGAAAGCCGTATCACTCGTTGGGTGAGCGGTGGCGAACGCCCGCCCTCCCGCGAAGTCGAAAAAGAAGAGATCACCCTGATCCCCGACAAAGACGAATATCAGCCCGGCGACGTGGCAGAAATTCTTGTTCAAACGCCTTTCACGCCGGCCGAAGTTTTGCTGACTGTGACTCGCAGCGGGATCTTATACACCGAGCGTCATCTGATCGAAGAGGGGACGCTGACTCTGCAAATCCCGATCAAGGATGCGCATATCCCGAATATTCATATTCAGGTAGATGCGGTCGGCTCCGCCGCGCGCGTGGATGATGCAGGCGCTCCCGTTGAAGGTGCACCTGCCCGTCCCGCTTATGCGAGTGGCAACCTGACCCTCAGCATCCCACCGTTAACGCGCACCCTTGAGTTGGATGCCACTCTCGCCGATGATGAAATTGAACCCGGCGGTAAAACGACGCTCTCTCTTGAGCTAAAAGATGCCAACGGAGAACCCGTTGCAAATGCAGAGCTCGCTGTCGTTGTTGTAGACGAATCTATTCTTGCGCTCACTAATTATCAATTGAGTGATCCCGTCTCGATCTTCTACAGCCAACGTGGCTCTGATCTGAGCAGTGTATACAGCCGCACAAATATTATTCTCACTGATCCGCTTGCGCTGGCAGCCTCCGCGCGTGGTGATGAGCTTCAGGCTCTTGCAACGGTCTCTGCCGATATGAACAAGATGGCTGGCGTTGGTGGCGTCGAAGAAGAAGCCATGATGGAAATGGCTGCTCCAATGGCAGCCGAAGCGCCTGCAATGGAAATAGCAGATGGTGAAGGAGGAGGTAATAGCGGCGCATCTCCGATTGCCGTGCGCAGTAATTTTAATCCGCTGGCGACCTTTGAAGCCGAAGTGCACACCGATGCAAATGGCAAAGCACGGGTTTCTATCGATGTCCCTGATAACCTGACGCGTTACCGCGTTATGGTCGTTGCGGTGGATTCTGGCGGGCAGCAATTTGGCAAAACCGAAACCAATCTGACCGCGCGTCTGCCGCTGATGGTACGCCCCTCTGCGCCACGCTTTTTGAATTTTGGCGATAAATTTGAATTCCCCATCTTGCTCCAAAACCAGACCGATGAACCCATTGAAGTAGACGTCGCCATTCAAGCCACAAATATCACTCTCCCCGAAGGCGCAGGGCAACGCGTAACCGTTCCTGCTAACGACAGAGTTGAAGTCCGCTTTGCGGCAGAGACCGAAATGGCGGGCATCGCTCAATTCCAGATCGGGGCGGTATCGGGCAGTTACGCCGATGCGGCGACGCTTGAGTTGCCCATTTACACCCCCGCGACGACCGAAGCCTTTGCCACTTATGGCGTGGTCGATGGCGCCGAGGGCGGCGTTAGCGCAATTGCGCAACCCATCGCAAAACCGAGTGATGTTTATGCTCAATTTGGCGGGCTGGAAATCCAGACATCGTCTACTGCCTTGCAGACGCTCACGGACGCGGTCATGTATCTCTCGCAATATTCCTATGCTTGCACCGAGCAGCTTAGCTCGCGCATTTTGGGGATCGCTGCCCTTCGGGACGTTTTAACGGCCTTCGAAGCCGAGGGCCTCCCATCTGCTGCTGAAATGGAAGCAAGTGTAAATCGCGATGTGACTCGCCTGCAAGGCATCCAAAACTGGGACGGGGGCTTCCCCTACTGGCGACGCGGACAGGAATCCATCCCCTTTAATACCATCCATGTTGCCCATGCTTTGCAGCGCGCGAAGGATAAGGGCTTTGATGTCCCCGCTGAAATGCAGGAAAGCCTGAGTTACTATCTGGTCGATATTGAGAGCCATTACCCCTACTGGTACAGCGAATATACGCGCCGCGTGCTGAGTTCTTATGCGCTCTATGTGCGCGATCTGATGGGTGATAACGATACTGCTAAAGCGCGCGCATTGCTCGAAGAAGCGCCGCTCGAAGGATTTTCTTTTGAAGCTATCGGTTGGATCTGGCAAGTGCTGGTGGATGACCCGAACTCGTCTGCGCAACTGGATGAAATTCGACTCTATATTAACAACCACGTTGTGGAAACAGCAGGCGCGGCGAATTTCACGACCAGCTACGACGACCAGACCTACCTGATCCTTTCATCGAATAGACGAGCGGATGCGGTCTTGCTGGATGTGATGATCGCTGATAATCCGGATGCTGATTTGATCCCCAAATTGGTGAATGGCTTGTTGGCGCATCGCACGCGCGGACGCTGGGGTAGCACGCAAGAAAATGTCTTTGTGCTCTTGGCAATGGATCGCTACTTCAACACCTACGAATCGCAGACTCCCGATTTTGTCGCGCGAATCTGGCTGGGAGAGACCTACGCGGGCGAACATGCCTACGAAGGTTATTCCACCGAACGCCACGAGACGAATATTCCGATGACCTATCTGGTTAATGGCGCTGACTTGCAAGATTTGGTCCTGAGCAAAGATGGCACAGGGCGGCTCTATTACAGGCTTGGCCTAAAATATGCCCCCACCGACCTGAATCTTGATCCGCTGGATATGGGATTCGTCGTCACCCGCGAATACGAAGGCGTGGACGACCCCGAAGATGTCTGGCAAGATGACGATGGTGTCTGGCATATCAAAGCGGGCGCACGTGTTCGCGTGAAATTGAAGATGGTCGCCGACAACAGACGCTATCATGTTGCGCTGGTGGACCCACTCCCCGCTGGCTTGGAGATCGTCAATCCCGATCTGGCAGTTTCATCCAACGCTGGTGCGCCCGATCAGAACGACAATCCCTTCGAAATGCGCTACGGCTGGTGGTGGTGGCGAACGTGGTACGAACACGAAAATCTGCGCGATGAACGCGCCGAAGCCTTCACTTCGTTATTGTGGGATGGCGTCTATGACTACAGTTACATCGCACGTGCCACTACGCCCGGCACCTTCATCGCTCCGCCCGCAAAGGCAGAAGAGATGTACTCTCCCGAGGTCTTCGGGAGGAGCGGGAGTGATTGGGTTGTCGTGGATTAAAATATATTGATTGCATCTAAAAGACCCTCGTATGAACTGCACCCTATAGACGAGACATAAAAATAAAGCCCCCCCCCGTTGGATTATAGAGACAGGCACCTGGTTTGATAAGG
>JABGQU010000002.1 GCA_018648605.1 Anaerolineae bacterium | reverse complement strand
AGACCGCATGATTGTAAGAGAATACAGTTAAATTGTCAAAGTGCGGAATGTCATTATCCAAGAAGGCAAGTGCAACGCTTTTTCCATATTTTTCCCCATGAATCCATTGATCAGCAACCTGTTCTACCTCAGCCGCCCACCTTGGGATAGTGGCATTACGCCACCCGAGCTTCTCGAGTTCATCGATCAACATCCTGCCGGGCGTGCTATCGACATTGGCTGCGGGACAGGCACAAATCTGATCACTCTCGCCGAACATGGCTGGCAAGTTAGCGGTGTAGATTTTGCATTGTTGGCCCTCTACAAAGCGCGGCGCAAAGCCAAGATCGCCAATGTGAAAATAGATCTCCATCTTGGCGATGCAAGTAAATTACGCGGCATAAAAGGCAAATTTGATCTCGCTCTCGATATGGGTTGTTTTCACAATTTAGGCGAGAAAAAACGGGATTATCTTGCTCAGCTGGACAATATCCTCGCCCCAAGCGGATACTGGCTCATCTACGCTCACCTCACCCCCGCCGACGGGACGCCCGCAAGTCATGGGCTTGCTCCCGTTGATCTGGCATCTGCCCAATCCCGATTCGATCTCATCTGGCGCAAAGATGGCACAGACAAGATCGGGCGAGATTCGGTTTGGGCTTTGTTTCAGAAGAAATAACCACACCCGCCACCAGACTACAAAAGTCTTTGAGACTTTTGTAGTCTCCCTTTTTATTGGTACAACCTCATGCCCCTTCTATTTATCTTCCTCGACGGCGTCGGACTCGGCGCCAATAACCCCGAAACAAATCCCTTTGCCCGCGCCAAAATGCCGACCCTGCGTGCCTTGCTCGGCGACCAAGCCCTCGTCGCTGATACTGCCCCCTATCACGGTGAACGCGCCAGCCTCTTGGCGCTGGATGCCAATCTCGGTGTAGATGGCCTACCCCAATCTGCGACAGGGCAGGCGACGCTGCTCACAGGCCTCAACATCCCCAAAGAGATCGGTTATCACTACGGACCCAAACCCAACGCCGATGTGCGCGAATTTCTCACAAACCCTGCTGCGTCATCGCGAGGCAGCTTTACCGCCGAAGCGATCTCCGCAACAGCCAAAGAGACTGCCGCGTCGCACACTCGAAATACAGCGAGTGCAGGCGTGCATGCTCCTCACACGCTTGCCCGAAAGGGTAGTGACGTGGGCGAAACCATCTTCTCATGGATACGCGCAAAAAACAAAACAGCCGCGCTCCTGAGCGCCTATCCTGATGGATATTTCAAAGGCATAAATTCAGGCAAGCGGCTTTACTCAGCCATTCCGCTCGCCGTCACACAGGCAGGGCTGCCTCTCTTCACCGCCGAAGATATCTACGCAGGGCGCGCCCTTTCTGCAGGCTTCACTGGAGAAGCATGGCGAAAAATGCTCAAGGACGAAAAAGTGCCGCTATATACGCCTGAAGAAGCGGGAGTAAAACTCGTTTCTCTAGCCATGCAATACGACTTCTCCTTTTTCGAATATTGGGCAAGCGATTACGCCGGCCATAAACAGGATATGGATTGGGCAATCCAACAACTCGAAACTTTCGACGGCGTGCTGGCAGGCTTGCTCGAAGCCGCATCCAATAACCTGCTTGTGCTAATAACATCCGATCATGGCAATATGGAAGACCTCGGCACACGTAGGCATACAGATGTGGATGTGCCCTGTTTATTACTTGGGAATGAAGAAATGAGAAAGCAGTTTGTTGGGAAAGGTTTAGGAAATTTAGCCGATATTACACCGGCGATGAAGAAATTCTTTGCTTAATATTACGCACTTTCCTCTTGTATTCAGACGTTCAGCCCCCCTGCCCTCGCTCCACTTGGGCATCCCCCCATTTTGCAAGCAAAATAGGGGGATAAAAAAATACAGTTTCCCACTTCTCTCCTAAATCCCACGCACTTGGAATTTGCCCTAAAGACAAGGGGAGATGTCCGCAGGACAGAGGGGGCAAAGACTCAGAGATTCAGAGTGCAGAGAGGCAGAGAGCAGAGTTAGGAGATGGGAGAAACGCAAAGACGAAAACCGAGGCTGAGGCTACTGTAACCGGGAAGGTTATTGATGCGAAAGGCGCAGCGCACGCTGCTCAGATCATTGAGGAAAGAACCGCCGCGCAAAACGCGACTGCCACTACCTGCTTCTTTCTCGCGCCCATCCTCTGCAAGATAAGGGTAATTTTTATAAAGACTGCGCGTCCACTCCCATACATTTCCACTCATATCCGCACAACCATACGGGCTATCACTCGCAGGAGAGAATTGCCCCACCGCGCTGGTCGTTCCAATGCCGCTTTCGCGAGAATTGCATTTGGCTTTATCGAATTCATTGCCCCAGGGATATTCGTTGGCATATTCTCCGCGGGCGGCTTTTTCCCATTCCGCTTCGGAAGGTAGCGCAAAGCGATAGTCTTTTGGTAATTTACCAGCATGATTATTGTTCAGCCAGACAGTATATTTCTGCGCATCATGCCATGAAACTTCAACAACGGGATGATTTTCTTTTCTGCTTTCAACTTCAAACTGTGAACCTGCAAACTTCCCGTAATCTGCAGTCGTAACAGGCAGACGCGCCATATAGTAATCATAAGAAATATTCACCGTATGCCGCTCATTACCATCACCCATCAGAAAATCACCTGCTGGGATGCGCTGAAAGGACATTTCTGCAAAGAAAAGCTGCGCATCAGTTTTAGCAGGCTCAAAATCAAGGTCTCTTTTGCCACGCAGGCGGGATTTTTTGTCACCCAGCATTTCGGGAGCAATTTCGGTTTCTTTAACGGGAGCAGGTTCTTCTTCCACGGGCGGGAGCGCCATGTGAACGAGGCTGTCGATCACATCAGCCGCAAAGTTATTTCTATGCGGGGAAATCTCTTTGAGTACGCGTTCCATTTCTCGGTTAAGATCATCCCTAAAACTATTGGCTGCTTCGTCATCATCACCAGCCCAATCGAAGGCCGCCTGGATAAGGTTTGCGCGGGCAGAAGATGCACCCTGCATTCCATAAACACGTTTGCGGAATTTCGGCGCGGCGCGCATCCAAACTTCCCAGCGCACGAAGTCATCAAAATCGACCACCTTCTCGCTTTCGCTCATATTGCGCCACATCGCCCAGCGCAAATTGAGATCGTTTAAAAAGGTTTTGACCTTGCGCGGGTTGGCCGCTGCACCCAAAGCGATCAGGCGGCTATGGGCTTTCATCTCGTCATCTTCTTCAACTTGTTGACGGACGAATTCACCCATCTCATCATCCTGCACGGGTGGCAAGTCAAAGCGCAATTGGATGATTTTTTCAAGATAATCAGCGGGGTCATCGGCAAGAATGTTCGTTTCTTGATAATGTTTGGTTACTGCCTGCTGCACAATGCGCGTATCGGCACCGAGCAAAAAAATGCAACCTTTTTTATCGAGAAAGAGTTTGACCGCTTCAAGAACTTGCACAGTTTTCTCTGGCAAGCAGCGGTCAAGATCGTCGATGAAAATGGCTAAGATGCCTTCTTCAGGGTTGACCTTGTCAATATCCGCTTTGCGATGTACCCAAGCAGCAATGAGCTTATCAAAGGCATCATCAAAGAGATCAAGCAGTGCTGTTTTTTGCGCAAAGGAGGTTGGAATGGTCTCGCCCGTATTCAACTCGACTCCAACATCCCCAATTTTGATCGAAAACCAGGAAAGCACCGTATTAACGACATCCCGGCGTGGATAGCTAGGGTCAAGCAGGTTCGCCAGAACCTTTGAAACTACATCATCTTCTGCCATTGCCTGTACGATCACACGTACAAGGGCTACTAATAATTGCTCTTCATCAGCATATTTCCAGGCATTGAACCAAACTGTCCGGCAAGGACGAAAAAGTTTCGATGGCTCATCGCTTGGATTCAAGAAATCCATTTTCTCGGGTGTTTTCGGATCACGAAGTGTATCCGTTTGCTGAAGCATTCTTTCCACACGCCGCAGCAACGTTGTCTTACCACTACCCCACGCCCCACTGACCCCGATAGTGAGCGGTGTAACAGTCTCCTTGCTGGCGATCAGACGCGCAAGGGTTGCAGCGTAATCATCGAAGTGAAATTGCGCTTTTTCTTTATCGTCCAGAGGCAGATCGTGCCAGATATTGGGTGTTTCGTAACGGTTGTTTTTAGAGTTTGTCATAGTAATACCCACAGATTGGTTTGGATAGGACTATTGTACAACAAAACTTCTCACCGACAGCCGACAAAAACTTCCTACACTATGGAGACTGCTTTCGACATCAACATATTGACAAATCGCGATATGTTGATACAATACGCGCATGGATATAAAAAACCAGCTAAAAGCCCTCAATAATTCTGCTCGGATGCAAATTCTTGAGTGGTTAAAAAAACCTGATGCCAATTTTCCGCCCCACGAAAGCGGGCTGACTTTCGAGAATGGCGTTTGTGTTGCTTATATTCAGGAAAAAGCGGGGATATCCCAATCTACCACATCCCAATATATGTCCATTCTTCATCAAGCTGGTTTCGTCCTGCCGACCCGGATCGGGAAGTGGACCTACTATAAGCGCGACGAAGAGAAAATCTCCCAATTCATGCAAGCGCTGAATGGGATCATGACCATTTCAGGAGAAATAAAATGAGTGAAAAAGTAGCAATTATTACCGCAGCAGGACAAGGTGTTGGCGCAGCGATCGCCAGAGAACTAGCAGAAGTTGGATACAAAGTTTCTTTGCTTTCAAACTCGGGCGGCGCGGTCAAGCTCGCCGAAGAATTGGGCGGCATCGCCTTAACAGGCTCTGTCACCGAACCTGCCGATCTGGAAAAGCTCGTCAACGCAACCATGGAGAAATATGGTCGGGTTGACGCGGTGGTCACGAATACCGGGCATCCGCCCAAAGGCGAGATTTTAGCGTTATCCGATGAAGACTGGCACACAGGTCTCGATCTGCTCATCCTGCCCGTTGCACGTATGGCACGGCTGGTCACCCCCATCTTCGAAGCCCAAGGTAGCGGAGCGATGGTCAACATATCTACTTTTTCGGCTTTTGAGCCATCCCCATCCTTCCCCGTTTCGAGCGCGTTGCGTGCCGGGCTGGCCGGCTATGTAAAACTCTACGCCGACCGTTATGCCGAAGCTGGCATCCGCATGAATAACGTGCTGCCTGGCTTTATGGATAACTACCCATCCAGCCCTGAGATTGTCGAGAAGATCCCGATGAAACGTTATGCAAAGGTGCAGGAAGTGGCGAAAACGGTGCGATTCCTGCTCTCGGATGATGCCGGATATATCACCGGACAAAATATCCGTGTAGATGGCGGGATCACGCGCTCGGTTTAGGCTTGATACCATTTAAATAAAATATGTCCGTTGAATAGTTTTTATAGGCTACAAAAGTCTTCAAGGCTTTTGTAGCCTTTTCTTTCTACTGTTCAGTAGTAAAATGCCACGAACTGTATCTGGATATTTATCCTTCTTTTCGGTTATATTCAACAAAAGAACTCACTAAAAAACAGAGGTGATTATGGCAAAGCAAAAATTCAAATGGGACGACCCTTTTTTGTTCAACGACCAACTCGATGACGAAGAACGTATGGTGCGCGATATGGCAAATCGGTTCTGTCAGGAGAAGTTGATGCCCGACATTATCGAAGCAAATCGCCATGAGCATTTCGACCGCAATATCATGAACCAAATGGGCGAGATGGGCTTCCTTGGAATCACTATTCCTGAAGAATATGGTGGCGCAGATATGAGCTACGTTGCCTATGGCTTGGTCGCCCGCGAAGTCGAGCGCGTAGACAGCGGCTATCGCAGCGCGATGAGCGTCCAAAGTTCGCTGGTTATGCACCCCATCAATGCTTATGGCACCGAAGAACAAAAACAGAAATATTTACCCAAACTCGCAACTGGAGAATGGATCGGTTGTTTTGGGCTGACCGAACCTAATCACGGCAGTGACCCGGGCAGCATGGAAACCCGCGCCAAGAAAGTGGATGGCGGCTGGATATTGCAAGGCAGCAAAACATGGATCACAAACTCGTCCATCGCCGACGTTTTCATCATCTGGGCGAAAGACGAAGAGGGCATCATTCGCGGCTTCATCCTCGAAAAAGGGACTCAGGGCTTGAGCGCTCCGAAACTCGAAGGCAAGTTCAGCCTGCGCGCCAGCGTGACCGGCATGATCGTCATGGAACAGGTCTTTGCCCCCGATGAAAACCTGCTGCCGAATGTGCAAGGCTTGAAAGGCCCGTTCGGCTGCTTGAACAAAGCCCGCTATGGCATCGCTTGGGGCGCATTGGGTGCAGCTGAATTCTGCTGGCACGCCACCCGTCAATATACCCTCGACCGTCCGCAGTTCGGACGTCCGCTAGCGGCCAATCAGATCATCCAGCTCAAGCTGGCAAATATGATGACCGAGATCACGCTTGGTTTGCAGAGCGTATTACGCGTTGGCCGCTTGATGGATGCAGGCAAAGTCACCCCGGAGATGATCTCCCTCGTCAAGCGCAACTCGACCGGAAAAGCACTTGAGATCGCCCGCCATGCCCGCGACATGCACGGCGGCAACGGCATCTCGGATGAGTACCATATTATTCGTCACGTAATGAACCTTGAATCGGTCATTACCTATGAAGGTACACATGATATCCATGCGCTAATCCTTGGACGCGCGCAGACAGGCTTGCAGGCGTTTTCGGGATAATTTAGCATTCAGCCCCCTGCCCCTCGCTTCGCTGGGGTGTCCCCCATTTTGCAAGCAAAATAGGGGACAGAAACAAATTCACCGTCTGGTCTCCCCTAAATTCCACGCTCCTGCCCCGCAGGATGTTAGCGGGGTTGGAATTTGGGGGAGATACCCTGAAGGGTACTTTGTCCGATAGGACAGAGGATGCAAAAATCACTTTCCCTACCGAACGGTTGGTAGATTTTGCTTTTTACGATATAATCACGCGCATGGGTAAAAAGCAAAAAAAACAGTACTACATCGTCGTTAAGGGGCATGCCCCCGGTCTTTATAAAACCTGGTTCGGCGATGATGGCGCTGCAAAACAAGTTGAAAATTACCCACAAGCACTTTACAAAGGCTTTTTCACATTAGAACAAGCCACTGATTGGCTTCGAGAATTAGGCGCTGAAAAATTACGCACCTACGCCCCCAACCTGCTACTGCACCTTGAAAACGCTCCCACAGAAAAAGATGACCCTATCCAAGCGCTTTTGGATGCGGGCAGAGTCGTCATCTACACCGACGGCAGTTCGCTTGGTAATCCGGGCAAAGGCGGTTATGGCGCTGTTTTGCGAAACGGCGACCAAGTCATGGAGCTTTCCGCTGGCTACTTCGAGACGACCAATAACCGCATGGAGATGATGGCTTGTATTCAAGCCCTGCGCACACTCAAAAAACATAGCGACGTAGTCTTCTTCAGCGACTCGAAATACATCGTTGATGCAGTCACAAAAGGCACAGCCGCGCGTTGGCGCGCCAATCGCTGGCTCAAAAGCGACCGCAAGAAGATCGCCAACATTGACCTGTGGAAAGAATTACTCCAGCTATGTGACGAACACGAAGTCGAATTCCGCTGGGTGCGCGGGCATTTCACCGATGCCAACAACGAACGTTGTGATCAACTCGCTAATGCCGCGGCGAGATCGAAGAACCTTAAGCACGACATCGGCTATGCAGATGGAAATAATCAACCCTCTCTTTTCTGAGTAAAAACTCACCACAAAGTCACAGAGTACACAAAGCTCTTTTTGTGACCACAAAGAAAAACTTTGTGCCCTTTGTGTCTCAGTGGTGAAGAAAAACCTTGAATCTTTCATAATCAAACCTTAAACCATAAGGAGGAGCACCTTGAAAATCGTAGTCTGTGTCAAACAAGTGCCTGACTCCGCGGCGAGCCTCGTCGCAGAGAACGGACAAGCCTCCTGGGGAGATGCACCTTTGGTCATCAACCCCTGGGACGAGTACGCTGTAGAAGCGGCTCTCAATATGGGCGGCGACGTCACCGTCATGAGTATGGGCGGTGAAGATGCCAAAGAAGCCCTCAAACACGCTCTCGCGATGGGCTGCAAAGAAGCCGTTCTCATCTCCGATGATGCGCTTGCCAATGTCGACACACAGGGAACCGCCAAAGTCCTCGCTGCCGCCATTCAAAAAGTCGGCGATGTGAACATGGCGTTCTTTGGTCGTCAAGCCATTGATGGCGATGCCGGCATCACCCCCGCGCAAACCGCGCGCGTGCTTGGCTGGTCTGCATTAACTCTTGCGGCATCCATTAATGTTGACGGTAGCAAGGTCACAGTAGAGCGTTCCGTCGAAGAAGGTCGTCAGACCGTCAGCGCCGAACTTCCTGCTGTCCTCAGCCTCGTCAAGGAATATGGCGAACCGCGTTACCCATCCTTCATGGGCATCCGCAAAGCATCCCGCGCCGTCGTCCCCGTTTGGTCATTGGCAGACCTCGGCATCGAAGCTCCTGTGCCCGTTGTCGAATTTACCGAAACCCTCAACCCACCCGCCCGCGACGTGAGCGTTGAAATGATCGAAGGCGGCAGCCCCGCCGAAATTGCAGAGAAACTTGCCGACAAGATCATGGCGGAGAAAATCTTATGAAAACCTGGGTATATATTGACCACTTCAAAGGCGAAGCCGTTGCTGCTTCGTGGGAAGCCATCGGCGCAGCCAAAGCGCTCGGTGGCGATGTCACCGCCGTTCTACTCGGTGCAGGCGCAGAAGCCCTTGCCAATGCTGCATTTGAATATGGCGCGGATGAAGTCGTGCTGGGAGATGATTCTGCCCTCGCAGATTTCCGCGTTGAGAATTACGCTACCGCCCTCTCCGCGCTCGTATCAAACGCAACCCCGAACTTGCTCCTCTTCCCCACCACATCGCGTGGACGTGAGCTGGCAGGCATGGTTGCCATTGATCTGAACACAGGTGTTTTAGTTGATGTCGTTGCCATGGAACTGGATGGCGAAAAAGTTGTGGCGACACGCCCCATTTACGCCGGAAAATTGCTCGAGAAAACAGTCTGCAATGCCAGCCCACAGATCGTCACCCTGCGCGGACGCGCTTTCGCAAAACCCGAAGCAACCGCAGGCGCTACTGGCACCATTACCAAAGTGGACGTGAACGCTGGCGACGAAAAATCGACCGTTGAAGGCTATGCCGAAGCCGGTGGTGGCGTCAGCCTAACCGATGCAGGCGTAATCGTATCTGGTGGACGTGGCGTTTCCAATAACCCAAATCTGACAGCCCCCGATGGCATGAGCGACGAAGAAGCCGAAGTCTGGCGCGCCCAGCAAGGTTTTGCTCTTATCACCGATCTGGCTTCAACCCTCGGCGCAGCCGTCGGTGCCTCCCGCGCAGCCGTAGATGCGAATTACATCCCCTACGCCAATCAGGTTGGGCAGACAGGCAAAGTTGTCAGCCCCGATCTTTATATCGCCAATGGCATCTCTGGCGCGATCCAACACATCGCCGGGATGCGCAACTCAAAAGTCATCGTGGCGATCAACAAAGACGCCGATGCCCCCATCTTCAAATCCGCTCGCTATGGCGTGGTCGGCGATTTATTTGAAATCGTCCCCGCGCTGAATGAAGCGATGAAGGCAAAGTTGGGGAAGTAAGGTTTAGTTCTCAGTATTCAGGGGCAGTGTTCAATAAAAACAGAAACTTCCGAAGTTTTGAAAACTTCGGAAGTTTTTTAATCCCTAGAATTAAGATAAAATCACTCCATGATAACCAAACGCCAACTCACCATCCTCCTTGTTCTGGCGAGCTTTCTGCTTTTCGCCTGCGGTCTTTTCGACGAGGAATATGACGATTATTACGATGATGGCCCTAATACATCAGAAACTTATCAAGACGATGAATATGCTGAAGAAGAGGAATATTTTGAAGAGCTTGAAGAAGCCCAAAACGAAGAGCTTGCCGAGCCTGCTGGCTCCCCTGAACTGAGCATTGAATCTATCCCTGAGTACGCTGACCCAGCCTTTGAAGTTTTCAGCCAATATATAGACGTTTTCGGCATCGGCGTCTATGCAACGAGCGATATCCCTGAAAACAAAGTCTTTCACGCCGCTGGTGTCATGGCGCAATATCTCGACAACGATGAAGATGGGTTGCCCGACGACTCTGCTGTGATCCGCGCCCTGCAAGCAAAGCAGGCTTCGATCTTCATCTTCGCGCGTCCTGACAGCCGCGCAGAAGAAGAATTCTTCGAGGGCATCGAGCATCTGCTTGACAGCGGTAAGCTCGCGCTACAGCCTCTCTACGGCGAAGAGATCGTTCCCAATAGCGCAGCACAAGGTGAATTCGATGCCTCGCTGGAGGAGATATTCCACATCATCTCGAATACCGGATACGCTTCTGTTTATCCCGATATTTTCGGCGAGCAACGCGGCACTGCGATCGCGGATGCGATGGATACCGCGCGCGGCGGCTACTTCGAAAATGTCCCCGCTTCATACCCTGCCGGAGCCTGGTACACCTACGATGACCAGACCTGCGATTACGCCTGCATGATCTCCGAATATCATTATTGGGCGATCACATCTCTTCTCGGTGGGCAAAACTACCCCGGTCGCAGTGATGAGATCAGTCACGAGTGGAAGTTGAACACCGCCGAAAAACTCCGCGAAGGTGATCCTGCCATTTACGAATTGCTGACCGATCCGCAATATCATAATCCCACTGTATTGCCGGATGGCAATTACAATCCTTAAACGTAGGAACGGGTCTGAGACCCGCCCCTACTCATTTACATGACCCCGCATGTGACCTTCAGCACTGCGAAATATGACCTTAGAAAAGGTATATTGATAGCGTTCCAAAATCCAAATACCCCGAGGTTATATGGAAAACGAAAATCAACATTCCCCACTTCCTAAAAACTGGGCATTTCGCTTCTTCACCATCTGGAGCGGGCAAGCTGTTTCACTCTTCGGCAGTTCACTCGTCCAATTTGCACTGGTCTGGTATCTGACGAGGGAAACCGGTTCTGCAACAATTCTCGCCACAGCAACACTGGTTGCCTTACTCCCGCAAATCGTTCTGGGTCCCTTCGTCGGGACATTGGTTGATCGTTGGAATCGGCGCATCATCATGATCGTGGCAGATTCGTCCATAGCGGTAGCAACCCTCGGTCTGGTTTGGCTTTTCGCCACCGGCCGCGTGGAGGTCTGGCATATCTTCGTTATTATGGCGATCCGCTCATTGGGCGGCGCGTTCCATCATCCTGCAATGGCAGCATCTACATCTTTAATGGTGCCAGACAAACATTTGGCTCGCGTCGCTGGTGCCAACCAAACACTGCAAGGACTGCTCAATATTGCAGCGCCTCCTTTAGGTGCGCTCTTGCTGGAAACGATCTTCACACAAAACGTTCTGCTCATCGATGTCTTTACCGCCATCGCGGCTGTCTTGCCCCTGTTCTTCATCGCCATCCCGCAGCCGCAAAACCAGATCGAACAAGCAAATGGCACACGCAAAAAAACATCTTACTGGCAAGACCTGCGCGCAGGATTCAGCTATGTCCGTCAGTGGAAGGGATTACTTGGGCTCATCATTTTGGCAATGATG
Source organism: Anaerolineae bacterium (assembly GCA_018648605.1). Taxonomy (GTDB): domain Bacteria; phylum Chloroflexota; class Anaerolineae; order Anaerolineales; family Villigracilaceae; genus Desulfolinea. Next base: position 41,650 of record JABGQU010000002.1, on the reverse strand, counting down.
CTCAACTTCCTGCTTGGCCCTACGTCCGCTCTTGCCCCACTCGTTGTGACCAAAATCTTCAATGGCGGAGCTGTGGAATTAGGCTGGGTCGAATCCACATTCGGGATCGGCATCATTACAGGTGGTATCCTGCTCAGCATCTGGGGTGGTTTTAAGCGGCGCATTATCACGTCACTCGTCGGGATCGTCGGCATAGGCATTGCCATCGTTTCGGTGGGCTTGGTTCCTGCCAGCATGTTCTCGCTGCTCCTGGCTGCCAACTTCCTGGTCGGGTTTGCACAAGTATTTGCGAATGGCCCTCTGAGTGCGATCTTCCAATCCTCTGTCGCGCCTGAAATGCAAGGACGTGTCTTCTCCCTGCTTGGCGCCGGAGCAATGGCAATGATGCCACTCGGATTAATGATCGCCGGGCCGCTCTCAGATCTTCTTGGGATACGCTTCTGGTTCATTTTCGGCGGCTCGATCTGCATCCTGATGACGCTCGCAGCCACATTTGTTCCCGCTATTATGAATATTGAAACCAACAATGACGGGAATACTGTAGAAGAGTTAGCATAAGACTACAAAAGTCTTATAGACTTTTGTAGTCTAGAAAAAGAGCCTGCGATTGCAGGCTCTTTGCTTTAAAGTAGTTGATGCTCTCGCAATTCGTCTTCCAACCTTTCAGCTGATCTAAAATGGACAGTATAAAAGCCCAGCTTTTGGGCAGCTTCGATATTTGCCAACGAATCGTCGATGAAGAGACACTCCCCCACTTCTTCGGGGATGCGTTCGAGTAAATAATGAAATATCTCAGGCTCTGGCTTCACCAGTTTTACTTCGCCCGACAAGACAAGATCATCAAATTGATCCAAAAAAGAAAACTCATCTCTCACTAAGGGAAATGTTTCTGCCGACCAGTTGCTCAAGCCATATAGTGAATATCCCTTAGCCTTCAATCTGTGCAAGATTCTCACTGTCCCTGAGATCTCGCCTGTGATCGAATTGATCCAGTTCTCAGCATAAGCAGCGATCAAATCAGCACGATGCGGAAATTTTGCAGAAAGCTCAGCAACACCTTCCCTAAAACTACGCCCACGATCTTGCTCAGCGTTCCAAGTATAGAAATCCACTTCGCGCAGAAAATCTTCCAACGCTTCGGGCTGATTGGGGAAATAGGCGTTGTACAGATTATGCGGGCTCCAGTCGATCAGAACGCCGCCGAAATCGAAGATGATCGCTTTGATTGTAGAATTCATAGAATCTTATTAGTTCCTGAGCGGAGCGATGACTGTAAGGAAGAGCGCGGTCGCTTACACTCGATAGAGTGAACCAAGAACATCGCTCTTCAACTGCAACTCCGCTTCGCTTCGTTTCCGCTCAGAGACTGGGTAACTGATATTACGGAGTGATGAACGATAGACTGTCGTTTCCCCTCATCCTAACCTTCTCCCAAAGGGAGAAAGGATTAAGTCCCCTCTCCCCTTGGGAGAGGGCGGAGGGTGAGGGCAGCCCGAAAGTCTGCAAAAGGCATCTTTTGCGTAACATGAGTGGGTAATATTTAAGGCAAAAACCAACTCGGGCTTTCACCTGGCGCAGCGACAACAATTTCCTCGCCAGTCTTCATGTCAAGGATACGAACCTGCGACGGGGCGGCGGTATTGGAAGCGGTATATATTCGGTAGAGAAGATAGCGTCCATCCGCCGACCAAGCCGCGGGTCCATGCGTGGTTTCAGGATCATCGGTGAGGGCGCGTGCTTCGCTCCCATCCGCACGGCTAACCCAAATCTGATCTCCGCTCGAGACACCTGAGAGCGTCCATGCCCCACGCGCAAAACTGATCCACTCTCCGTCTCGCGACCAGGCCGGATTACTATCATCGAAATTTTCTTCGGTCGGAAGGAGCGTTAGATTGCGGCTCCCCACATCGTAAAGAGAAATTTTGTTGAGATAGATATCGCCGATAAATTGCAGATCGGAGAGCAAGAATTGATTGGCATTCGGCGACCAAGCCGCTGCCGAACCAATCTCGGTTGGCAATGATTGGCGTTCGCCGCCCTCAAGGTTATAGATCTGTATCGCCTGCGGGCTGGCAGATGTATAACTCAACCAAACACCATCATACGACCAACGCGGATTGTAGCCAGGCAATTGAGCATCTTGAAAAACAGGGTGTGTTTCTTTGGTGTCGAGGTCAAGCCACCACATCGAGGGAATACCGAGATAAGCTTGCTCGTTCGTAAAATCGAGACGGCTATAGAGAATTTGCCCACGATTTGGTGACCAAAGCACATCGGAGCAGGATGAATCAGGGCAATTCAGGAGCAATTCTGGCGTGTCCAGCTCTGTGCCCCAATACCAAAGATCGGAGCCGCGCCCCCCGTCGGGAATTGAATAGATCAGGCTATTGCCATCGGGCGAGACGCTGTAATTCCAGACGCCTGTATCGCCATTCGTGATCTGCTCCACGTCGCCGCCCGTTGCGGGGACAAGATAAAGCTGTTTATGATATTTCTCATCAACAGCAAGATAGATCACTGAGGCTTTTTTAAGATTGAAAGAGTCAGAATTACCAGATAGTGAAAAATCAGCGGGGAAGTTTTTGAGCGCACTCACGCTCAAACCGATACCCAACCCTAGAACTACCAAAGAACTGATCACAGGCACGACAAAAGACGCGCGGCTAAACCATTGCAAACGCGCAAATATTTGTTTGCTCTTCACCATCACGATCCCGATGGCGATCAATACAATTGCCAAGCCAAGACTAAAGGAAATGATCAGCGAAAGCCCAAAGCCAATGCGATTGATCGTAATCGCGATCAATAAAATCGCAATCGCATCCGGGCAGGGGACGAGACCACCACTGATGCCGAGCGCGATCAGCGAACGCCAACTGATACCCGAAAGCGGATTTGCGGCGGCTTCAGCCACACCTTTAGGGATGGGTACATAGCCAAATTGCGAAGGGTCGTGATTATGCTCAGGCCCCGGCTCACGGATTGCTGCGTCAATAGTCAGGCGCGTGCCCTTCTCGCCTTTATCTACTTTCTTCGCAACAGCAGGCGCTTTTTTGCGTGCGCGTTCTTCAAGCCATGTCCGTAAACGCGGCAGGAGCAAAGCCAGCCCCAAAACAACGATCAATAAACCCGAAACCAATTCCAGCGCGGGGAAGATCTGTGTCGGCATGATGTACTGCGAAAGAGAAAGCGTTGCCAAACCAAGAATAAAAACTGAGCCTGTATGCGTGAGCGTCACCAATGCGCCCAAAACAATAGCATGGTACGCCCTGCCCTGTGAGCCAACCAGATACGCCGCAACGATGGTTTTTCCGTGCCCAGGGCTAAGAGCGTGCAATGCCCCCAGGATGAGCGCAATGACAAAAGCCGCCAAATAAAGCAACGGGGAGATCTCTGGTGTGCGTAAAAAGCCTTCTAAAATTGCTAAAATACCCTGCTTATTTCCCGCTTGCGCTACCGCTTCTTCAGCGGTCTCACCCAGCCCTAAGGCTTCCACAACAGGCGGGATGGAGGGCATGCCACTTTCCCAGGCAGTTGCACCCTTTGCGCCAAAGCGCACCGTCAAAACGCCATTATCCTGTTCAGGGGTGGAGAACCCGATCCCATCGACGGCATTAAGAGAATACCAACTCAAGCTATTCGAGGCGTTATAGTCATTGAGCAGAAGCAACTCATGTTCTGCACCGAGATCAATCCCTTCCCATTCTGCCGTCAATTCGCTCAGAATCGGCGAGTCACCCGCCCGCAACTCAGGCATGGATGCTGCCCATTGAACGGAAGCAAGTTCAAGGCGCAGGGGCGTACCGTCCAATTTTGCCGAAAACGCCTCCAGCAAAGGCGCAATCCAAAGCTCGGCCTCGGCGGTCGAAACCAACTCATCCCCGTTTGCATCCGCTTCGTTCCAAACCACATGCGTGATCATCGGCCCCGGCACAAGCTCCCATACAATCTGCACGCCCTGCCTCGAAAAGTTGACCGTGTGTGCATGAAAATACATATCCGCAGGATGGGCTTGGACAACCTGCGGGATGAACAAGAGCATTAAAAGTGCTTTTGCCAGGAGAGCTTTAGCTCGACGACGCAATCTTATGGAACGCGAGACCGCTTCGTCGCAAAAACGTGCTCCTCGCGGATTCATGATTTTTTCCATAGATTTTTGGAGAGGACGGCATAGCGGGATGCCAGCCGAGCGTGGATGCCCGTGCTGCGAAGATTGGGGACACCCTGGCGGATAACTGCCCGCAATTCGCTCGCGGAGTTGAAGTTGGGTAGCGTTAAAGTAGCCCGACCCAGCTCCCAGAGCGTATGCGCGTCTGACCCCACCGTGGACGGAATGCCGTGCCTAGCGGCAAATCCCGCAGCCTGACGATTCATACGCGGCAACAGGCAGCGGGCATTAAACGTTTCGATGGCGTCAATTTGGGGCAAAATCTCGAGAAGACCAGCTTCGTCCCAATGCCCGCTGCGCATAAAATCAAAAGGATGCGAAATACTGATAAAAGCCCCCTGCTCTCTTAGGCGTGCAATTGCTTCTTTAGGCGTCAGCCCGGCTGGAATCTCCTCTGTCACAAACGCCGCCAGAATCTCGCCCTGCGTGGTCATGATCTCCTCGCCAATGATAACCAAGTCTGGCGCAAGCTTTTGCGCTTCAAGCGCGCCTTTGATAGTGTTGTGGTCGCTGATGAAGACCCGTCCGATGCCCTTGCGGCGACAGGCAACCACCAAATCAGAGGGGTGAACGAGCGAGTCTTTGGAATATATGGTATGGCAGTGGAATTCAGTGATAAAAGACATAGGGTAATTCTAGCACTAAACGAAAAGTGACCATCTGATAAAAGAGCAAATTTACTGATACAATTCACGCCAACATGGATGGGAAAACTTTTCAGCACAAGCTTAACAAGTTCTCTCCAATTTTTTGGGGATTTATCCTGGGCGGGATGTACATCTCGGCTATGCGTTTTTTGAGTGAATTAGATACTGTTCAAATTTGGGCAGTGCTACTCAAAGACATTTTCTTTTTTCTTATAGCCTGCATTTGGTGGATATTCTTCTTCGCACAGTTTATTTTGCCTGTCCGCACAAACGCCGATCGCCGAAAAATCTTCAACCGCCTTTTTGTGCGTTTATTTTCAGGCACAAGTGGACCAGCACTCTTCATCGAAAACGGGAGATTATTTGAATCACCCGGAGAAAGCAAGAAAAGTGGTGCGGGGGTCATCGTTTTGGATACAGCCAGCGCAGTTGTGTTGAAAAAATTCAACAAATTTACGAAGACGGTCGGACCCGGGGTGGTATTTACCAAGAAAGGGGAACATATTGCAGAAAAACCTGTCCCCCTGAAAACACTAGTAGATACGGCGGGACCCAACGAAAAAGACGACCCTTTCGCACCTGACACATCCTATTCAGACAACGACAAATATCAAGAGATACAAAAACGTCGTTTTGAAACCAGCGCACTTACCCGTGATGGGATCGAGATCGTCCCAAACATCTCCATTGCGTTTCGAATTGATGCAAAGCCCGCCAGCGGTAAGGAAGATGGTTCGCGCTTTGGATATAACGAAGAATCTGTACAGAAAGCTATTTGGCATACTAGCATCAACTCTGCTAATAACACGGAGAGTGTAAGATGGAATCAACTTCCCATCAATCTGGCAGTTGACCTTTGGCGTGAGTATGTAGGTAAATATCGTTTTGCTGAACTCTTTCAGGAAACACAAGATATTCCTGATAAAGGACGCAAAGAAATATTGGAAACCCTAGAAGGCGAAGTTGTTCTTCCCCCGCATTTTGAATACGGCATACGCGGTATTGCCTGCGATCTGCTAAATGACATCAATTCGGTTTTGAGATTTATCCTCAAAAAAGTAGATGATCGCATCTCCCCTCCCTTGCAAGACGAAGAAAAAGACATTGAAGAGCCAGTATCCTCCTCAGAAAAGAAGATCGCGTCTGAGAAAGAAACCGCGTTACAGAGTATCACACGTTTAATGAATGAACGTCTCAAAGAAGCACAATATACACCTGTTAATCGCTATGGAAAAACTGAAGACCACGCAGAAAAGGACAGTCCCGAATATAAATTCCTAACTCTGGAGCGCGGCATTCGCATTCTTTCCGTGAGCGTAAATGATTTGCGCTTCGCCCCTGAACTGGAAGCTGATCTTGTAGACAGTTGGGCAGCTACCTGGCTAAAAAACGCAAAGGGCGAGAAAGTCTACATTGAGAAACACCATCGAATCAGAGAAACAAAAGGGAAAGAGAAGGCACTGATCGAATACGCACTTGCATTAAGCAAAGATGTCATTCGCAAAAAAAACACGGCACCTCACGAAGCCTTGCAAGTATTGATCCGTTCAACACGCAAAGAATTGATCCGTAATCCGCAACTATTGAAGGAAGCAGAAAAAGAAATCAATCAACTCACCGACATGATCCAATGGGTAGATAAAGGGGGCAAACCAGATGCAGGCTAAAAGACCATGCACGCTTAGCGAATCGTGGAAAGAATTTCGTGAAAATATAAAAAGGTTGAAAAGTACTATTTTCAATCTCTTCTTCATGCTGGATATCGATGGCGCAAAGTGGCGACAACGCCTTGTTATGTTCACATTGTTAGGGATTTGGTTCGGCATAGGTTCTCAGCTACTCCAGGGAACAGGCTGGACGGAAAAGTTGGGAGCAAGTTTCCAATACGTGCTAACATTCACTTTCAAATCAGAAAACCCAATCCCTGATTTGCTAAGCTTATTGCGAAGAGCTTTTTTCTCGCCCACTTTTTTACGTATATTCGCTCTTTTACTTGCGCCTTTCCTGTTCGCCTATCGTAGAGCCTACAACTATCTCTCCGATATCTATGAACTAAAAGACCAAAGTATTGCAGCAAAATTTATCCGGCAAGCCGCCTTCGCAAGCAAATACGAAGAGATCAAAATAGAGAATGGCGAAGTGAGTAAAGATTCAGAGAACTCACCGATCAGATATATTGGTGGACCCGGATATGTAAAAGTAGATCTCTGTAGTGCTGCCCTATTTGAAAAGCCAAATGGTCGCCCCCATGTCATAGGACCAGTATTCACTCCTAAAGAAAAGCTTTCACTTCTGAAAAAGCTCTTTGTACGTCTTGAAAAAATTCTTGGCTTAAAGAAACCCGACGGCGAATTCATCGAAGGCTTTGAACGTTTGCGTGGCACAAAAAATCTACGTGATGAGGTATTAGATTCCGTTGAAGTTTCTGCTCGCACACGTGAAGGCATTAAAGTTACTGCCAAAGATGTGCGCATGGTTTACAGTATTTGGCGAGGCTATCCTACAGAGGAGGAACTAAAAACCATTTACCCTTACAGCAAACAAGCCATCCCGCCTTACTTTTACAGCAAAAGTATGAAAGTTTCTGAACTGGAGCTTCCCTTTCTTGGTTCTCATACAGCCAACTATTCCCCTACTAATCCAATGCTTGGCATCATTAAAGGCGCATTGGGCAGTTTCATCACAAAGCATTCTCTCAGTGAATTTCTGAGCGCGGTTGGTGAACCTGAAAAAACAGAATTAAAAGATCGTGCAGAAAAATATCAGGAGGAACAAGATCTGATAAGCCGCACCCAGGAAAATAGCTTTGAACTTCCTCAAGATCAGTTCACTGTCCCAGATTTCGTTCCTCGTCATGAGATAAATCCTCTTCTCTCTGAATTTACTGAAGAGTTCTCTGAGAATAACCGCAAAAAAGGTGTTGTCCTACAATGGTTAGGCACAGGCACATGGGCGACTCCAGACCCTGCTATCTTCGCAAAGAACATGGAAGCCTGGCAACTTTCAAAAGAAAACAAAAAAAATGGAACGGAAAAGAAATTGCAGAAAACAGAGAATAAAGAGAAAAATGCTGAAATGATGCGTCTTGTCCAGCACGTTCTTCTCAACACAGCAAGGATCATCCATGCCCCTGATTCTTATAGAGATACATTTATCTATGAAACACTTCTAAGTTATATGGAGTTGATCAAAGAAGCGAAGAATATCGCACCTGCTTACGAAAGCGAGTATTCTGACTTAAACACAGAAATCTTCACAGAAGCATCTCAAAAAATCTATAAAAGCATCGAAGACGCACATTGGATTGGCGCACGGCCTCCCTTAGGATAAAAGGAAATATGCTAAGCTTGACCTAAATAACATCTCAAAAATAAGGAATGAAAGAAAATAATGAAAAAGAATTTTCTCTATATCTCAGATGAAGTACAGCGTGCACGTGAATTGAATACGCCCATCGTCGCGCTTGAATCGACCGTCATCACGCATGGGCTGCCGACCCCACAAAATATGGAACTTGCTCTCGCAATGGAAGCCAAAGTCCGCGAGCAGGGGGCAACGCCCGCGACTGTCGCATTGCTGGATGGGCAGATCCGCGTGGGAATTAACGAGACCGAGCTAGAGAAGTTGGCAAATGCCAAAGAGCCTGTCAAAGTTTCTCGGCGGGATTTTGCCAAGGCTATCGTCAAAAAAATGGACGGGGGCACGACTGTCGCGGGGACGATGCTCGCCGCATCGCAAACCGATATACGCGTCTTCGCCACGGGCGGGATCGGCGGTGTCCATCGCGAGGGGCACATGGATATTTCGACCGATCTGCAAGCCCTCGCCGATACGCCCATGATCGTGGTTTGCGCGGGCGCAAAATCCATCCTTGATCTGCCTGCGACGCTGGAATATCTCGAGACGATGGCGGTGCCGGTGGTCGGCTATGGGACGGATGAATTCCCCGCCTTTTTCTCGCGCAGAAGTGGATTGAACGTGAGCGTGCGCTTGGATTCCCCCGAAGAGATCGTGGCCTTCGCGAAAGCGCACTGGGATTTGGGCTTGCGGAGCGCTATATTGGTGACGAATCCCATCCCTGAAGAATATTCACTCGAGGATGATTTCATTAACCCGATCATTGCACAGGCTTCGCAAGATGCCCAAGATCGAGGCATCAGCGGGCAGGCATTGACCCCATTTTTGCTGGCGCGCATTAACAAGTTAAGCGGCGGACGTTCCCTAGAGGCGAATTTGGTGCTCCTGCATAATAACGCCACGCTGGCAGCAAAGATCGCGAAGGTTATAAGCAAGGGGAAGGCAAAGAAATTTTAGACGTATTAAGGGAGTTTTACAGCACGATGCTGTATAAAACATAGTTGGACAGCTCTCTTTCCAAAATATTTTTGGAGAAGATTATGAATTCAGACGAATTCTTAACACAGATAAAAACTCATGCTGACCAGTATTCAATTTGGATTGAACCCATTAATCGGCTCCGAAAATCGTTCGTTCCTAAAAAATACCTTAGCTACAACGATCTGAAACATATGGAGTTAGCAGTAGATGAAGCTGAAGCGAAGCAGAAGGCAGCACATGATTTGCCGAGCAAGATATTCGACTTTATTGACGAGAACTATGTGGATTATCTAGGTTTTACCCAAGATGAATGCGAAACGATTATTGCGTCATTCTATGGAAATCTCGATTTCGAGATTCTATTGTTCCGATACACAAATCGGGCAATTGAGGAATTAGAATTAACAGGTGAAAAAGTTTGGTTTTTAAGGGGCTTAGTGTCTTCGTCCTTAGAAAATTGTGGACTTGATTATCGCGATTTTTTCGGTGCTTTATCTGACCTATTCCAATCGGCCAAGAAACATGGAGTTAATCCTATAGATTCTTTTCGTCAAGTTGCTGCTATTTCAAGTCGAGATAAACCGCGTGGTTACAAGACATCCGTGAGTAAAATAATGATGGATTATGTGCACGATGTCGAGTATCGAGATAAATATCGGCCAACAAAAGGTTAAAAGCTGCCCAACAAGGCGTTCTCCATAAGAGGACGCCTTGTTCATTCCCAAAAGAATGGTTCAGTTTGGGGTGAGTTGGTATCCTAGCTTGGCGGCTTTCTTCTGCATATCTTCAGTTGCTGTTCCTGATATTTTTTCTCGTACTCTTCCACACTGATCGTCTCATACTCAACCTTACTACTTCCCCGCTTTATTCAATAAATCTAGCACTAATTTCTCCGGCACTTCGACGGCGACCACTTCGCCGCGGACAGTGATCTCGCCATTGGCGACGATCCATTCTTCGATGACGATCTTGCGCCCCTTGATCTCTTTGACTTTGCCACGTACTTCCAATTCGATGCCGAGCGGGGTTGGCTTGAGAAAATCGACATGCAGAGAGCCTGTCAGGAAGCGATGGGATGGTTCGGAGTCCATCTCGCGCCCTTCAGCGCGGTAGGCGGCTGCGGCGGCTGTCCCTGTCCCGTGGCAGTCGATCAGTGAAGCAAGTAAACCACCGTAGACATAGCCCGGGATGGCAATATGCTCGGGATCAGGGGTGAAGCGGGCGACGCTCTCATCGCCTTCCCAATAAGATTGGAGCTGATGCCCCGTTCCATTAAGACGTCCGCATCCAAAGCACTGGGCGGTGTGTTCAGGGTAATGATCCTGGAATGATTTTTCGGGCATGAAGGACCTCGTAGATAGAGAATGATGTAAATTAGCTTTCTGATAGAAAAACAAATAAAACTTATACAATCCTGTCTCTGCGAGGAGGGCTTTAGCCCGATGCGGCAGTCTCCCTGATTGCGTAGGAGATTGCTTCACCCCAAAAAGCGTGGGGTTCGCAAAGACATATCATTTTATGAGTCTGGCATGGCTGTCGGCTCCAATGTTGGGCTGGGAATAAGAGTCGGTGTGACGGTCAGCGGTTCGCCCTCTAAAGTAAAGAGACCGACCACTTTCCAATCCATACCAACGAAAACCTGCACCTGATATTCTCCCGGCAGCCAGCCATCACAAAGCGTATAACTGCACTCGGCAAAACCCAGCCCGCCGGTTGTGCCATCCCAGAGGAAGGTGTTGTAATGCACCAATTTTCCATCACGGAACCAAAGCTCGGTCACCTGCACGCCAGGGATCATATTATTATAGGAATAGACCGCAAAAAGATCCTTGATCGGATTCACAAAATAAGTAGAAGGGCTAATTGCCTGGTAATTCTCCATCTTTGTGGAAAACTGTAAGGGGCTAAAAACCGAATCAGTATTAGGCGTCACCACGGCATCAAAGAGCGCTTCGATCACGAGCGGGATAAAGGGTGTCGAAGTCGGCGTGGGCGTATCTGTCACCGAGGGCGTCAGCGTGATCGTGGGCGTGAGTGTGATCGTGGGCGTCGTCGTGATGGTTGGCGTCAACGTGATCGTGGGCGTCGGCACAATGGTTGGCGTTGGGGGAAAATATTGATAAGCCACCGGCTCACCAAATTTTCCTAAAACGATAGCGAGTGTCACCAGAAAAGCCCCCCCCCATAATAGCCGCCAGCCCCTAAGCGTTTGGCGGCGATGCAAGCGGTAAAAGGTTAAACCGCGTGCCGAGCGGATCGAATTTAACCCCGCCCAAATACTGATCGCCGCGCCAAGTACCGATAGAAGTATTGCTGTACGAATGCCTGCTTGAATATCCATTGGTTGAATTATAGCAAAGGTCTCAAATGTGGTAAAACTTGAATATGGAAAACTTGATCTTTCTCAAACTTGGCGGATCGCTGATCACAGATAAGATGCAGCCCCGCACACTGCGACCAGAAACCCTAAAAGCATTAACCGCGCAACTTGCAACAGTGCGCGCACATGACCCAAACTTGCTCCTCTTACTCGGGCATGGTAGCGGGTCCTTTGGGCATGTTCCGGCAAAAAAGTACAAGACAAGAGAGGGGTTGCAAATTTCGCCCCAGCCCTCATCCCTAACCCCTCTCCCTCAGGGAGAGGGGAACTCCCGCCCTGTTTTCGTAAAAAACAGAGAGGGTAGAGGGGGGGGGTATTGGCACGGCTTCACAGAAGTTTGGCATGAAGCCGCCGCGCTGAACAAGCACGTCATGGATGCGCTGCGCGAGGCAGACATCCCCGCAATGGCGATGCCCCCCTCCGCGAGTGTAATGGCACGAGATGGCAAAGTGGTGGCGTGGAATTTGGCGCCGATCAAACGCGCGCTATTAAACGGTATCCTGCCCGTTGTTCATGGAGATGTGATCTTCGATGAGTTGCGCGGCGGGACAATTCTCTCGACCGAAGATTTGTTCATGCACCTCGCGCGGGAGCTGCGTCCACAACGGATTTTATTGGCTGGGCTCGAAGACGGGATATATGCCGATTTTCCAGCACGCAAGCATAAGGTCGCACGCGTTACGCCCACTTCCTTTCATCAGATGCAAGCAAGCATTGGCGCATCCGCTGCAACCGATGTAACCGGCGGGATGGATTCCAAAGTCCGGCAGATGCTAAGGCTTGTTGATGAAATTCCCGAATTGTCTGTACAGATTTTCTCCGGAGAAGTGGGAAACGCGCTTAAAAATGCGTTTAAAAGCAATAAGATAGGAACGCTCATCACATCAAATTAGAAGAAAGTCACTTGCCAAAATCTCAGAAAAGTAGCACAATTGAAAGGTCTGACAATTATGGCATTATGCCTTTACCAATCAATTCAAGGAGCTTGTGAATGACCAAAGAATTTACCCCCACCCCGCTTAATTTACGCACCCCAGTACCTTCAGATATTGATATCGCGCAAGAAGCAACCTTAAAACCAATTTCACTGATCGCTGAAGAAGTCGGTATTCAGGAAGACGAACTCATCCTTTATGGCCCCCACAAAGCAAAAGTCTCTTTAAGCCTTTTAGAGCGCTTGAAAAACCGCCCGAACGGAAAATATATTGATGTCACCGCGATCACGCCCACCCCTTTGGGTGAAGGCAAAACCACGACCACAGTGGGTCTTTCGCAGGCTTTGGGTGCACATCTTGGCAAAACAGTTTTCACTGCCATTCGCCAACCTTCACAGGGCCCGACCTTTGGTATTAAGGGCGGTGCTGCTGGCGGTGGCTACTCGCAGATCATCCCGATGGAAGATTTCAACCTTCATTTGACTGGCGATATCCACGCAATTACTGCCGCAAATAATCTGGTTGCCGCTGCACTCGATAGCCGCATGTTCCACGAGACACGCCAATCAGATGAGGCTCTTTTTCGTCGTTTATGCCCTCCCGCCAAAGATGGCAGCCGCAAATTTGCAAAATCCATGTTCGTGCGTTTAGAAAAATTAGGCATCGACAAGACTGACCCTAACGACTTGACCGAAGAAGAGATTAGCCGCTTCGTTCGTCTGGATATAGATCCTGATACCGTTACCTGGCGTCGTGTTGTTGATATCAACGACCGCCACCTGCGTGAGATCACCATTGGACAGGGACCAAAAGAAAAAGGTCACACCCGCAAGACAGGGTATGACATCTCCGTTGCCAGTGAGATCATGGCAATTTTGGCACTCACTACCGACCTGGCTGATATGCGCGCCCGCTTCGGACGCATTGTTTTAGCAACCAGCCACGCTGGTGACCCCGTCACCTGTGAAGACATTGGTATCGCTGGCGCAATGACCGTTTTGATGAAAGACGCGATCATGCCTACTCTAATGCAAACTCTCGAAGGCACGCCTGCATTCATCCACGCCGGACCTTTTGCCAATATCGCACACGGGAACAGCTCGATCATCGCCGACCGCATTGCCTTGAAATTGGCTGATTACGTTCTAACAGAATCTGGTTTCGGTGCTGACATCGGCATGGAAAAATTCTTCGATATCAAATGCCGCTATTCCGGCTTGATCCCCGACGCCGTTGTACTCGTCGCAACCGTGCGCGCACTGAAGATGCATGGCGGTGGTCCGGCTGTAAAAGCTGGCGCACCTTTGGCTCCTGAATATGTCGAAGAGAATCTCGAACTGCTCGCCGCCGGAATGCCCAACCTTGAAGCACATATCGAAAATGCACTTCGCTTTGGTATTCCCGTTGTTGTCGCTGTAAACAGCTTCAAAGATGACACCCCAGCTGAAGTTGATCTCGTTTGCAAAGCCGCGATCGCTGCTGGCGCAGAAGACGCTGTCGTCTCCCGCCACTGGATGGAAGGTGGCGCAGGCTCCATCGCTCTTGGTGAAGCTGTTATCGCTGCTTGTGAAAAACCCAGCGATTTCAAATTCCTTTATCCGCTCAAGGGAACCAGCATCAAAGAGAAAATCGAAACCATCTGTACAAAGATCTACGGTGCAGCTGGTGTGGAATACTCCGAAGAAGCCGAAGAGCAGATCGAACGCTACACCCGCCTGGGCTTTGATGAGCTCCCCATGTGCATGGCAAAAACCCATCTCAGCTTGAGCCACGATGGCAACCTGAAAGGTCGCCCGACCGGTTTCATCGTCCCGATTCGCGAACTGCGCGCATCCGTTGGCGCAGGCTTCATCTATCCGCTCGTTGGCGCAATGAGCACCATGCCCGGCTTACCCACCCGCCCCGTCTACTTTGACGTGGATGTGGATTTGGAAACCGGCAAGGTTGTTGGCTTGTTCTAAGCTTAGTTAGAAAGCTCAAAGTTAAAGGCTGGAAAGTTTGGGGGACTTTCCAGCCTTTTTGTATCAACTTCCAAAGTATAATGTTCAAAACATAGTATTAAGCGGAGTCGGACTCCACATATCACCTAGTTGGGGGCTAATAGCATTGTGATAAATTTACAGGTATTGGTTTTTAAACGGATTGAGGAGATATAGGTATGGATAGAAACAGTATTTTGATCGAAGCAGATGAACTATTGAGTAAGCTAGAGAATAAAAATCTTCGCATTTTTGATACAACTATTTTGTTTTTTGGAAATGCATCAGATCTAACTGCTAAGGAAAAATATGAGAAAGAGCATATTCCAGGAGCAGCATTTTTTGATCATAACAATTTTTCCGAGCCTAATAGTGATTATATGTTGATGGTAGCATCGGAAGCTGAAATATCAGCGCAAATTGGAAATATTGGGATTTCGGAGAATTCAGAAATTGTTGTATATGCACCGGGAATTCTGCCTGCTGCGACCCGTGCTTGGTGGATATTGCATTATGCGGGGCATAGAAATGTGCGAATTCTAAACGGTGGATTGGATGCTTGGAAAAAAGCAGGAGGAGAAGTCGAGCAAGGGGAACGGCATTATGCTCCGGTTGAATATAAGGGGCTTTTCAAGCGGAAGATGCTCGTGAGCAAAAATGAAGTCATGGAAGCAATGAAAGAAAGTAAAGTTTGCGTTGAAAATGCACTTATGAATGAAAGTTATCAGGCTGCGCACATCACAGGATCAACATGTTTGCCATGTACAGATTTGATGCTAGGAATGGATGCATTTGTAGAGCAAAATCTAATTACAGAGAAACTAAAAAAAGGATTGGGATTCAAGCGCATCATAACCTATTGCGGGGGTGGGATAGCAGCAACGGTAAATGCTGTTGCTCATTTTATGATTGGTAATGAAAATGTTGCGGTATATGATGGCTCAATGTATGAATGGATGAGCGAAGGATTACCCATTACTGAAACAGGAGATGGAAATTGGGCTATCTGGGAATAAAACATGAAAGGCAGAAAGCTATTTTAGTTTTCTGCCTTTTTTCTTTCTTGCTGCTTTTAGATTAAGATCTTAAGCTATAGGATATTTCAGGAAAAGCCCATGCCCGTAAAAACTTTTTCCCTCCAACTCCAAACACGCGGCGATGGCGATATACGCGACATCACGGATGCTGTTGCCCAGCAAGTGCTGGCATCTGAACTTAGGAACGGCACCGTAACCATCTTCACCCCATCTGCCACGAGCACGTTGACCACCATCGAATACGAATCAGGCTGCGTTAGCGATTTGCAGCGTCTCTTCGATGAGATAATGAGATAGCTCCTCCCAACCGGCACTACGCGCATAACGCCCGCTGGCACGACGGGAACGGGCACAGCCACGTCCGTGCGGCGCTATTGGGGCCATCGCTTTCCGTTCCCTTTGTTGAGCAGCGTCTCACACTAGGCACATGGCAACAGATCATCTTTGTCGATTTTGACAACCGCGCTCGTCAACGCGAGTTAGTCCTGCAGATCATGGGCGAATAAAAGATGCCCGCCAAACTTTTTCTACGCGATGTTGCTAACGATGATCTCGAGGTATTCTTCCAAAACCAGTTGGATCAGGAAGCGAATCAGATGGCTGCTTTCACCGCCAAAGACCCAAACGATAAAGAAGCATTCAATGCGCATTGGCAGAAAATTCTAAAGGATAAAACCGTCATCATCAAAACGATTATCTTAAACGGAGAAGTTGCCGGAAGCGTCCTGAGTTATGAAGATGAGGGAAAGCCAGAAGTCAGTTATTGGTTGGGCAAAGAACATTGGGGGCAAGGCCTTGCTACCTGGGCACTCGCTGTATTTCTGAAAATTCACAATAAAATGCGCCCAATATATGCACGAGTTGCAAAGGATAATCTTGGCTCATGTCGTGTATTGGCAAAATGTGGTTTTCTACTGCTCAGTGAAAGTAAAGGCTATGCCAATGCTCGCGGTCAAGAGATCGAAGAACTTCTTTACGAGAAAAAATAACTTTTTAGACTTAGATATTTTCACAATCCTTTTCCCAATGCTCCGCGTTGGGAAACTGTAGACAAGCCGCAATGCAGAGCATTGCTTCTAGAAATCGAAGAGTACCTTTACGAGAAAAAAGACTATTTTTTTAGGATTTTCCCATGAATCTACACACCCTCAACATCTCAGAAGCCCAAACACTGATCCAGCAAAAGAAAATTTCCCCGGTCGAACTTGTGGAGGCTTGCCTCCGTCAAATTGACATCGAAGAGACGAGGATCAACGCTTTTATCACCGTCACCGCAGAGACAGCACGCGCTCAGGCAAAAGAAGCCGAGTCTCTGCAAATGAAATTATCCGCAGAAGAAATGCCGCTACTATTGGGAATCCCTTTTGCCGCAAAAGACCTTTATGATACAGCGGGCATCCGCACGACAGGCGGGACTTCCTTTAGAGCGGATGACATCCCGAAGGAAGACGCTGAAGTAATTCGCCGCCTAAAAAATGTCGGGATGATCCTGCTCGGCAAAACGAATACGCACGAGATCGCGCTCGGTGTGACGACGGTCAATCCGCATTATGGGGCGACGCATAACCCGCACGACACAAATCGGATTGCGGGCGGCTCATCGGGCGGATCTGCGGCGGCGTTGGCGGCAAATATGTGTCCTGCCGCGTTGGGAACGGATACAGGCGGCTCTATCCGCATCCCGGCATCGTTATGTGGTGTGGTGGGGCTAAAGCCTACTTTTGGACGCGTCAGTTTACGCGGGATCATGCCTCTTTCGTGGAATCTCGATCATGCGGGGCCAATGACACGCTCGGTGAATGATGCGGGATTAATGCTAAATGCGATGGCGGGCTATGATGCACGCGATCCTTCATCGGTAGATGTGGGTGTCGAGGATTACGCATCCATAACGGAGGCAAACCTAAAAGGAGTCCGTATCGGGCTGGCAGAAGAGGGCTATCTGGATTTTGCGAATCCTGAAGTCGCATCTGCCGTACGGGAGGCGGCATCCGTCTTTCAATCGCTCGGCGCAAAAGTGGAAAGCATTGATTTCTCGTGGCTGACAGAAGCTGCGCGCGCAAACGGCTTGATGACTCCTGCCGATGGCGCTGCCTATCATCACGAGCGGATGAATAAAACGCCCGAAGTCTACGGCAAAGATGTGTTGCGCCGCCTGCGCACAGGGGCTGCGTATACGAGCAGCGAATATAGTTTGGCGCGCCGCACACAAGCTGAAACCAAACGACGCATGGAAATTTTCTTTGGAGAATATGGTCTGCTTTTGCTCCCCAGCACAGCCGTGACTGCACCACCCATCGAGGGGAAAGATGCCGTTGAAGAAGCCAAATTGCTGACGCGCTTCACCGCACCCTTTAATTTAACGGGGTTGCCTGTGCTCTCGTTGCCTTGTGGTGTCGACGGAAAAGGTCTACCGATCGGTTTGCAGATCGTGGGCGCAGCATGGCAGGAAAAGAAGATTTTAGAGGCCGGATATGCCTACGAGTTAGAGACGAAAAAAGTGCGGCTCGCTTGAGCCGCACTTTGCTTTATCCGGGGAAACATCCGCCACGCCCACCATATGCGTTAATATCCCAATAACAGTCGGCGTAAAAGCAGCTTTTTTCATCCTTATAGCTTTCGCACCCTGTAGGTTCGCCATCACCTGTGTAATCAATACAACTCGCAGCAGTAACCGTAAAGCTACTGCATGCGCTCTCGGTGCCCGAAGGCTCGGTGGTTATTACAGGGGCATCACCGCCGCCAGGAACCATATAACTGCCATCCTCGGGGGCGCAACACCCCAGATCAGCATCGTAAATATACCCGTCCAAACAACTTGTATTACAAGTCTCTTCGCCCGGATAACCTGAATAACCTGGGAAACAATCGCTCGCGCCACCACTTGGCAGACATGTTCCTAAGGCGGCATCATAATATTGTCCTGTGCCACAGCCGCCAAAATTATTTACGAGGGGCAAACATCCAAGTGCGGTCGACTGGTAGCCAAGACCACAATCTATGCCATGCGGATCAATAGCAAGCGGAGCATATTCACAGCCGCCCGTTGCAGGGTTATAAAGAAATCCAACCGCACAGGCTATTTCAGGCACAATCGCTGTCGCGCCCTGATCCGGTTCGCACCCGGGAGCACAAACCGTGAGACTCACCCGCGACTCCGTCGCCAAAGGGCCGCAAGTCAAACGCCCAGCTTGGTATTGCGTACAATTTAGCGGATCGCTGCTGGATGTAACAAAAGCCGATGCGCTATTTGTCTCGATATTAACATAGGCACTGCCGCCCTGACAAAAAGAATTCCCAATAGAGAAGTCTACTGGTTCACAATCTGGCGTACTCCGCTCAGGCGTTCTTGTGGGAAGAGAAGCAGCCACGCAATATGGAGCAGGAGAAACTGGATCGATAAGTACACAGCGGAAGCCGAGGTCTTCACGCTGCTTTTCTGGATCAAGGAAGAAACGATTCGCGACCGGAACTTGCTGCGCTGCGCTCTCAAAACTACTGCTACGCACCGATTTGACATTCCCCAACTCTGGCCCATAAGGATCATCCGAAGGCGCGGCTTCATAATAAGTGGGGTCATACCAATCCAAAACCCACTCAAAGGTATTTCCTGCCATATCTAAAACATCGTAATCCGATTTTCCTTCCGGAAAATCACTCACATTACTCAACCCACCGAGGCAATTATCGAAATTCAGTAAATCACAATTTGGCGCAGAATCACCCCAGGGGTAAATACTTCCTTCAGTACCGCGCGCAGTTTTCTCCCATTGTGCTTCCGTTGGAAGGTCGCCCTTCACCCATGAACAATAGGTTGCCGCCTGTCTCCAATTCACGCCGACAACAGGCTGCTCGGCATATTCAGGGTTTAGATAATAATCGGGCACTTTATTTTCGGGTGATGAACAAGTCCCCGCTGCAACGCAAACCGCATACATCTGATTAGTCACCTTGGTACGATAAACCCAGAAATCACGCAAAAGAACATCGTGTTCGGGGTTATCTTCGCCACCCTGCCCCATAATGAACTCCCCAGAGGGAATATAAACCATCAAACTGCCATCTACCCACTCCATCCTTGTGCCGATATCTGGTCCAGCTAAATTGATAAAAACTGTCTCGCTTGTTGGCGCAGGCACAACTTCGAGGCTCTCTGCGGGTGCAGGCGGGATATTTTCTGTCTCTTGTGCAGAATCTACCTTGGGAGTCAGTATGCCGCAGGAAGATAAAGCCAAAGCAAATAGAATAGCAAAATAGATAATAGCGTATTTTTTCTTCATTTCCATCTCCTTGTTTTCTTGATCGTTTTGTACAAAAGTATTATACGCATCATCATGATGATTTATGCAAAACTATCAAGAATGATAAGTAGGATCTTCACTTATGAGCGAAAAAAAATACTTTCTAGTAAAGCGTGTAAGCCCTGACCTGTATTCTCACCTAAAGAAGCCATTGTAGTTTCGATATTCAGAGCGCATAATGAAATCAGAAAACGTTGAAAGGAGTTTCTCGTGAATAACAAAACGAAACTTATACCTATCATTTCCAGCATTGCCTTATTTGCCTTGGCTTGCACGATTCCATTTTTTGCAAGCTCACCCCCAGAAGCAGTTCCTACGTCTGCCCCTATATCTTCTCCAATACCGACGGTATTCATTGCCGAGTCCAATTTACCAACCTTGATCCCACCAACCAGCACGCCTTCGGTAGTTCACATTCTGTATCCGGTGACATCCCCGCCAAGCGGAGGGATCGTCTATGATGTGGTATCACAAGACACAGCTCCTGAGAAACGCGCCCCTTATGGAGATTCTTATAATATCAACCGTCTGGAGCGTCCCTTTCAACAGGATATGACTTACGTCCCTGATATGGACATTGTCACATTCAGCCTTAGTGAAGATGAGACGTGGATCTATATCTCAATCGAATTGGTTGGCACAAACCCCAACAATGATCTTGGCATTCACTATGGCGTTGAAATTGATAATGACGCAGATGGCTTTGGCGACACCATCGTTTGGGCTAAACCACCTTATATCAGTGACTGGACAAATGATAACGTGATGGTTTTGAAAGACACAAACCACGATACAGCCGGTCTTTCCCCAGGATTCTCTGATGCTCCCCTTGATACAAATGGCTACGATACAGCGCTCTTCGACCTTGAAAATAACATCAAAGACGATCCCGATCTCGCCTGGGTGCGCAGTGATGCCGGCCTAAAAGCCACGATCCAATTTGCTTTTAAAAAATCACTAACAGATGGCTCATTTATGCTCGGTGTCTTGGCTGATTCTGGCTTACGCAACGTCGAAAAATTAGACTATGTGGATCGCTTTCTTGCTGAGGATGCAGGTTCCCCTGTACGCGACAACAAATACTATCCTCTTGGCGAACTCTATCTCGTTGATAATACCTGCCGCGAAGCATTCGGATTTAAGCCAACTGGCTATGAGCCACAACTTTGCCCCCCTCCTGAGAAAACACCCGCAGAACAAACCGGCTGCACGAATCCCAGCCAGTATACTAATGGCGTTAGCTGCACACAGGCAAGCTGTGCGTGGGTGCAAGATCCAAACGTAATTACTCACGTTGCATATCACTGTGTCTCACCATGATTTCTCCCACAATAAGCTCAAAAAGCTGGATGCCCAGTAGATGAGCGATCCTGACTATACGCAAAACTTCCGAAGGCCTAGCCCTTCGGAAGTTTTTATTTTCAGCATAAAAACTATTCTAAAAAGTTGTTGTCTACCCGCCCCGAAAGAGCCATTGAAGTTTTACAAAGCTAATTAGATAATAGGCGGATTATTACTCAAAGGAGAACTCGATGAAACACCGCCAACACACTTCCCTTGTACTCTTGGTGTTCAGTTTATTGATCATTGCCTGCAATCTGCCTTTCATTGCAACTGGCGAACCAGCACCTACCGCTACACTTCTTCCACCCCCAATTCCCGCAGCAACGCATTTCTCAGGTGAAATCAACACCCCAACACTTGTGCCTCCAACGAGCGCCCCTTCAGTTGTACATATTGCATTTCCGGAGACCTCACCACCAAGCGGAGGAATCATATACGATGTTGTCTCGCACGGCACAGCCAACGAAAACCGCGCTCCCTATGGGGATTCATATAAAATCAACCGTCTGGAACGCCCTTTCACTCAAGATATGACCTACATTCCCGATCTGGACATTGTGACGTACACCTTAAGTAGCGATGGAACCTGGTATTACGTTTCCATTGAAATGTTCGGAAAAAACCCCAATAACGAGATAGGCATTAATTTCGGGGTCGAGATCGACAATGATACAGATGGCTTTGGTGACGTGATCGTATGGGCGCAACCGCCCTATACCCGCGAGTGGACAAATGAGACTCTTCAAGTCATCGAAGATAGCAATCACGACAGCGCCGGTCTCTCTGCGGGACATTCCGATGCACCCTTGGACACAAACGGATACGATACCCCCATCTTTAACCTGAGTGATGGGCTTGATACCGATCCCGACTTGGCGTGGGTGCGCAGCGACGCGGGCATAAACGCGACAATTCAATTTGCCTTCAAAAAATCTCTCACCGATGGCGGATTTATGCTCGGCGTACTGGCAGACGCGGGCTTGCGCGATGTTGGCAAACTCGACTATGTAGATCGTTTCCGCGCAGAAGATGCTGGCTCCCCCGTACGCGACAATCAATACTACCCCCTTGGTGAACTCTATCTTATCGATAATACTTGTTTCGAAGCTTTTGGCTATACACCAACGGGATATGAACCCAAGCTTTGCCCGCGCACAACGACACCAACAAGAGAATCGGGAGAACAATCAGGGGAGACGACAACGGTCGAATGCAAATTCCCTCTAAGTCATGATAATGCCGCCAGTTGTCAAGCTGCGGGGTGTGTATGGAAGCAAACCAGTTCTAATTCTGGTGAAATAAGCTATTGCGGTCGTCCCTAAAAGACTTTTCTTCTCTTACGGTACAAAACGCCGAAAGACCTGGTTCCCTAAGAGATAAGCTTGCTTGGTCAGGCGCAGAACTTCCGAAGTTTTAGAAACTTCGGAAGTTTTTATTTTCCCCCACTCCAGTAAGTTATACTTCATCAACTCTTCAATTTCAGATACAAAAACATCTCCCACGTCATGTCCATAGCGTGTGCGGAAGGTTTCTCTAGCAACGCCTTCGTGCGTTAAGCGCAAGCCCATCATCATGTGCTCTTGCATCGCTTGTTCATCAGAGACAATCTGTTTACTCACCGCGGCTGGCGAAAACGGGAAAGATGCCGACGCATCTTTTTTCACCAAGCGGTCAATATAAGTCTGGATTCGTAAGACATTTGCGTAGCGCATTCTATCGGCATAGCCGTGTGCGCCTGCGCCAAAGCCAAGGTAAGGCAGGTTACGCCAATATTGAAGGTTGTGCTGGCATTCTTGTTTCGGTTTTTTCCAATTGGAAATCTCATATTGCTCAAAACCCTCTCCAGCAAGATACTCACTCGCCCATTCGTACATATCCGCTGCCAGATCCGGGTCGGGGAGCGGGAGCAGCCCGCGCTCTGCCCAGCGCCCAAAGGGAGTGCCATGCTCAAGAGTCAGAGCATATAACGAGAGATGCTCGGGGCGCAAACCAACGATCAATTTAAGGGTAGCCTGCCAACGGTCGAGCGTTTGTTCCGGCAAGCCGAAGATCAGGTCAAAGCTCAGGTTCTCGAATCCTGTTTTTCGGGCAGATAACGCCGCAGAGACGACATCCCCGTAAGAATGGATACGTTCAAGCATCTGTAATTCATCGGGATGCGCAGACTGAACGCCCAAACTCAGGCGATAAAACCCAACATCACGCAAGCCCTGCAAATAGTCCCGCGTGAGCGTGCCGGGATTTGCCTCGAGCGAGATTTCGGCATCGGGGTGCAGATCGAAGTTCTGGCAAATGGCATCGAAAATGGATGAAAACTGCGGGACGCTCAGGAGAGATGGCGTGCCTCCCCCGAAGAAAATAGTGCTGGCGTGGACTTTTTCCCGCGCCCCTTGCCCAACGAGTTCTATCTCACGAATAAGCGCATCCACGTAAGCGGGGATAAGCGCATCCTGCCCGGCGTAGGTGTTGAAGTCGCAATAGGCGCAGCGATGCACACAAAATGGGATGTGAAAGTATAGGGCGTGGGGGGAATTCATGCGCAAATGATAACATGGGGGAAAATCAATGTAAAATAGAACCAGCACAGAGGAGATAAAAGATGGCCTGGTTTTCTGATAAAAAACAAAATATGGACGTAAAGCGATTGATCGGGATGCTGCGCAACAGTGATGCCAACAAACGAAATAACGCCGCACGTCAATTGATCGCGCTCGGAGCGGACTCCGCCCCGGGTTTGGTCGCCGCGCTAGGGGGCAAGGACCAAGCCCTAAGCACGTTCGTACCGCAGATTCTTGTCCGCATTGGCGTGGACGCAATTCCCGCGCTAAGTGAAGCGATCCGCGCAAGAGAAGCATCCAATCAAATACAGGCAGCAACAGTTCTTGGCGAAATCGGCAATTCTGCTGCACTGCCCATCCTGCTTCAGATTTTGCCCAGCAAAAACTACAAAGTGCAAGTGGCAACCGCGCTGGCGTTGGGGAAGATCAACGACAAAAGCGTGATGCCGCAATTACTCAACACCCTCAGCGATAATGACCCGGATGTGCGCATCGCTGTTGCGAGGGCTATCGCTGGTTTTCGTTTGCCCAAAACGTATCTTAATTTGGCAGACTTGCTCGACGACCCTGAAATTAATGTACGGCAGGCAGCCGCACAAGCATTGGCAGAGACCGATGACCCGAGTGTGATCCCTTATTTGGTTGAAGCTTTATATGATTCGTTCTGGTGGTACGGGCGCGAAGAAGCCATGCAGGTTTTGCAGGCGAGCATTCGTAAATTTGGCACGCAAGCTTATGCCCCGCTCGCCGAGGCGATGAATGCCAAAGAGCCAACTGTGCGACGTTATGCCATTTCTCTGCTCGCCCCGCTAAAAGACTCACGCTCGCTAGAGCCGCTACAAATGGCATTCTATGACCCAAATTATGACGTGGCAGAAATGGCAGCAACGGCAATGATTGGTTACGGGCCAACAGCCATGTCGATTTTCGTTGAAGCATTATCTAGCCCAAACGATTGGATTCGCGAGAAATCTGTGGAGAGTATCGCAAAGATCGGTGGGCGGGAAGCTGTCAACTATTTACTGAAAACGCTCAACGATAGCGAGTCTAGCGTGCGGATCGCGGCTATTAATGCATTAGGCCAGCTCAAAGACCGCTACGCACTACCCGCGCTGGATGCGCTTGCCGCCAATCGTGACGAGCGAGAAATCTCGCGCCTGGCGCGCCAAGCAATTGCGGCGATCCATGCGGGGTAATTGCGCTTAGTCTTCATGCTACAATTTCTCTATCCTATTTTATTATTACAGTAAGTAAGTCTTCGATTTAAAAAACCGAGGTAAATAACTATGGCAAAAGTAAAAAATATTGGTGTATTCTCTTTTGCAAAATTCCAAGCCGTCATCATGGCAAAAGTGGGTTTAGGTGCTGGGGTTTTGTATTCATTTGGTGGCCTCATCATAGATGTGCTTGTGAGCATTGGGTGGGTTTCACCCGTCTCCGCATCGACTCCTGGGCTAAGTTTTGGCACAGTGCTCGCATTTGGAGCACTGATTGGTATGCCAATTATTTCTGCACTATTTGGATTTATAGTAGGAGCTATTGGTGCTTATCTATATAACTTAGTCGCAGCAAGGGTTGGTGGAATAGAATTGGATTTTGAATAGTAGACAAGGCGCAATATAGCGGTCAAGTCAACATCAATACTCATCAAGATTCTCCCAAAGCTAAAAATTATTACCAAATAATAGCTAAGATTTTTACAATTTTCTTCAAAGAAGGTAAATAGAAATGGCCATAGAGTGGAATGAAGACATGTCAACGGGGATACCGGAAATTGATGAAGAACATAAAGAGTGGCTACGACGTTACAATGAATTTGATAATGCTGTGAGCAACCAACAAGGAAAAGAATTGACTAAAGTAGCTCTGCGTTTTTTCGAACAATATACTGAATTCCATTTTCCGAACGAAGAATGGCGGGCATCAAATCATCCTTCTCCAGTAGCAGAGAAAAACCGAGAAGAGCAAGATCTCTTGAGATAAAAACTAGCAGAAATTAATGCAAAACTAGGTTCTGAAAGCGCAAGTATGCTGGAAGTTATAGCACTAAAACATGAGATGGAACACTGGATGGTAAAGCATATTTGTGAAACAGATCTTCAAGTATTTTCAAGAAAGAGTTAGTTATCTAACATTCAAGAACGCATCCAAACTCCCCCGATACAAGGCACGGCCAAAATGATTGGTCTCGTGCGCAAGGCGCGCGTATCCGCTTTTGAGCAAAACTTGCATCAGTGGCTTTAGCTGCCCCTGGTAATGCTGCATACACGCTTGCGGGCGAATGCCAGGCCACGAATAGCAAGAGATACTTGTGCGGCGCACATCGGTCGGGATTTCAGGCGGGATCTTTGCCATCCAATTAGGATCATCGGGCGCAAAGATATATTGATCCAAGTTCCCTTGTGGGATGCCCTCAATCCCGCGCACCACTGGCGGGTCAACATTCAGCGTATAAGGATCAACCGAAAGATCAACGATCACCGCATGGTCTGGCAACCACGCCAACCATTCATTTGGCACCACCGGCGTGGATGGGTTACGTCGCTGGGTCGTATCGACAAGAATATCGGCTTTCTCAAAAAGCGATTTCATCTGCTCTGGATTACGGGTGATATTCCGCCCAAATCCTTTTGCGATCACACCCGCGCCGCCAGCCGCAATATGCACATCGTTTCGCACGCGATCCCCAAGCTTGGTCGCCGCTTCAAAAGCATGTTTCCCAACCATACCTGTTCCCATTACCAAAACCCGAAAAGGTTCTCCGTTATCCTTGCGTAGGTCGGGCCACTTTTTTTCAAGTACGCCAAAGGCAGCGTCCAAGCCATTCCACGCAACGGCGCGCATATTCTGCACCAGACGAATTCCGTTCCCGTCAACAATACTATCGAGTGAGATGGCATTGATTCCCAGCTCTCGCAATAGTTGCACCCTGCGCGGACGGGTATGATAATGTAGCATAGAGATCAAAACCCCACCTTTGCGCATGAGGGCGAACTCATCAGGTTTTGGCGAGCGCAAGAGAATAACAATATCCTGCCCGAAGGCTTGTTCGCGCGTCCCTGCAAAGATCGCTTTTCCTTCTGCCTGATAATCTTCCAATGAATATCCTAAAGGGACACCATACCCCTCCTCTAAATAAATTTCAACTCCAAAATCTGCCAGCCAGCGAATAAATTCTGGTAAAAAAACACGCTTTTCACCCGCTTCTTCGCGCATAGAGGGAAAACCTATCGTTTTCGGGATACTCATTAAACTATTGCTCCTTATTTCATCTTCTTGGACGACAAAAAGCTACCCATAGGGAGGATAGATAGCATATTCACTTCAATTTTAGATCAAACAAAGAAAAGCATTTCAGTTATAGCCCAAAAAATAAACCCCCGACAAATCTTCATTTATCGGGGGCAAGTTGAAATCCGGGTTCGTTACCCGCGGCGCCCGCCTTTGAGTTCATCTTGCAATTTCTCGAGAGCTTCCATATCGCCTTTGGCAGCCAAATCCGCTTGTTCGATCCAGCCAGCGGGGTCCATCATCTGCAAACCAGCTTCTTTCAAAACTGCACTGACGGCGTCTGCATCGGCAGAGACTAATTTTGCAAAAGTTGTATAGCCAGCAGCAGCCAAAACGCCAGAGACTTTGGGGCCTACACCTTCGAGCTTGGTTAGATCATCAGGAGCGGCATCAGCTTCGGCAGGGGCATCAGTTTTTTTGCTGGTTAGCCAACCAACGACGACAATAACAACAAAAATAGCGAGAACAAGCCAAAGCAGCCAGGTTAGATCAGGTTCATTCGTAGATTCAGACAAAAGGTTGAGAGCGAACATTATTCCTCCAAAGAATATAATATGATTATAAAACGTGCAAAACTTTATTCGTAAATATAAGATGAAGCCTTGCCTCTGTCAATGTTTTTTTGAACTGCTGGATGTATAATACAGAGATGGAAACTTTACCACCTGTCTCCCTCATACTGACGAAACTCAACGCCTCACATCGCGTCTTTGAACATAAAACCTCCATCAAAAGCATTGAGCAGGCAGCAGCCGAACGCGGGCAAGTTGTCTCTCAAGTTGTGCGCAGTATTCTTTTTCGTATTGGCAAGGATGAATTCATTATGGTACTCGTCGCGGGACCAGCGCAACTCTCCTGGAGTGCGCTCCGCGCTCATTTGGGACAATCTCGTATGACAATGGCAACCAAAGAAGAAGTTTTGTGTGTCACAGGCTACCCGATTGGCACCGTTGCGCCAATTGGCATAGCCTCTCCCATCCGCCTGCTTGCGGATAAAAATGTTTTTGTCCACGATGAAATTTCTTTTGGATCTGGGAAACGAAATACAGCTATTATGATGAAAAGAAAAGAGTTTCAAAAAATCTTAGGGACTGTTGAAATTGGCACTTTTTCAAAAGAAGATTCGTAAAGGAGCTAAAAATGGATGAGATTAGCAAAGCCATCGTTAGTGCTGTTATTGCCTATCTTGTACCCCGTGCATTGGGGGGAATTGGCAAAACATTCACCCCCACGGGCAGTAGAGAGAGAACGCTCCCCTGGGTACCGTGGCTCATCGCCAGCTTCATTGGCGGTGCCTTGGGAGGCACCTTTAGCGGCGCGATCGGCGATCAAGGCTTCGGCAATTGGGCTGTCTTTGGTGCAGCATTGGGCATCATGCAGTGGTTTGCCTTGCGCGCCTATCTCCCCGTTGGTGGATGGTGGGCGCTTGCCAGCGCGGTCGGATGGTCGTTTGCGCCCCTCTTTGGCGACAACCCATTTGGTGGTTTTTTTGTGGGGTTAGCCATTGGCGCTTTGCAGATTATCGGACTAAAAGCCAAAGGACAAGGCTGGTGGATTATCGGAAACGCCCTTGCCTGGGGTCTGACCGGCTTCATCACACTTTTTCTCATCGAACCAATTGGTTCCGCTTTCGGCTTCGTCCTCGGCTGGATCATTGGCTGGGGCATGGTCGGTGCAATTGGGGCATCTCTATTACTGCTGCCCCTCTCCAGACTCACCCCCACCACTGAGTAAAGAATGACAAAATTAAATCTGAATATCATTCGCTGGGAAAATGAAGCGCCTACTGAAAAAGAATTGACTCAAATCCTGCACGATGAAGGCTTGAGCTACTATCCCTGGTCAAATAATCCCAACGATCTTTACGCGCCCCATGTCCACACCTACGATAAAATTCTTTATGTGGTACATGGCTCAATCACCTTCATTTTACCTAACGAAGATCAAACCATCACCTTATATCCCGGCGACCGTCTTGAACTGCCTACCAATACCATCCACAGCGCAGCCGTCAGCTCGCAGGGCGTAACTTGCTTTGAAGCGCATCTATAGTTATAACGAAGTCGCCGAGATCATTATCACTATCACATGCATCGTCGCCCCATCAGAATCTCTTAGGTATGGGGTTTCTGAGGTAAAGATAATAAATGACAAAAAAACTATTAACTTCTCAAAACAGCGCCAAAACTAATTCTGTCGTTACGCAAATCTTTTTGCTTTTGTGGATAATCCAAGGTTTCATTACCCTTGTACTCATCGCCTTGCAACCATCAGAGATCGACAATAGATTTATCTGGAACTACTCTGCACCGCGTTTTATCGTGTTACTTGCTATAACGTTCATAGTCTTAACAGGTGCAGTCTTATATGCTAAAAAGTCTCTTTTTCAAAACGCAATCCTGAAATCTCCATGGAAAGAAACTTTAGTTTTCGGCGGTATTCTAACCTCGCTGTTCAGCCGTGCAACTATTATCATATTTCAGGCACTTGCACAAAACCCAAGTCTAAATTACTTCAATGCATACGCAACACATCTTCAACCTATCTCTCTTCTACTATCGCTACTTGGTGTCGAAATAGCTATCTGGGTCTTCTTTCTAAATAGAAATAATCTTCTTCGCGTGTTAGAAACAGACAAAGCCTTCGTAAAGGTTCTTCTGGGGATATGGGGCATACTTGGTGCGCTATCATTTCTAAGCATCTTTCTTAAACAGAATTTCAAAGAAGTCATTTTAGGGGGACTAGGCGGACCCTCTGTCCCTTTATTAGAATGGCAAATTTTACTTGCATGGCTCTTGTCTACAATTACGATACTGTATGGACACAGGATCAAGGCAGCGCTTCGTCTGTCTGATACGTTGATCGCGATCATAATTTGGGTAATTGCTGCAATCCTATGGACAAATCAACCCGTCAACCCTGGTTTTGCAGCAAGAGCTCCTATGGTTCCCAATTTTGAAATATACCCTTTTTCAGACGCTCAACTCTATGATCAAAATTCGCAATCAATCCTTATAGGAAAAGGCATGGCAGGTGAACAATTTCCAGCCCGCCCTATCTACGTCGTCTTTCTTGCATTCGCACATGCCTTGGTTGGGCAAGATTACACCCGCGTTATAGCCTTGCAGACGCTTTTTTTCTCAGCCTTTCCTGCAATTCTCTACCTTCTAGGAAAAGAAATTTCAGGTCGCCCACTGGGAGTAGCAATAGCAACGCTTGCCATCCTACGCGATATCACAATTAACGCAGTCGCGCACTTTACTGTTAGTGTCACATACTCCAAACTTTTTCTATCTGAGTTCCCGGTAGCGATGCTGTTAAGCCTTTTTACCCTTTTATCCATTAAGTGGCTCAAAGATATTCACGCAAGTAAACTCATCCCAATCATTGCTGGAGGCATAATTGGCATAGCAACACTTATCCGAACTCAAAGTATCATTGCGCTCTTTCCTGTTCTAATCGTGGCATTTATTAATTCAAAGAAAGATTTCAGAAAAACTATCACTCAAATTTTCTTTCTTATTCTAGGAGTATCCATCAGTCTTTCACCTTGGCTTTATCGTAACTGGAAAATTACTGGTGGTATAGTTTTTGACAATCCCCTTTCACAAATGAGTGTCCTGGCTGTGCGCTATTCGGAACACAAAGAACACACAACAATACCGCACCTCGATGGCGAAAACGACAGTGAATACTCAAATAGAATGTTGAAAATTGCGATCGAACGCATTTATGCCAACCCTTTAAAAACAACCGTTTCTATTTCAAATCATTTTTTTCAAAACCTGACAGGCAGTTTACTTACTTTTCCAATCAGGAAAAACCTCCCCAGTGAGACAGATCTATTTATCCCTACAAGTAATTTTTGGGAAGGTTGGGATACAGAAATTAATCCAGGAAAAAATTTAACACTGCTCTTCTATATACTTATTTTCGGGATAGGCATCGCAACAGCTTGGAGAAAACTACAATGGCTAGGCTTACTTCCTCTAGGCATAAATTTATTTTACAACTTATGGACAGCCATGTTTTTAGCATCAGGCATCCGCTTATTATTCCCAATTGACTGGGTATTCTACCTGTACCAAATGTTGGGAATAATATCAATAACATCTTTTATCTTCCTTCTTTTAGGGACATTTCCTCAAAGAACTCGAAAACCAGAAAGCACCTCCTTAAGAAAAACCGTCTTCGCTTGGAGATATGCGGCGATTTTCCTGATTTTCCTTACAGGAATCAGCCTCCCGCTAAGCGAGATAGTCGTACCCGATCAATACCCGCAACAACCACAAACCCAGATGTGGGATGAGTTCACGAAACAAACTGTCCAGCTATCTCCAGAAGAACTCAATACTATCCTTATCAATCATCAACAAGAGCTAACTATTCTTAAAGGTCGAGCGATTTACCCAAGATATTTTCCAGCAGGCGAAGGCTTTCCTCTCACAGATAAAGTAGGTTATGGGGTTAGTGAGCAAAGCAGGCTTGTGTTTGAATTAGTCGGTCAAAGAACAGGGAGGGTCATCTTTCCTCTTGCAATGCCCCCTGCCTTTTTTCCAAACACAGCAGATGTAACCATTATAGCCAAAGACGGTTCGTTGCAAGACATTTGGCTGATTTTTGTTAGTAAAAACGGGCAACAAGCAATTTACACAGCCGCCCCACTTCAAAAATTAATCGACGAAAAATAATCTATGCCCACTTACCAGGAAGCTGCTCAGATCATCAAAAACGCATCTCATGTTACCGTCTTCACCGGTGCGGGGATTTCCGTCGAGAGTGGCATCCCGCCTTTTCGCGGCGAGAACGGTCTTTGGAACACATACGATCCCATCTTTCTCGATATCCGCTATTTTCACGCCAATCCGCGCGAATCATGGCAGGTTATCAAAGAGATCTTCTACGATTTTTTCGGACAAGCCCACCCCAATGCGGCGCACCTCGGTATTGCCCAACTAGAAAAGGATGGCTACGTCAAAGCAACGATCACTCAAAATATCGACAACCTCCATCAGGATGCGGGCAGCATCGAAGTCTATGAATATCATGGAAACTCACGCAATCTTATCTGCACATCCTGTGGACAAAAATCCCCTGCTTCGCACTTCGACTTGAACTTGCTACCGCCTTTATGCATTCGGTGTAGCAAGATCCTTAAACCAGACTTCATCTTCTACGGCGAGGCAATTCCCGAACCTGCTATGTCCTTATCTTTTCAAGAAACTGAGCAAGCAGATGTATTTCTGCTCGTTGGCACAACAGGCGAGGTGATGCCTGCCGCACAACTTCCGCATATTGCAAAGAGAAATGGAGCAAAAATCATCGAGATCAATATAGAACCTTCGCTATACACCCAACAGATCACAGATATCTTTCTGCAAGGAAAAGCGACAGTGGCAATCACAAATCTACTGGAAGCGATAGAAAACTAAAGGATACGCAATGAAAAAATTACTCGTCCTAATCAGCTTGGTGTTACTCATTTCTGCGTGCGGGCCTTCCCCCGAAGAGCAAGCCACGATGACAGCCGCTTCGTGGACAGCAACCTCCACATCCACGCTAACGCCAACCAGCACTGCCACCTTTACGCTGACCCCGTCCCTGACACCCACACTGACCTATACGCCGACGATGACCTTCACGCCCAGCCTCACGCCAACCCCAACCTTCGCCTTTCCTACTGTCGAAGTGAGCGCTGCACAAGCACACTGCCGCTATGGCCCGAATATTGCCTATCTCCATGCTGCCGATCTCTACGCAGGCGATACTGGCACGGTGCGAAGCCGCTGGTACTTAAGCAAATGGCTCTATGTCAAATTCGACAAATTGGATTATTTTTGCTGGGTCGCACCTTCTGTCGTTACGGTTACCGGAGATATTGAAACGGTTATCAGATTATCAGTTTTGGATTTAACACGTATTGGCACTAATCAATATGGCGCGCCAAAGAACGTAGTTGCTACACGGAACGGCTCTCAAGTGATCATTACATGGGCTCAAATGAAGATGACCAAGGATAAAGATCGTGGCTATTTTCTTGATCTATTTATCTGTCAGGATGATGTTTATCTGTGGTGGCCAATTTCGTTTCCAGACCAGTACACTACGAGCTATACGATCAAAGATGAAGCCGGTTGTCCCTACCCGTCTAGCGGGATGATTTACACAGTTGAAAAACACGGCTATAGCCAGCCGAAAACGATTGCTTGGCCTGCTCCATAGAAATTGATGTAAGAAAAAAGCGGCATTTTGCCGCTTTTTTCTTGTTTACTCTGCTTCAAGAAACTCTTTTAGACACTCGAAGATTTTTTTATGCGATTTGCGTGTTTGGTGGAACACAATTTTTTCCCAGAAGAAATGGTGCTTTAACGGAGACCTCTTCCCACAAGAGCGTTCCATCTCCTTTAGGTATGGCACTCGTGGTGTTATGCAAGATAATTCCTGGAGATCGGCGCGCGATTGAGCGCAAATCTCCAGCCTGTGTCCGCCAAATATCGGCTTCGTAACTGACTTTGAACTTGAAAGGCTCCATCCGCACACGATCCGTAATGCGATAACGGCGAAACTGCTCTTCTGGCACCTCGAGTTCTTCAACGGATACGACCAGAGGGTAGATTAGGGCATGCTGCGACAGATCTGCTAAAAAATCCAGCACATGCACTGGGTTGTGTTTATGTAGATTTCAGCAAAAAAGTGAAGTTCTGCATAAGCCTCCTCTACGTGGATGAAAGAATTGTAGCCCATTTTTGAGAAAAGAAAAAAGCCCCAAACATCCATAAGGTGCTGGGGCTTCGGTGTTCTTTTTTTACAAAACTATGCGCGATGTTCTAGCGCGGCGTGTCCTGCTGCCAAACGTGCGATCGGCACACGGAAGGGGGAGCAAGAAACATAGTTCAAGCCAATTTGGTGACACCAGTCGATAGAACTGGGATCGCCACCGTGTTCGCCACAGATGCCACATTCAAGTGTTGGGCGAGCAGCGCGACCCTTTGTGACGGAAATGTCCATTAGTTGACCAACACCAGGGCGGTCAATGGTCTGAAAGGGATTTACCGGCAAGATGCCATCTTCGACGTATTTGACGAGGAAGTTGCGCTCGGCATCATCACGACTGTAGCCGAAGGTGAATTGGGTCAGATCGTTGGTGCCAAAGGAGAAGAATTCGGCGGTTTTAGCGATCTCGTCCGCGGTCAGACCAGCGCGGGGAATTTCGATCATGGTGCCGAATTTATAAGTAAATTCAACACCTTTGGCTTTCATCACATCAGCTGCGATCTCTTCCAGTTTGGGCTGGATGAAGTGCAATTCGTTGACATGACCTGTAAGCGGGATCATGACTTCGGGGTGCGGCTCGAAGCCACGCAATTTTACGTCGGCGGCTGCTTCGAAAATAGCACGAACTTGCATGGAGACGATTTGGGGCATCATCACGCTCAGGCGGACACCGCGCAATCCCATCATTGGGTTGCTTTCGTGCAGGCTCTCAATGTCGGCGAGGAGTGCTTCTTTTTCAGCAGCGTCTTCGCCTTTGATGCGTGCGCCGATCACGTCTTCGAGCAATTCGCGCTCGTCGGGCATGAACTCGTGCAGCGGGGGATCAATGAGACGGATGATAACGGGGTAGCCGCTCATCGCTTCAAAGAGACCGTCAAAATCGGAACGTTGATAGGGGAGTAATTTGTCGAGGCATGCTTGACGTGTGGCAACGTCATCGCCGGCGAGGATCATCTCTTGAACGATAGGAAGACGCTCCGGCTCGAAAAACATATGCTCGGTACGGCAGAGACCAATACCTTGTGCCCCATAAGAGCGGGCACGACGGGCATCTTCGGGATAATCAGCATTTGCCCAAACTTGCAAACCTTTTGTGGGATAACCTTCTGCTTTAGCAACACGAACGCCTTCAGTTGCGGCAATTTCGTCAGCCCAAGTAAGCAGTGTGAGGAGATCGGTCTGTTCTTCCAAAGATGGGGCAACGGATTCAATTTTGCCCAGGAAAACTTCGCCAGTTGTGCCATCTACGGAAATCCAATCACCTTCGGAGACGGTCACACCATTAGAAGTGAATTGAAGATTTTCACCATCAATACGAACAGAGGATGCACCAACAACACAGGGAATACCGAATTGACGTGCTACAACTGCCGCGTGGGATGTTGCTCCACCTTCGCTGGTGAGAATACCTTTGGCTGCGAGCATACCGTGAACATCATCCGGTTTGGTGAAGGGGCGCACCATGATAACGTCTTGCCCTTCTTCTTTGGCTTTCGCTTCGGCTGTGTCAGCATCGAAATATACACGCCCAACAGATGCCCCCGGGGAGGCATTTACGCCGGTGGCGAACATCTTGCCGGCTTCGTCAGCGGCACGTTTAGCGGCTTCAACAAATTGGGGATGGAGAAGGGTATCTACCTGTTCAGGTTTCACACGCAAGACAGCTTCTTCCTTAGAGATGAGACCTTCATTTGCCATATCAACAGCGACTGTTACAGCAGCTTTTGCGGTGCGTTTACCATCACGAGTTTGGAGCATCCAGAGTTTGCCATGCTCTACAGTGAATTCAACATCTTGCAGATCACGATAATGAGCTTCGAGTTTGTCGCAAACGGCGATGAAATCTGCATAGGCTTCGGGGAGTTCGCCTTTCATTTCTGCAATTTGTTTTGCATTGCGGATACCGGCGACAACATCTTCACCTTGGGCGTTCATTAGATATTCGCCCCAGTTGACGTTCTCGCCTGTAGATGGGTTGCGGGTGAAAGCAACACCGGTACCAGAGTTATCCATGTTCCCGAAAACCATTGTCTGGATATTTACAGCAGTACCCAGATCGTGAGAAATATCAGCAGCATTACGATAATCAATCGCACGCTTGCCATTCCAAGAGCTGAAAACAGCTTCGGTCGCTTTTTTCAATTGCTCATAAGAATCTTGGGGAAACTCAAAGCCAGCCTCTGTAGTAACAACCTTAAATGCTTCGGTCATTGCCTTCCAGTCTTCAGCGGTCATGTCGGTATCACTGCTATAACCTTTTTCTTCCTTGTGCTGATCGATAACATGTTCATATTTCTCGTCGTCAACACCAAGGACGACCGAGCCAAACATCTGCACAAGACGACGATAAGCATCGTAGACAAAGCGAGCATCGTTTGTCATTTCGACCATGCTTTCAGCAACTTTATCATTCATACCAAGATTGAGAACAGTGTCCATCATGCCAGGCATGGAGAACTTGGCGCCCGAGCGACAAGAAACCAAAAGCGGGTTTGTTGCATCACCAAATTTTTTACCAGTTAGTTCTTCGGTTGTCTTCATGGCAACCAACTCTTGCTCCCAAAGTCCTTCAGGGAATTCGTTACCAGCTTCAAGGTAAGCCAGGCAGGCTTCGGTCGATGCAGTGAACCCAGGGGGGACAGGAACACCAATTCGTGTCATTTCGGCAAGGTTTGCACCTTTACCTCCAAGCAAGCTGCGAACACCTTCCCAATTGCCAGCGTACTCTTCTGCTTCGGCGATCTCACCGAATGTATATACCCATTTTTGCATTATAAATCTCCTTATAACAGTGGGAAAAATTGCATCATATTAACTTCAAAAATAACCAAGCGATAGTTTACCACAAGGGCTTTTTCTTGATGAGTGACTAAAATCAGAAAAAAACATGCTTATTTTTAACTATTTTCGCGAGGTTACCCGAACCTTTCCTATTTGTTAACTGGTTGAAAAGTCCGACAACTCCTTTTTAGAGCATAATTGGGGCGGAGAAATTTTATGCCTATCAAAGTACTAGCCATTGACGACGACATTGCTATGACAGAGTTGCTCACGCTGCTCTTGCAAACTCATCGATTCGAAATCATCACTGCCAACAGCGGGCTGGAGGGGATTGACTTGCTTAAAAAAAGGAACCCCGATATTGTCCTCTTAGATCTAATGATGCCAGCCATGGACGGCTGGGAAGTTTGCAAAAGAATACGCTCTTTCAGCAACATACCCATTGTCGTACTCTCTGCCCTTAATAACCCAGGCTTGGTCGCCAGCGCGCTTGACGCAGGGGCAGACGATTACCTCATTAAACCTGTACCCAGCAGCATTCTCGTAGCCCATATCAAAAACCTTGCTCGTCGTAGCACAAGCCAATTAGGCCCGCTACCTCCCGCTATAAACCCGGTATTTTCGTAAGCCTATTTTTTATAAAAAGGAGCACAACCAGAGGTTGTGCTCCTTTCATTTAACTCGAGCTTATGCAAAATACTCATTTTCCTTGCTGTAATGCTCTGCGATGCAATCAGTACCAACACAGAGCACCTAGAATCTAAAATATGCGTAAGTCCTTCTAGTTTTCTTTTTTCAACCAGTTGCTCGCGAAAACCAGTGCTTCATCTTTATCAGACACATCGCCCATTGCCTGCGCCTCTCGGATCGCTTCAAGCAAGGCGCCTACCAAAGGGCTGGGAGACAGCTCAAAAGCTTGCATGACCTCATGGCCATTAAGAAAACTGGGCGGCTTTACCACCTCAGCGGGATGTTCCCAAAGATTTTCAAGCAGGATCCGGCAAACGTCCAA
Source organism: Anaerolineae bacterium (assembly GCA_018648605.1). Classification (GTDB taxonomy): domain Bacteria; phylum Chloroflexota; class Anaerolineae; order Anaerolineales; family Villigracilaceae; genus Desulfolinea. The sequence goes on along the minus strand of JABGQU010000002.1, from coordinate 4,105 downwards.
TTCTGCTTTCCAGAGGGATTCAGGAAGGGTATGCTCATAGGTAGCACGAAGATCGGCTAACGAGAGCAGGACCAAGTCCACGCCTGCTTCACGCGTATCACGGAAGAATCGGTAAATCGCACGCCGGGAGGGTTGCTTCCGTTCATCCAAGAATCGATTCGTCATTGAGTGGATGCGCATGTGGTTACCAATAACCCGCTTCACCCGATCTGTTTCGTCGTTACTCAAATGGAGGCTGCGCATCCGGTCTGCTGCCATCTCTGCACCTTCAGCATCATGCCCCCAAAAGCGGATGCGCCCATCTTCACCCGTCTCACTCTTCAGCGGTTTAGCAACATCGTGATATAAGGCCGCAAAAAAGAGTAATCCAAAGATAGAGCGATCAGCGGTTAGGCCATCAGCAAAGTGAGCATCAAACTGCTCGCGATAACGCCCCAAACGCAGGACTAGCAAGCCATTATAAAATTCAGATGCTTTGCTTGAATCGTACTCGGGAGAAAGCGCAGAAAGGATATTCTCCAAGTGTCGCAAAGTGTTGAGCGTATGCGCCCAAACATCATCCACATGTGGGGAGGGTTGCGCAACGTCCTTTAGGGCTGGCAACTCAGGGAAGACTTCAGGTAAGACACCAAGCATTTCTAACGCGCGTATAGCGGTTGCGGGCTGTTTGCCTTCTAAAATACGGAAAAGTTCATCCCTGCGTCGTTCAGCGGATGTTTTCGAAAGGGCCGGGATCGCAGCTTTCATTGCCTGGCGCGTTTCTGGCAAAATGCGAAAACCATAAGAAGCTGCCAAGCGGATCGCTCGTAAAACGCGGATCGGGTCATCGCTTAAACTGGTTGGGGAGCAAGCACGTAAGGTTTTGGCACGCAGATCATTCGCTCCGTTAAGTGGATCGAAGAGTTGCTGGGTGCGCACATCCAGAGCGATGGCGTTGAGAGTGAAGTCACGCCCACGTAAGTCTGTTTCGAGATCGTCTCCACGAAAGGCGGCAAAATCGAGAATGTCGCGCGTGCCGTCTTCATGGATAAGGACGAGGCGCGCTGCGCCGCGTTCGCTATCTAGCGGGTAGTAGGCTGCTCCAATTTTATTGGCGATGCGGCGGGCAACTTTTAGGGCGTTATCTACTGCTCCTTTGCGCGGAGGCAATCCAAAATCAAGGTCGTGACTCACCTGTCCAAGTAAGGCGTCACGGACTGCCCCTCCGATCAAATAGAGGGGTTGATCTTGTGGCAAAGCGTCCACAATTGCGGGGAGAAGCGAGGATTTAACAAGGGTTTCAGGAGAAGGCATATAGGTGATTTCAGGTTTTTCTTTGGGGCAAGCCTGTTTTGCGGCATGGAGAGCTTGCGCAGGTGTGCCGCCATGCGCAATGATCTTGCCGCGTAAGCGAGCAACCCAGCGCCCGGCATAAGGAGATTTCGCACTCCCCTTTTCTACTCCAGATGCTGGTTGCTGTGTAGTCATTTTTTTACTCGGCAGGCTCGTATTTGTCCAAGTCTACAACGCCGATAAAAGGCAATCCGCGAAAATAATCATCAATATCCAGCCCGTAGCCAAAGACGAATTTGTCTTCGATGTTGAATCCGCGATATTTGATGGGAACATCGACTTCGCGACGAGAGGCTTTGTCGAGCAATGCGCAGATCTCCAGGGATGCCGGAGCTTGAACAGAGAGTTTTTCAATTACAGAGGCGAGGGTATGTCCGCTATCAATGATATCTTCGACCAGCAGAACATGCTTGCCGCGAATATTGATTTGAAGGTCGAAGGTAATACGTACATCACCAGTCGATTCGCGTGCACCAGCGCCGTAGGAAGAGATCGCCATGAATTCAACTTTGTGTGGGATATCGACATTTTTCATTAGATCAACGGTAAAAAAAACACCGCCACGCAAAATGCAGACCATTAATAATTCTTTGCCCTTGTAATCTCGGCTGATCTCTTCGCCGAGTTCGGCGATCCGTGCTTGTAATTCGCTGCGATCTATCAGAATTTCTTTGAGAAAGTTTTTATAGTCTTCGATCATAGCTTCTCCTAACGCGGCACTTCATGATCTTTCCGACAGCGTGCTTCGTAAAGCTCATCTGCGCCAACAATGACGATAGGATCATCATAGCGAGCAGGCTTCCCATTTACAAGGCGCTGCGTACGACTGGCCTCTTCACCGCAAACCATGCAGATCGCGCGTAATTTACGCACTTCTTCAGCTTGTGCCATGATTGCAGGCATAGGCCCGAAAGGCTCGGCGCGAAAATCCATATCTAACCCAGCGACAATCACACGGATGCCTTTTTCAGCCAACTCTTTGGAAACGGCAACTACATTCATATCAAAAAATTGCGCTTCGTCAATCGCGACGACTGTTACATCATCATCGAGATGTTTAAATATCTCACGGCTGTTTTCAATTGGCAAGGCGTCAAATTCCGCCCCGGCATGGGAGGTTACTTTCTCAACGGCGTAACGCACATCTATGGCTGGCTTGAAAACCTGCACCTTTTGGCGGGCAATCGTTGCTCGACGCAGGCGCCGAATCAACTCATCTGTTTTTCCACAAAACATGGAGCCTGTAATCACTTCAACAGATCCCTTTGTATGCTTCATTGTTCTCCTCGTTTTAAAGTCTGTCCGTATAGTAAAACCCGTTTAAGGCGGCGGGATCATTTTCGGCAAGTTATAAAAAAATGGGCAGATGCGTATGCTTCTGCCCATTAAGTGTACCTGAGATTATTTTTAGCGCAAGCCTTAGGCTTCGGGAAGTTCGTATCCCATGCCACGTAGCGCTTTTTTGGCATCGATCAATGATTTCTGACCAAAGCCAGAAATTGCCAAAACTGTTTTTTCGCCTTCGCTGTATTTCTTCATGAATTCGCCAACATTAGTGATGCCAGCTTTTAATAAAGAATCAGTAGCACGCTTGCCAAGTTCTAACTCTGCAATATCACGAGTTGGGGAAACAAGCGCTTGTTCTTTGGCACTCTTCTCCTTGACATACTCTTCACGAGCTTGCAAACGTTTGTAGAAACGATCAACCTGACCTTCGGTATCAACAATGCGATACAAATCACCAGTATAAAAAGGATGGCAATTGGAACAAATTTCAGTTTTGATTTCAGACTGAGTAGAACCGGTTTCCCAAGTGTTTCCGCACGAAGCGCAAGTCACTGTGGATTCTGAGTAATAAGTGGGGTGAATATCGGGCTTCATTTTCTTTCCTTTTATCGACGAGAACTAGCTCTCGAGTGGAACAACGTTAATACGCTTGCGCCCACGAGTAACATCAAACATTACCGTACCTTCGACAACAGCGAAGATAGTGTGATCTTTACCCAGCCCAACATTTTTGCCAGGTTTAATTTTTGTGCCGCGCTGGCGAACCAAAATATTGCCAGAAATCACGTGCTCGCCTGCATATTTTTTAACACCCAAGCGTTTTGATTTACTATCGCGACCATTGCGGGTTGAACCGCCACCAGTTTTATGTGCCATGATTCACTCCTAACCAATTTTTTCAATCGACAAGCGGGTGTACTGCTGACGATGACCTTTTTTCAAGCGGTAACGTTTCTTAGGGTGATACTTGAAGACGATAATTTTTGGTCCCTTAAAATGTGAGGTAATGGTTGCTTCAATCTTTGCGCCATCTACTTCAGGGGTACCAATAGTGTGTTCTTCACCGTCGACGATCATCAAGACACGATCAAGCTCGATCTTTGCACCTTCTTCATCCGGCAGACGATCCACATCGATCACACTGCCTTCGACGGCTTTATACTGCTTGCCGCCACTTTCTACAATTGCATATTTCATTTCTTCTCCAATCTTCACTTTTCCGCAGCCCCTGCGAGAACATTTCGTCCCAGCGCCTGAGTGCGGGAAAGCTTGGGGTTTACATAAATTTGCCCCCGAAAAAGATCGACGGGGACTTAACGGGCTGTATTATAGCACAAGAAATAGGGAAGTCAATAAAATTTTCAAGAAGCATTAGCAACTTGAGCTGATAAATAATAGCACACCAATCGGCATAGTGGTCTCCACACTAAAAACAGGGCGATTGCATCTAAATACCAACGGCTAATATCTTGCAGAGGTAGTCATT
>JABGQU010000136.1 GCA_018648605.1 Anaerolineae bacterium | reverse complement strand
CCTAAAGTGGACGACATAAACCGGAATCAGTGGATGATTTCACCGGAATCCGCAATCTCAAAGATAGAGGGGCCGACTGCAAATCCATTTTCAGGGATATAGTCGTTCCACCTTACTCCGTGTTTGTCCGGGCACATCCCTGTAAGCATAGAACTATGCGAGGGTAAGGTCGCGCTGGGATATGTGGTTTGCGCATTAAGTGAATAAGTGCCTGTCTGCATGAGCGCGAAAAGATCGGGCATATAGATCGGTTCAACCGAATCTGCGCGCAAACCATCTACCGAAATAATGAGAACTCGTTCGGCGATAATGCGTGGGGTAGCTGTTGCCGTGGGCGGGATAGATGTTGCGGTAGCGGTAGCAGGCAAAAAGGGAGTCTGTGTCGCGGGCGGCTGGGAGGGGAGGGCTGTCGGCAATGGGGTGGGCGTCGCGCTCAAGGGCAGGCATCCGCTCAAGAGGAGGGCAGCCGTCCATATCCAAATTAACCGTCTCATTGGGGGAATTCGATCTCGGTAGGTCCAGCATAACCGTGCTTTTCAGAAAAATAAACTCGTCCACGCGAAGCTTCGGCACAACCAGCTTCATCTTTAATGGTAATCATTTCTGTCCAGAGACCATAAGGGGTAAATTTAATCTCGTTACCTTCACAAGCCCAGATCTCGGCGAGATAGAGCGGGGCGTTTATGTACTCTTCATCTCCCGCACGAAGAGATTGCCCATACCAGCGGATAGTAACCTGATCTTCTTCACGAGTGACTTCTATGAGCTCCAAAGGCACATAATAGGGGGAAACGGGCAAGGGGGCTTTATCCGGATAGACCGGCTCAACGCTCGACACATCCCCTTTAGCATTCATCAGCGAGGCTTTTACCCAGCAGGGGTTATTACCACCAATAGCCTGGAGTTGGAGCCAACTGGCATCATCGAGACGCCCAATGACCTCAAGGTTGCTTCCCTTAACAAGACCATATTTGTAGAGGTAGGGTGCGCCGGGACCATAACGGCAGTTGGCACGTTCTAATACTTCGGCGCGCAAGATGGCATAGGTCGGGGTGATAGTAGGCGTTGGGGTGAGTGTTGCAGTTGGTGTCAACGTAGGCGTGGGTGTGAACGTTGGCACGAAGGTTGGTGTGAGTGTTTCGGTCACTGTCGCGGCTGGCAGAATGGGGGTTTCAGCAGGCACAAGAGCAGGAGGCGCAGCGCAAGCTAAAAGAAAGGCAAGACTCAGTAAAAGAAAAAATTGTTTTAGCATAAAAATATCCGATAAAAGAGGTGGTCTTTGAATGCGTTTATTATACGCCGATATGGTTAAAAAGAGATTACACACAAAATCGTATTATGAGGTACACTATATTGCTTGATTAACAGAAGTTCTAAGGCAAAGTGTAGATTTTGATTTGGAACCCATGCTTGACCCAGCAATATCTCTTTAGAAAGGAGTTTCAAATCATGTCTGAAAAAGAACAAGGAACCGTAAAATGGTTCAATGGCAGCAAAGGCTACGGTTTCATTGAGCGTGCAGAAGGTGAAGACATCTTCGTACATTTCAATGCCATCGTTGGTGAGGGATACCGCAACCTCGAAGAAGGTCAGCGCGTAGAATTCACCGTCGCCCAAGGTCAAAAAGGCTTACAAGCCGAGAACGTTGTTGTACTCTAGAGTCAACTTAAACTAACACAAAAAAACGGGACAGCTTATAAACTGTCCCGTTTTTGATTCTCACTTTTCCATCCCCTGCCCTATCAGGCAAAGCGCCCTGCAAGGGTATTCCCCATTTTGAAAAAGAAAAAGCTCAGGAGCGCCTGCGCGGTCCCTTCTTTATGTTCTTATTTGGTCTGCGCGATGGCGATGAGGAAGCTCGTTTCTCACGAGGAGGTCTGGGAGCCTGTCGTGGCGGAGCAGCAACTTTATAATCGAAATCTTCGATGAAGAGACGCTTCATCTTCTGTTTCATGATCTTTTCTAACTTGCGGATCATATCTTCATCGTCCGGTGTGGTGAGCGTAAAAGCATCGCCCGTACGTTCGGCACGTCCGGTGCGTCCAATGCGGTGGATGTAGGCATCAGCGGTATCTGGCATATCAAAGTTGATCACATGCGAAATACCTTCCACATCCAAGCCGCGGGCGGCAATATCGGTAGCCACCATGATCTGGAATTGCCCAGCTTTAAAGCCTTTTAGCGCCCTCTGGCGCTGTCCCTGTGTACGGTCGCTATGCAAACTGGTCACTTTATAGCCAGCTTGATCTAGTTGACGGTCAAGCCGACGAGCACGGTGTTTTGTCCGCGTAAAGATCAAGACAGAATCTGTCGAGGTCTCCTTGAGCAGTTCAAAAACAAGAGCACGTTTTAGATGCTGCGGCACAGGATAAAGTGCGTGCGACACAGTATGTGCTGGACGACTTAGACCAACCGAAATTCGCGCAGGGTTTTTAAGGGTTTGTTTAGCAAGGATTTCAATTTCTTTGGGGAAGGTCGCCGAAAAGAGCATTGTCTGGCGCTGGGATGGTACTGCGCGAATAATACGGCGCACGTCCGGTAAAAAGCCCATGTCGAACATACGATCGGCTTCATCGAGCACTAAAATTTCGATGTTATTTAAGCATGCGTGTCTCTTGGCAACCAGATCCAAAAGGCGACCAGGGCAAGCGACCACAATTTCAACGCCTTGTTCCAAAGCCCTAATTTGGGGAGTCGCGCCCACGCCACCGTAAACTGTCGCGCTGCGTAGACCGGTTCCCACAGATAGGGCGCGGCAGGTGTCGTTAATCTGCTCAGCAAGTTCACGGGTGGGCGTCACGATTAAGGCGCGCGTTTGCTTACGCGGTCCGCGCATCAGCTTATTTAGTATCGGTAATACAAAAGCGGCGGTCTTGCCTGTTCCTGTTTGGGCTGTGCCGATCAAATCCTGCCCTTTTACTGCGGCGGGGATGGCTTTTTCTTGAATAGGTGTTGGCTTTTCATAGCCAGCACGATTAATGCCCGTCAACAGACGAGCATCCAGATTGAACTGATTAAAGCTCACAAATCTTCCTTTTCTTCAGAAGTCGGGTAGATTGTCAAAAGGGGAATCGAGCGGATGCTCAAAGAAATAACAATAACGGACTGCTGAACTGGTAATGCGAATAAGATGGATACGATAACCGATGCGAGCAGGGGTGTCAAGCAAAATTAGCGCCGCAAGGGGCATGCGCTTATAACGAAGCGATCTCGCACCGATATGAGATTGTCACGCTAAACTAAAGCTCTCCTCGCAAACTCATTACATATCTCATATCTTTTCCCATACCAAACTTGTCTGACAACTGATTGACAGTAAACCTTATTTTTGCTAAACTATGAATAGTTGTCAGACAACTTTGTTTGACCTTTTTCTTTTCCCATCTCATTCAAAAAAAGGACGAAATATGTCCACGCTTCTCGTCAAAAATGCTGCGATTTTAGTCACAATGGATAATCACCAACGTGAGATCGTGTCTGGTGGTCTTTTTATTCGCGATGGATTCATTGAGCAGGTCGGCACCACGGATGAACTCCCTAAAACTGCCGATGAAATCCTTGATCTAAACGGGCATATTATCTTGCCGGGGCTGGTCAACACCCATCACCATTTCTATCAAACACTCACGCGTGCTGTCCCCGCCGCGCAGGATGCTAATCTCTTCAACTGGCTCAAAACCCTCTATCCTATTTGGGCGGGCTTGCAACCGGATGATATATACACATCCACGCAAACGGCGTTGGCAGAATTGGCATTCTCTGGCTGCACAACAGCTTCAGATCATCTCTATCTCTTCCCGAACGGTAGCAAATTGGATGATGAGATTGCTGCCGCGTTGGAAATTGGAGTCCGGCTCCACGCATCTCGCGGCTCGATGAGCTTAAGCGAAAAAGATGGTGGACTTCCACCTGATTCCGTTGTGGATACAGAAGAAGCCATCCTGAAAGATTCACGTCGTTTAATCGAAACCTATCACGACGCAAAACCCGGCTCAATGACCCAGATCGTGCTCGCGCCCTGTTCGCCTTTCAGCGTCACATCAGAGCTGATGAAGCAATCCGCTATTTTGGCGCGAGAATATGGCGTGCAATTGCATACCCATCTCGCCGAAACCGAAGACGAAGAGCAATTCTGCCTCGATATGTTCGGGCATCGCCCCGTAGACTATATGGGCGAAGTCGGCTGGCTGGATGGCGATGTCTGGTTCGCGCATTCGGTATACGTCAACGAGCGTGAGATCAAAACCTATGCCGAACACAAATGCGGCGTCGCCCACTGCCCCACCTCGAATATGCGACTCGCCTCCGGCATTGCCCCCATCAAAGAAATGCTCGCTGCCGGCGTAGACGTTGGCATCGGCGTGGATGGCTCTGCCTCCAACGATGGCTCACATCTACTCGGCGAAGCCCGTCAGGCAATGCTCGTAGCTCGCGTCAAAGAAGGCATCACTGGGTATTCACTTTCCAGCGATAATCGCAAATTGATGACTGCTCGCGATGCACTACATCTCGCCACTCGTGGCGGTGCAAATGTTCTCGGACGCTCGGACATTGGCTCTCTCGAGGTTGGCAAATGCGCCGACTTCTTCGCCATCAAATTGAATACCCTCGACTACGCAGGCGCGTTGCACGATCCCGTTGCCGCGACCATCTTCGCCCACCCCGTCAAAGCGAATTACACCGTCGTTGGCGGAAAGTTCGTTATCAAAGAGGGGCAGTTGGTGAATATAGATGAAGCCAAATTGATCGAGAAACATAATAAAGCGGCAAAACGACTTTTAGACCGATAAAGGAAGTAAGCAACACCACTTTCTACTTTTAACTTTACCTTCAACTTGAACCCGAAAGAAACCTTATGAAAACATCTCTCCACCTCACAAAAAAACTCGTCGACGTCGCCATGGGGCGCACCGCCGCCGATATGGTTATCCGTCACAGCGTTTGGGTTAGCGTCCAATCGGGCGAGTTTATTCCCAAGACCGATATCGCCATCGTTGACGGGCATATCGCCTACGTCGGCGAAGATGCTTCGCACACTGTATCCAAAGACACCGTCATCATTGATGCGGGCGGCAAATACCTCGTCCCCGGTCTGCTGGATGGACATATGCACGTCGAATCGGGGATGGTTACCGTCACCGAATTCGTGCGCGCCGTTGCCAAACGAGGCACCACCGGAATGTTCATCGACCCCCACGAGATCGCCAATGTTTTTGGTCTCAAAGGTGTCAAACTAATGGTCGACGAAGCTGCTGAACAGCCCATCCACGTTTGGGTGCAAATTCCCTCCTGTGTCCCCTCCGCGCCGGGATTTGAAACCCCGGGCGCAGAGATCACACCAGACGATGTTGCTGAAGCCATGCAATGGGACGGCATCATTGGTCTCGGCGAGGTGATGGATTTTCCCGGTGTTTTCAACGCCAGCGAGAAAATGATGGCAGAAGTCGCCGCCACGCGCGATGCAGGCAAAGTCATCGGCGGGCATTATCCCAATCTCGATCTAGGCAGGGATTTTCACGGCTACGTCGCTGCGGGCATCGAAGATGACCACGAAGGCACGCGCGCCGAAGATGCCATCGCTCGTGTTCGTCAGGGTATGAAAGCCATGCTCCGTTATGGTTCTGGCTGGTTGGATGTAGAAACGCAAGTGGATGCCATTCTCAAACACAAATTGGATTCACGCCGCTTCTTACTTTGTACGGATGATTCTCACGTGGGCACGCTCGTTAATGATGGGCACATGGATAGAGTACTGCGCCACGCTCTTGACGTGGGCTTGCCTCCGATGATCGCACTTCAGATGATGACAATTAACACCGCCGAACACTTCGGCTTATCTCGTAAAATTGGCATGATCGCCCCCGGTCGTTGGGCAGACGTACTACTTGTAGAAGATCTGAACGATTTTCAGCCCGATATGGTCATCGCCAAAGGGCAGGTCGTTGCCCAAAAGGGCGAGTTGACCATTGAGATGCCTCAAGTTGCGTATCCCAATTGGGCGCGAAAATCCGTCAATTTGGGGCACCCGCTCACAGCCGCAGATTTTGTTTTGAAAACGGAAGCAACTTCGGGTAAGAGCGTTACCGCGAACGTCATCGGTGTGATCGAAAATCAGGCACCGACCGAACATCTTAAGATGAAAATCCAGCCCAAAGATGGTCAGATCTACGTTGATGTGGGGCGAGATATTGCCAAACTTGCCATTGTCGAGCGTCATAAAGCCAGCGGCGCAGTAAACGTCGCACTTGTAAGCGGATTTGGCTTCACGGAAAAATGCGGTGTCGCATCAACAGTGGCCCATGACAGCCACCATATGATCGTTACGGGCACGAGCGAGGAAGATATGGCAATTGCCGCCAACAAACTCGCTGAAGTGGGTGGCGGGCAGGTGGTTGTGAAAGATGGCGAAGTGATCGGTTTGGTCGAATTGCAGATCGCCGGGTTGATGTCCACTGAGCAGGCGGATGTGGTTGCGGAAAAAGCAACGACGGTTTTGGAAGGCTTCAAAGCCTGCGGCTGCACGCTGAATAACCCAAATATGCAATTGAGTTTGCTGGGCTTAGTCGTCATCCCCGATTTGCGGATCTCTGATCTGGGCTTGGTGGATGTGACAAAGTTTGAGTTTGTGCCTGTGATAGAAAAATAAAAGAGTATCAGTCTCTGAGCGGAGCGAAGCGCAGACGAAGAGCGTTCTTACAAACGCCGTCCTTCGTCTACAGGCTCAATAACAATCGCCTTCCGCTCAGGAACTGTAAAGAGTCAGGAAAAAACATGGTTCTAATTTCACCTTTTCAGAAATTACAAGCCGATTTGGGAGCACTTATTTCTTCGGTTCCCGCTGGAGAGCGCTTACCTTCTGAGCCAAAATTAGCGAAGCAACTGGGCGTTTCGCGCGCAACTTTACGCGAAGCAATGCGCACTTTCGAAACACAAGGGTTGATCCGCCGTCGGCAAGGGGCGGGGACTTTTGTGGTCGGGGATGCGCCAGTTTTAGAGAGCGGGCTCGAGGCATTGGAAAGCATCCAGACAATGGCAAAACGCATGGGGTTGTCGGTTACAGTCGGAAATCTATCGGTTGAGACAATGCCCGCCAACGAGAAGCAAGCCCAAAAGTTGGGTGTTCCGTTGAACACATCCCTCACGAGGGTTTCCCGTGTCATCAGTACCAGCGAGCGCACGGCAGCTTATCTTGTCGATATTTTGCCTGCTGATTTTCTTTCGACAGACGATCTTCCAGTGGAATTCAACGGCTCGGTGCTTGATTTTATGCTCGACCGCGGGGATTTGCCAACCGTGGCCAAGATCGGTGTAAATGCAAGCAGCGCTTCATCTTCTGTGGCAAAGGCCCTTGAAATTCAACGTGGCGACGTTCTGCTACGCTTGAGCTCAAGGATTTATTTAGACTCGGATCAGGTGATCGACTATAGCTTGGGTTATTTTTTACCAGGTTATTTCGATTTTCATATCCTGGGGCACATCCAAAGTTAATATCAACGTTTCGCTTCGTTGGTAAATATTTATTTATTTTAGGAGATTTTTTAAACTGATGGAACTTTCAAGAGATGAAGCAATTCAAGAGATCAAAAAACGGGTTGATGCCGCACAAGACGATATCATCCAATTTCTGCGGGATATTGTTGCCATTCCCAGCATGAATGGCGAGCTGAAAGAAGTTGGCGAACGTATTGCAGCAGAGATGAATAAGTTGGGTTTCGACGAAGTCCGCTTCGACAAAATGGGCAATATCATGGGGCGCATTGGCGATGGCGAGCGCGTAATTGTTTATGATTCCCACATTGATACAGTTGGCATTGGCGACAGGGATAATTGGGAATGGGATCCATTCATTGGTAAGGTTGAAAATGGGATTCTGTTTGCGCGTGGTGCAGTGGATGAAAAAGGCTCCACCCCCGGTATGATATACGGATTAAGCTTCGCTCATGATTTGGGCTTGCTGAAGGGGACAACAGCTTGGTACTTCGGCAATATGGAGGAGTGGTGTGACGGCATTGCCCCAAACACCTTCGTGGAAGTAGACCCAGGCATTCGCCCCGACTTCGTCGTCATCGGCGAACCAACCAAAATGCAAGTTTATCGTGGGCACAAAGGTCGTATCGAATTAAAGATCACCGCCTCTGGACGCTCTGCACATGCGGCAACCCATTATCTGGGCGATAACGCTGTCTACAAGATGATGGCAGTTATCACGCAAATTCGCGAACTCGATCGACGCTTCCGCCTCGGCTTGGGGTCTCACCCTCAACAGGGACGCCCTTCTGTTGCTGTGACCGATCTTAAAGTAACTACGGCTTCGCTCAATGCTGTCCCTAATGAATTTTCAATTTACCTTGATCGCCGCATCACTTCAAATGAGCCACATGATGATGTGATCGCACAGATCAGAGGTTTGATTCCGGATTATCTACAGGATGAGATCAAAGTTGAAGAGCTTTTCTATGATGAACCTTCCTACACAGGGTTCAAGTTTCCTGTCTCAAAACATTATCCGGCCTGGATACAGGCAGATGATCACCCCATGACCCAAGCTGGACAAAGTACGATCAAAGCCCTTTGGGGTGAAGAGCGTGAGCTTGACACTTGGGATTTCTCAACCAATGGCACTTATTGGGCTGGCAAGGCTGGCATCCCCTCAATTGGCTTCGGGCCTGGCGATGAGAAATTCGCACACAGAGGTATGGAACAAGTGCCATTGCAGGAAGTTGTAGATGCTACAGAGTTCTATGCGCTATTCCCCAAAATCTTATCGGAGAAAACGCAAGAGAAGTAAGCGTAGATTTCAAAACAAATCATTTTTTTGAACTTAGGAGGTTCAATATGCGTAGTTTTGCAGGTCGTGACATTCTTTCTTT
>JABGQU010000135.1 GCA_018648605.1 Anaerolineae bacterium | reverse complement strand
TAATTGTTTCGTATCTCATACGCCTATTATGGCATACTTATGCAAGAGGTCTACTTTTAATTTTTCTACGCGCCTTTTGAAAGCAATAGCTCCATCAAATTCTGGATGCGTGGTGCCATACTCGAGGGGTCGGGATGCAACCCTTCCACCAACAATGCACTGTCGTAGATTTGCTCAATAATCTCTTTTTGCAGATTAGCATCCGCTTTTTCAGCGAGCAAACGCTTCAAAATCAGATGCGAAGGATTGAGCTCCAAAATTTTCTTCGGTACTTCATATTCCTGCCCCAGATAGCGGTAAACGCGTTGCAATTCAGGATTAAGACTGTCATCCGGATCGACCAGACGTGCCACCGATTGTGAGAGGCGGTTGCTCGCGCGGATATCTGTGACTCGTTCGCCCAAAATCTCTTTGAAGCGTTCGAGCAGCGTGGCAAACTCATCTTCGGAAATTTTCTCCGCCTCGCTCTCCTTTTCATTTGCTTCCGGTGTTTCAACATCTGCCTGCGCGACGTTTTTCAGCTCGTACTCTTTGTATTTATTCAAGCCCATCAGCATGAACGAATCCATCGGATCAGTCAGCAGCAAAACCTCGGTACCTGCGGATTGGAAATAATCCAGATGCGGACTACGTACAACCGATCTCGGGTCATCACCAACGATATAGTAGATCTCTTTTTGACCTTCCTGCATCCGTTCGACATAATCATCCAACGAAGACCATGTTTCGGCGTTCAGGTTGGTCTTGAAACGCAATAAAGGCTGCACCTTTTCGGTTTCCAACGGCTCAGATGCAATACCCTGCTTCAGGAAAACACCAAATTCTTCCCAGAAAGCAATATACTTCTCCGCATCTTTCTTCGCAAGAGTTTCCAGTTCGCGCATTACCTGCCCGGTAACGATCTTCTTCAGGCGCAGCATCAAGCCGCTTGATTGGACAGTCTCACGCGAAACGTTTAGCGGCAGGTCTTCTGAGTCGACCACACCATGCACAAAACGCAGATATTCAGGAAGTAAATCCTTGTTATATTCGTCGATCAAGATATTGCGCGAGTAGAGTTTTAGCCCGTCTTCCTTGCGCAAGGAAAACATGCCGCGTTCGGCTTTGTTGGGAATAAAGAGCAATGCGAAAAGCTGTACCGGTGCATCCGTAACTGCATGGATTCGAAGAAGCGGTTCTTCAAACTCCATCGTCATCTGGCGGTAGAAGTCGTTATATTGCTCATCTGTGATCTCATTGCGGGCACTACGCCAAAGCGATGTCTGCTGGTTAGCTTGAGATTCACTATCTCCTACGTAGATCGGGAAACCGATATAGTCGGAGTGCTTTTTGATAGTATTGCGAATGCGAGTCTCATCTGCGAATTCGGCAGCATCTTCCTTGAGTTTGATCTCGATCTTTGTGCCGCGCTCGTTCATTTCTGCGGGGCTGACTTCAAAATCGTCTTCGCCAGTGGCGTACCAACTGACTGCCTTAGCGCGCGGTTTAAAGGATCGGGATGTGACTCGCACCCATTCGGCTGCCATGAAAACGGAATAAAACCCAACGCCAAACTGACCGATCACTTGCGAAATATCAACTTCAGTATCGCGTGTGGCTTCGATAAAATTCCGCGCTCCGGATTGGGCGATCGTACCCAGATTTTCGATGATCTCGTCCTTCGTCATCCCGATGCCCGTATCCTGAATGACCAGAGTTCGTTCATCTTTGTCTACGCTGATGTGGATTTTCAACTCCACTTCGGGATCGAGCACGTTCTGGTTGGTGAGCATCTCGAAATGGAAACGGTTGAGCGCATCGGATGCGTTCGAGAGCAGCTCGCGCAAAAAGACTTCTTTGTCTTTGTAGAGCGAGTGGATCAGGATATTTAGTAGTTGTTTGGTTTCTGCTTTAAAGGTAAATGATTGAGAGTCAGACATAATGCCTCCTGTGAGATTTCTGCCCCTGATTTTACTGGATGAGTGTTGGAGGAATGTAAAAAATTTGGGTAATGGGCTTACTGAAGTGATGTGATGATTCTGCGAGGGAGGCTTTAGCCTGACGAAGCAGTCTCATTATTTAAAAAACGAGATTGCTTCGACGATTGGTTCTTGAGCCTGTCGAAAGAAAAACTGCCTCGCAAAGTCAGTATCACTTATTGTTTTACCACTGCCAAAATTTTGGTTTAGAACTTTCCTGTCATTCCAAAATATGGGGCTTTTGAAGCTGGTCATCAAATTTTCTGCACTCTTTCTGTATAATTTTGGCACCATAGATCGTCTGAACGCCTATGATGTCCGTTGCGCTTAAATTTCCGTTGCCCGACCAACGTGGATTGCAATAATTCATCACCGAATCCTGATCCCAGCCGCCAATCGGCATCGTGCCTTCGGCTCCCTGCGGGGTATCGCACCAGGAGGGTGTGTCGTCCCTGTTTTGTTCATGAGCAAAACTAAGCGCATGTCCAAATTCGTGCACGGCAGTGATACGAATATAATCATCTCTTGAGTAACCATGATATGGGAAGACGCATGGTGTTCGATTACCGCTCAGATCTACACAACCCCAATTATTAAATGTGATATTTAATACCATGCCATTTTCTAAGCCATCAATATTCGTTCCTAATCCCTTTGTTTGTGGGCTTTCATCACTAATTTGAATTCTTATCCCGCTTGCTTCATTCTCACACTCTCCCCAGCCGATAAAATCAATAAGCGAAACAGCTTCCCAGGTATTCTCGATCGCAGCTTGAATAAATTCTCTTTCTCTTTGGTTATTTTGATTTGGGTTTTCCCAGCAAATATTGATACTATTGCTCTCCCAAACAGCGCTTTCCAGAACAAATAATTCGTCTGGAGCAGCTGCTGGCGCTTCTTCAGCTGGAGCCTCTGCTGCGGGGGCTTCTTCTGCTGGGGCGGCACCTCCGCACGATGTTAATAGCCAGAGTGACAATAATATGATGATTACTATAATTCGATTTTTCATAATGCTTTTCCTTATATCGATGACGTATTATATTCTTTAATTGTTCCAGCCTTGCAACCTTTTCCGCCTTCGAGTATCCTTGCGGGTGGGAGTGGTTAAGTCCCGGTGGGCTTCCCGGTCTTCAACATCGGTGACGGGTCGCGTTGCGGGCCGTGGTGGGTTCGACTCCCATGCACTCCCGCCTAGCACATGGTGGACGAGGGACGATGGACAACGGTCTGTAGTCTTCCGTCCACTTTTTTATATAAAACTAACATGGAGTCCAACATTTCAATACAGGTAAGAATTGGTTTTTAAGAAATGTCTAAGATCAACACATACAACGGAAAAGAAGCATGAATTCACCCGACACTGAAATACTCAACAAGCTCGTTGCACGTATATTCCAGATCGAAAGCGTCACTCTCGGCGATACACGGCGCGGATTTCTCGCTCGCTACCAAGGTCGCTTACTTGGCGATGATTCTGCCGCAGCCTACGACCGCCTTGCGGAGAGTCTAAAACCTTATACGCTTACTCCCCTCTTTCAAGTGGAGAACGGGGAACAGGTCATCCTCCTCGTTCATGATGCGCCCCCGCCAAAAATGGGAAAACCCTCACGAAATTTACTTTTTTTCATCCTAACCCTGATCAGCGTCCTGTTTACAGGTTCAGTATTTGAATCAACACTCTCTGAAACGGTTGAATTTGGCATTCTCGCCAAAGATGCCTTATTGAATATTTGGCGGGGATTTCCATTCGCGCTTAGTTTATTAGGCATCTTGCTCGCCCACGAATTTGGTCATTACCTGATGGGACGTTATCATAAAACCAATGTCAGTTTGCCATTCTTTTTGCCACTCCCCTACCCTCTGAGCATTTTGGGCACATTGGGCGCCTTCATCCAAATGAAGGAACGTCCGAAAAACAAACGTGTCCTTTTTGATATTGGCATCGCCGGCCCGTTGGCGGGGTTGGTCGTTGCCATTCCTGTGCTGCTCTATGGCTTATCCCTTTCAGAGCTCACCCCACTAACAGGTACGGGGATGCTCGAAGGCAACTCCATTCTTTATTTGCTTTCAAAATACGTCGTTTTCGGAAAGTGGCTACCCGAACCCGTCAGTTATATGGGCGTGCCACCATTTCTGTATTGGGTGCGCTATCTCTTCACCAGCACACCCTCGCCCCTCGGCGCACTGGACGTACAGGTTCACAACATCGCCTGGGCAGGTTGGGCGGGTTTACTCGTTACATCGCTTAATCTCATCCCTATCGGCACGTTGGATGGCGGGCATATCATCCATTCTGCGCTTGGCGATAAAGCCAAAAAGATCGCGCCCCTTATTTTCGCCACATTGATCGGCTTGGGCGTCTTCTGGGAAGGCTGGTGGCTCTGGGCAGCCATGCTCTATTTTCTAGGACGTAGACATGCCCAAACCCTCGATCAAATTACCGAGCTTGACCCACGCAGGCAGCTTATAGCCAAATTTATGCTCTTCATTTTTATTCTCGTTTTCATTCCTGTTCCCTTGGTGCTTTATGGTTAAATCTTACTTCTATCCCTTTTCTCTACTTCTGCTGCTTTTCCTTGCGGCTTGTCAGTCCACAACAACACCTGTTGAAGTCACTACCGCCCTTGTAGTGGCAACCAAAACCCCTCATCCCATTGAGACCGCAGTCGTTGAAAGCAGTTTGGACGTTACTGAAAAAGATCTGGATGGTATTGAAATCGAAGTTTGGCATACTTGGTTTGGCGCGTCCGCCGCACTCTTCGATCTGCAAATTGCTGAATTCAACGAAGAAAATCCTTGGGGGATCACCGTGAGCGCAACCTATCGGGGCAGCTATAACATGCTCTTCAACGAAGTGACCGATGCGCTCGTCACCGAAACGCCCCCGGATTTGGTCGTGGCTCTGTCTGAGCAAATTTCAGTTTGGAACGAAACAGATTCCGTTAAAGACTTGACCCCCTACATCCTCGACCCTATTTGGGGAATGACCGTCGCCGAGCAGACTGATTTTCCGCGCGTTTTTCTGCGTCAGGATCAGCGTAGCGACCGTTGGCTTGCACTCCCCGCACAACGTACTGCTCGCTTCATCCTCTACAACCAGACTTGGGGAGAAGAACTCGGATTCAATGCACCGCCCGTAAACTACGAAGAATTTAGAGAGCAAACCTGTGCAGCCAACCAATTCATGCGCTCAGACGAAGACTTCGAAAACGATGGCAAAGGTGGTTGGATCGTCGATCACGATTCCATCTCTGCCCTCTCGTGGATGCTCGCTTTTGGCGGCGGTCCGATCACGGATGATGCTTATCAATTTGTGAGCAGCGAAAATATCACCACACTCAGAAGCCTGAAAGCCCTCTACGATGAAGAATGCGCCTGGATATCGACCGCCGATACGCCCTACGAGCAATTTGCCGGACGTTCAGCGCTTTTCATCACAGCCGGGATGGAGCAGTTCACCGAAATTTCACGTACTTTTGATGCTGTGAACAACCACGATGAGTGGACAGTGATCCCCTTCCCGGGAGGGACGCAGAGTACCGTCGTCACCTACGGGGATTCGTATGCGCTCCTCGCAACGGAGGATGCAGATGCGTTGGCCTCGTGGCTTTTCGTTAAATGGATGCTCGCGCCCCAGCAGCAAACCAAATGGGTGAAGAGTACCGCTCTCTTCCCCTTGCGAATCTCCTCGCTCGAAGAGCTATCCGATTTTGAGAAGGCAAATCCGCAATGGTCACAGGCTGTCAATCTTATCACGCAAGCGGAGACTTTTCCGCAACTCTCTTCGTGGCGTCAAGTCCGCTATTTATTGAGCGACGGGCTGGAATATATTTATCGTTATGATACCCAGGCGGGTTCGGTCTCGGCAATTTTGGCTTTAATGGATCAGACTGCGAACGCGCTCAGTGAATAAAAAGTAAGTATTCAAACGAACAACTGGCGCATTAGGCAATAAAATGGCAGCGTTAGACTATAAAAGCCTTCTGAAGTTTCAACTCCAGAAGGCTTTTTCTTTGAGATCCAATGCGAGCCAACGTCGATTCTTTCGACCTCGTCAGCAGGGACGAATCTTCGTAGAAACGAGTAACGAACGATGAGTGACATCCGCTTCAATTTTGTTCGGCAATAGCTATGTATGATGCTAAAATTATTCTAGCCACCTGACAGTTTTGTTTTTGAAGGTGGTTGAGTAGCTTTTAGCGAAGCGAAAAGCGTATCGAAACCACAAATTCAGGTAATTTGCACTAATTTGTTGGTTTCGATACGGCGAAAAGCATCGCCTACTCAACCAACGGACGCTGCTATAGAAAAGTGTCAGGTCGCTAGAAATTATTCGAAATAACAAATAAGTACAAGAGGTGATTATGAGTGCTGTTGAAATGGCTGGTAAACCAGCTACCCCCAATATGCTAGCCAACATTCCCCGTTTGATTTCAGATTATTACACCATTCATCCCGATGCCGAAAAGATCGAGCAAAGTGTTTCTTTTGGCACATCGGGGCATCGCGGCACATCGTCGAATGGCAGCTTCAACGAAGACCATATCGCCGCGATCTGTCAGGCAATTTGTATGTATCGCCAAGAGCAAAATATTACAGGCCCGCTCTTTATCGGCAAAGATACCCACGCCCTTTCAGAAGCCGCCGAGCGGACGGCCATCGAAGTTTTTGCCGCCAACGGCGTTGAGATTCGCATCTCAGAAGAATATACGCCCACGCCCGTTATTTCTCACGCGATTCTGACCTACAATCAAGGGCGCGATAGCGGACTTGCCGATGGTGTCGTCATCACCCCCTCGCATAATCCCCCAGAAGACGGCGGTTTCAAATATAACCTGATAAACGGCGGTCCCGCAGATTCTGAGACGACGGGCATCATCCAAGATTGGGCAAATGAGATTTTACAGAAGGATCTTGAAGGCGTAAAACGGATGTCGCTGGCAGAAGCCCTACAGGCAGAGACCACGCAAGAATATGACTACGTTCTGCCCTATGTCCGTGATCTCGAAAATGTGATCGATTTCAATGCCATCCGCGCGGCGAAGGTCAAAATCGGCGTTGATCCAATGGGCGGCGCGGCAGCCAATTATTGGGATGTGATCGCCGACGTTCACAAACTCGATCTGACCGTCGTCAACAGTCACGTTGACCCAACCTTCTCTTTTATGTCTCTCGACCATGATGGAAAAATCCGGATGGATTGCTCTTCCCCCTACGTGATGACCGGATTGATCGGCTTGAAAGATGATTTTGACATCGCCTTCGGCAACGACCCGGACGTGGATCGGCATGGGATCGTTACCCGGTCTTCCGGTTTGCTGAATCCCAACCATTATCTCGCGGTGGCGATTTGGTATCTCTTCCGCAACCGCCCCAATTGGCGCAAGGATTTGAAAATCGGCAAAACGCTCGTCTCCAGCTCGATGATCGACCGTGTCGTAAATGACTTGGGCTTGGATTTATCAGAAGTCCCCGTTGGATTCAAATGGTTCGTGGACGGTCTCTACGATGGCTCCTACGGATTTGGCGGTGAAGAAAGCGCCGGGGCATCCTTCCTGCGTAAGGACGGCACGGTTTGGTCTACAGATAAAGATGGCATCATTCTTGGGCTTTTAGCCGCTGAAATTCTCGCCAAAACCCAACGCGACCCGGGTGAAATTTATCAGAAATTGACCGAAAACTTCGGCAATCCGCTCTACAGCCGTAACGATATGCCCGGCTCATTGGAGCAAAGAAATATCCTGAAAAATCTGACGCCCGAAGCGATCACCGCAAGCACACTCGCAGGCGATGAGATTACCAGCATCCTGACCCGCGCCCCCGGCAATGATGCTGCCATCGGCGGGCTAAAAGTCTCATCGCAAAATGGCTGGTTTGTTATCCGCCCTTCGGGCACAGAAGATAAATATAAAATTTATGCCGAGAGCTTTGTTGACGAAAATCATCTCGAAAAGATTTTCGCTGATGCGAGAGAGATTGTGACAGCGGTTTTTAAGGAGAATGGGGTAATCGGCTAAAAAAGTTTTAACACGAAGGCTTGTACTGAGCCTGTCGAAGTGACACAAAGTTCTCAAAGAAAAAACCGAAGCCTTTTGCAAGGCTTCGGTTTTTTTTGAGACAATATCGAGTATGGTGTTTTTCCATGTGAATATAACTATTCCAAGTTTTCAATATCTGCCAAGTCTTGTAATCTGCCAGATGCTTTTTTTGCTTTTTTCAGATTTTCCAGATCAATAAAGGAAAGACGCACGCCATCTACATCATCATCCACCCTGCTTTTGTAAGATTCTTCAAAATCTACCCCCGGAACACCCATAATCAAGTCAATTCGATTAGGTGCATGCCCCAATTGAATAATGGTTTCAGGTTCAAGAAAATCGTTTTTTTGAAGCCCTAATGATGCAAAGCCGAAGTCTTCTAATGTTTTAACGACTCGTGCTGCATTCTCGGGGTTGATCCAAATCCAGATGTCAATATCTTTTGTATATCGCGGATGCCCATGAAACGCGACTGCGTATCCACCAATAACTAGATAATGAACTTGGTTAGCGTTTAATAATTGAAAGAACTCTTTTAAGTCGGGGGTAAGTTTCATAGGTCCACCCATGATATTGCATCCTGATTTCTTCTAAGGCTGCTAG
Source organism: Anaerolineae bacterium (assembly GCA_018648605.1). Taxonomy (GTDB): domain Bacteria; phylum Chloroflexota; class Anaerolineae; order Anaerolineales; family Villigracilaceae; genus Desulfolinea. The sequence continues at coordinate 412 of JABGQU010000135.1, read as the reverse complement.
GCGTTTTGCTGGCGGCTGACTTTGCCAGTATTCAAAGTCACTTTTCTGTTCTTTTAGCTTGACTTTAACATATCTTTTTGCGATTTCTCTCTCTTTATCCATGCTCTAATTATAACATTTCTCTATAGAATTGCCCGCGCGTGACCGCCACGGACAATTCGAACAAAAACATTCATCAAAACAACCAACAAACGGATGAGCACAGTCCGTTTCAACAGACACTTCTACGAAAAGAATTTCCCTTTATAATAGAGCATACATCAAAAATCATCCTGGTTTAGGGAGAATAACTTATGAAGCTCCACCGTTCAATAGAAGAACCAATAAGAGAATTTGTTGATATGGAACATCGCTGGCGTCAGGGCGATTGCATCTAAATACCAACGGCTAATATCTTGCAGAGGTAGTCATT
>JABGQU010000134.1 GCA_018648605.1 Anaerolineae bacterium | reverse complement strand
TCGCAACGATGACGCAGCTCTGGCGCGATCTGGTTGGCGCGGGGATGGAGCGCGGCGGGACGATCCTTGCGCTGGGCGGCGGCATCACGAACGATATGGCGGGCTTTGCGGCGGCGACCATTATGCGCGGCGCGGCGTGGGTTAGCATCCCGACTTCGTTGCTCTGCATGGTCGATGCCAGTCTCGGCGGAAAAACAGGCGCGAATTTGCCCGAGGGTAAAAATCTGGTGGGCGCGTTTTACCCGCCAAAACTCGTTCTCGCCGACCCTGAAACCCTGCGCACGCTGCCCGAAGCCGAAATCCGCAACGGGCTGGCAGAGGTGGTCAAGCACGGCGTGATCGCCGACCCCGAGTTGCTGGGGCTTTGTAAAAATATCAGCACAAAGGACACAAAGGATGAGTGGGCAAAATTGGTCATTCGCGCGATGAGCGTCAAAGTCAGGATTATTGAAGAAGACCCCTACGAGATGGGCATCCGCGCCGCACTCAATTTTGGACACACCATCGGGCACGGCATCGAATCGCTGACAAATTATGGCATCCGTCACGGCGAAGCGGTGGGAATCGGGATGGTCGTGGAAGCACATCTTGCCGAGCAGATGGGGATCGCCGAAACCGGCCTGGCGGATAAAATAGCCGAAACGCTCGTGTCCCTCGGCTTGCCGATTGACATCCCAAACGGAATCTCAGCCCCGGCTTTGGTCGCCGCGATGCAGAGCGACAAGAAGAAATCGAAAGGCGTGGTGAAATTTGCGCTGCCGGTGAAGGTTGGGGAGATGAAGGTGGGGGTGGTGATTGAGGGGTTGGAAAAAATGTTGCAAGAAATTTAGCCTCTGTCCTGCGGACATCTCCCCCAAATTCTAAAAGAAAAATTTAGGGGAGAAACGGAGATCGAACATGAATTTGTCTTATAAGAAAAGAATTCTTTTACTACTAAGCCCTCTTCTTTTCGCCTGCTTTTTTTATGCCAAAAGAAGGCTGGTTCTATCTCATTCTTTTTATCTCTCTACCGGCACTCACCTTCTTCGCTGTCACCAAACTCTCGAGAAAATTCACGAAGTTACAAGAACAACCTTTCAAGATCATTTTAGAATTTTCTGCGATAGGTATTGCAGCGTTTCTGGTGGTGTTTATTATCCAACAAAGAGTAAATTATCCTCTAAAGGAAAATCTAATCCAAGCAACTAAAACAAGCCTTGCAGCTATCCTTATCAGTATAATTACTTACAACGTCAATAAATTTCGACAGTATCTTTCTAAAAAACACGATAAAAGGATGAATTCATGACCACCCTACTCGTCCTCCACAGCCCCAACCTAAACCTGCTCGTCACTCGATCGGTTGGAGGAGATGTTGTAATTAGGAGAAGTGCGACGCACCTTAAAGGTGCAACGCACTTGACTGACAGGAGAAAAACAATGACCACCCTACTCGTCCTACACGGCCCCAACCTAAACCTGCTCGGTTCGCGCGAGCCTGAAATCTACGGGGCGTTAACGCTCGCCGATATTAATAAAAAAGTAGAAGAAGCTGCATCTGCCCATGACGTGAAGATTTACAGCATCCAATCCAATCATGAGGGCGCGCTAATTGACGCGCTTCAGGAAGCCGCCAATCAAGCGGATGGTGTTATCTTCAATCCCGCTGGATATACGCATACATCTGTCGCGCTGAGAGATACTGTTGCAACAATCGGCATCCCCGTTGTGGAGGTGCATCTCTCGAATGTTTATGCGCGCGAAGAGTTTCGGCAAAAGTCGCTGCTTTCGGCTGTTTGCGCGGGGAAGATTTCGGGCTTTGGGTGGATGTCGTATAAGCTCGCATTAGAGGCTTTGGTAGAGATAATAGAACGCGGATAGCGCGGATTTAGCGTTTTTTCACGGATTCTTTTTTTGTTTTTTATCTACGTAAATCCGCCTTATCCGCCAAATCCACGTTCCATTTTTTTTAGGAATAAAAATGTCAGAAATCAAAAAACATTTCTTTGCACAACTCGACGAAACCATTGCCACGCTAAAGACAGAAGGCATGGAGGTGATCCGTCTTGACATCGGCTCGCCGGATTTGCCCCCGCATCCCAGCGTGATAGAGACGCTAGGGCGCGCATCGGCACGCGGGGATTCGCATGGCTATCAATCGCATTTGGGACCGCTTTCTTATAGAGAAGCATGGGTCGGGATGTACAAAGACGTTTTCGGTGTGGACATTGACCCCGCGAGGGAAATCGTCCCATTATTAGGGACAAAAGAGGGCATCTATCACTTAAGCCAGGCAATTATCAAGAGTGGCGATGTGGTGCTGATCCCCGATCCCTATTACCCCACTTATTTACGCGGCACACAGCTTGCGGGCGGAGAGCCATATTTTATGCCCCTGCTCGCCGAAAATGATTATTTGCCGGATCTGGATGCTATCCCTGAGGAAGTGGCTGATAAAGCCAAATTGCTGTGGGTGAATTATCCGAATAATCCGCTTGGGGCGACTGCGCCGCTTTCTTTTTACGAGAAGCTTGTCCGCTTTGCAGAAAAACATGATATTTTGATTTGCTCAGACATCCCCTATTCACAAGTCTGTTTTGGCGAAAATATCCCGCCGAGCATTATGCAAGTGGATGGCGCAAAAGATGTGGCAATTGAGTTCAACTCGCTCTCGAAATCGCATAATATGGCGGGATGGCGCATCGGCGCGGCGGTCGGGAATGTACCCACGCTGGATGCGTTATTGAAGTTGAAAACCAATGCCGATAGCGGGCATTTTGGGCCAATCCTTGAAGCCGCATCCCATGCTATGGGTCTGCAACCAAGTTGGATACAGGAGCGGAACGCTGTTTATCGTGAGAGACGAGATATTATCGTCACATCCCTCCGCTCATTGGGTGTAGATGTGGACAGTCCACAAGCATCCCTCTATATTTGGTGTCCGATCCCTGAGGGCTGGGTATCCGAGAAGTTTGCAATGGCAATGTTGGAAGAAGCGAGCGTGAGCGTTGCGCCGGGGACGGTTTTTGGCAGCAATGGTGAGGGTTTTGTGCGCATTTCGATCACGCAGCCAAAGGAGAAAATTGAAGAAGCCATGCAGAAACTAACCGATTGGTGGAAAACACTATAACTGGTGATTCCACGAGGAGTATGCTTCTGCGACGAAGTGGTCTCACGGTTGATGAGACTGCTTCGTCGCAAGTGCGTGCTCCTCGCTGAATCATAGGAGAACTATGACTAAAAAAATCGTCGCATTTCAAGGCGAGGCGGGCGCATATAGCGAAGCCGCCGCATACGCTTATTTTGGAGAAGAGATCATCACCCTGCCCTGCAAGAGTTTTGATGTGCTTTTTGCCGCCGTTTCAACGGGCAAAGCCACGCACGGGATGGCGCCAATCGAGAACTCTCTGGCGGGCAGTATTCATCGCAATTATGATCTTTTGCTGCGCAATAAGCTTTTTATCATCGGCGAATATCATCACCGCGTCAGCCATTGTCTGATGGCGTTGCCCGGCGTGCTGCTTCAAGATATGCAGCGCGTTTACTCTCATCCGCAAGCCTTGGCACAATGCGAAAACAGCCTGCTCGAACTCGGCTTGCCCCCCATCGTTGCCGCCGATACTGCCGGAAGTGCACGCGCGCTCAAAGAGAATAATGACCAGACTTCCGCTGCGCTCGCCTCCGAATTGGCGGCGCAGGTTTATGGGCTGAATATCCTGCAAAGGGATATGGAAGACAATCCCGCCAACTACACCCGCTTTTTGGCGCTCGCGCCGCAGAACAATCTCGAAAGGCGCGATGGCGATTATCGCACATCCATCGCTTTCAGCCTTATCAACAAACCGGGTATCCTTTTCAACGCCCTGAGCATTTTCGCCTTGCGCGAGATAGATTTGACAAAAATCGAATCCCGTCCACAAGCAGGGAAGGCGTGGAAATATCTCTTCCATATTGATTTTATCGGGCATGTGGATGATGAAAAAGTGGTGAATGCCCTGAATCACCTGCGCGAGATCGCGCCATTTATTCGCGTTTTTGGATCGTATCCAAGAGAGAAGAGGGAATGGTAGCGGAACGCTCGTGATTTGGGCTTGATACCCTTTAAATAACATCTTTCCATCCCCTAAAACTGCAACGCACCTGCCCCTCTACCCTAAAGGGCATCTCCCCCAAATTCCAAAAACGTGGAATTTAGGGGAGAAAATGGTGCTATGCAGTTTTTTCTTTACCGTTAAATATGATACAAAGGAAGAGAAGAAAGGAGTAAAGAATGAATATATATATTTATCTTGTCGTATACCTTTTGACAATCCTTTTCGCTTACTACGTCTTCCGCGTAGCGGTTCGCAAAGACTATGAAAAGAAGGGAGGGTTATCCAATTACGCAACGGTTTTGGAGTTTCTGATCTTTGCTATACATGCCAATCTCTCTTACACTTTTTTGCCCGCCCCTTATCCTGAAATGCCAGCTTACCCGGATAATCAGCCCCTGGTAGCGTTCGGGACAAGTTTTATGATCATCGGCATTTCTCTCATGCTCTGGGCAATGAGCGGATTCGGATTCAAAAAAGCGTTCGGGCAAGATACCCAAACGCTAAATCGCTATGGCTTCTACCAATATGTACGCAATCCGCAAATCGTATTCTACAGCATCGCCGTTCTTGGAATGCCGGTTATTTGGCCATCATTTTATGCGTTGGGATGGATACTTCTCTACGCCATTATCGCCCACATGATGGTCATCACAGAGGAGGAGCATCTTCTACGCATCTACAAGGAAGATTATAAAAATTATTGCGAGGATGTGCCAAGGTATATACCTCGGTTGTGGCGAAAAAAGTAGCTCGTGAAGCAATAAGACTACAAAAGTCTTGGAGACTTTTGTAGTCTATACTAAGCCAGCAAATCCCGCTCCATTTTATATCTCCCTTCTGCAGGCGGATACGCCTGCATATACATCTCTTTGCCGTTGAAAAGACGAGAAACGAAACCGCGAATCCCTTTTTGCATTTGCCCGCCGCCTTGGCTGGCGTGACAAGCTCCCGCCGCTTCTTTCTTCTTCAACACTGATTTGATGTTAACCCGCGCGTGGATGGGAAAATTCACCGCTGCTAAGGATGCGAGATCAATATCACCATTTTTGCCAAATTTGCTAGGGTCATTTCCAAAAAGTCGCATTAGGCGTACAGAGACGCGCAAAAAGGCACGCGAAAAGGTATGGAAATAAAGCTTACGTGGTTTATAAGGCTCTCCGCTACCTGATGCGAAATTCGTGTCATCAGCGTGCTCAAAAGCCAAAACAGTCGCTTTGTGGATGGCGATATGATCGGGATGGCGGTATCCGCCAATGGGATCAAAGGTCAACACAACGTCCGGTTTCAACTTACGAATATAGGCAACAACTTCCTCTGCAACTTTTTCGACAGGCTGCGCAAATAGCGCGCGAGGATGTTCGTTATCAGGTGAGCCGGGCATTCCCGAATCGCGATAATCGAGGAAATGAACACCTTCGAGTCCCAAAATCCCGGCAGCACAACGCAGCTCGGATTCGCGTCTATCGGCAACAGACTGAAAGCCTTGCATATATTTTTCATCCATTTCGCCAACTTCCCCACGAGTTGCGCAGATCAGATGCACGTCCGCGCCGCGTTCGGCATAGAGGGCAAGCGTTCCGCCCATGCCAAAGGATTCATCATCGGGATGTGCCAAAACAGATAGGATCACTGGTTTCTTTTTCATAAAATCTATTTTACTCTATATTATGACAAATTATATCCAAAATAAATCCATCAACTGCGAAGAAATAATTTGCAAAGATGTTTTTATTTTGGATTTAGACTCTCTCCCTTTTTGCATCACAGCACAAAGAGTATAATTTCTTCATTATGACAACCTTCCGTTCAAAATACTTACGCAAACAAATATATCTCCCCCAAGATCACGGCTCGTGGGTTTTTATTTTAATGCCCCTTTTTATTGGTTTTTTCGCGGGCAACAAATTCTCTACCCCTGCCATTTATCTCGTTATTGCAGCCATGGCTGCTTTCTTCATCCGCCAACCTGTGACGGTTGCTATCAAAGCTTATGCGGGGCGTCGCCCACGCACAGACCTACCCGCCGCACGCTTTTGGATGCTGGTCTATGGCTTCATCGCTTTGTTGATGCTGATCGGGCTAAGCGCACGCGGCTTTTTTGATGTACTATATCTTGCCATCCCCGGGGTTGCGATCTTTGGCTGGCATTTATTGTTGGTCAGCAAACGCGATGAACGAAAACAAGCCGGCCTGGAAGTGGTTGCAAGCGGTGCACTAGCTCTTGCAGCTCCGGCAGCGTTATGGGTTTCAAGTGGCAGCTACAACACTCAAGGATGGATACTTTGGATTTTGGTCTGGTTTCAATCAGCGGCATCCATTATCCACGCCTATATGCGGCTCGAGCATCGGAATCAAACCCAAATCCCAGAGCGTTCCGCCCAATTCCAGATCGGGAAACGGGCTATTATGTATACGTCCTTTAATTTCGTTGCATCCCTCCTGCTGGGCATTTCCGGCTTATTACCACGCTTTATATTTATCCCTTTCCTTCTGCAACTCGCAGAAACAGCCTGGTGGGCGTTTAATCCTGCTATTAAGGCAAAGCCGACTTCAGTAGGTTTCAGGCAGTTGGCTGTAAGCTCTTTATTTACAGTTTTATTTATTCTGGTTTGGTAGAAAACTTTGCAAAGGTTTTATGCCTTCGAAAAGTTTCAGGAGATTCAGATGAATTGGCAAGTTCTAACAAAAGTTTATGACCGCATTGAAGCCGAAATGATAAAAGCCGCGCTCGAGGCGTTGAAAATCCCTGTTGAGTTGGCGCAAGAAAGCGTGGGCGGCACTATCCCTGTCAGTTTCGGGAAGTTTGCCGAAATTCATGTTCTCATTCCCAAAGAAAAACGAGAGGAAGCGCAGGAATGGCTCGAAAATTATGATAAAGATGAATTTGAGGTAGAAAAGGAATGAACACATCGAACACCGTTATTCTCATCACAAATTATGGCATGGGAAAATCAGATGAAGCTCTGCAAATAAAGTTATTGATTAAGTATTTGCAACTCATTACCAACGGAAACCTTCTGCCAAATAGCATTTGTTTTTATGCAGATGGTGTTAAATGCACCACAGCAGATTCCCCTGTTTTACCTCAACTCAAAACCATTGAAGAAAAAGGTGTGCGCCTGATCGTTTGCAGTACCTGCCTTGAACATCTTGGGCGTAAAGCAGCCGTCGGCATTGTCGGCGGGATGCCTGACATTATTGAAGCGCAGTTTACAGCGGAAAAAGTGATTTCACTCTAATCATCTCAATTGCCAAAAGGAGACTAAAAATGAATTTTGACTTAACCGACGAACAGAAAATGTGGCAAAAGATCGTCCATGATTTTGTCGCAGCCGAAGTCCAGCCGAAGGCGCACGAGATCAGCGAAAGCGGTGAATTCAACTGGGATGCCGTGCATAAAATGGCAGAGCTGGGGATGCTCGGCATGATGGTCTCCGAAAAATACGGCGGCTCAGAAGTCGGCACGGTCAATATGTCTATCGCTATTGAGGAGTTAGGCTGGGCGTGTGGCAGCACCGCGCTCGCCATCGCCGCGCATACCGAGCTGGGCTGCGCGCCGCTCGCCAAATATGGTACGCACGAACAGAAAAAGAAATTCCTTAAACCTGTTGCCACAGGCGAGGGAAAACTCGCAGCCTTGGCGCTCACGGAACCCGGTGCAGGCTCAGACTTGAAAGGCGGCGTCACTACAAAAGCTGAAAAAGATGGGGGTGAGTGGATAATAAACGGCGCAAAAATGTGGATCACCAATCCCAGCGTTGCAGATTACATCATTACACTGGCACGCACCGCGCCTGGAACTGGTTCGGATTCAATGAGCATGTTCATCGTCCCCGCTGACGCGCCCGGTCTCATTATCCACCCCGCCGAAAAGAAGATGGGACTCCACGCCTCCCAAACCCATGCCCTAACCTACGAAAATGTGCGGATCCCCGCCGATTATCTACTCGGCGAAGAGGGGCGTGGGCTACACCAAACCCTTGATACCCTCGATGCGGGGCGCATCAGCATTGGTTCATTATCTGTTGGGTTGGCGCAAGCCGCCCTTGAAGCAGCGATTAAATACGCCAAAGAACGCGAAGCTTTCGGAAAGCCCATCGCAGACAAACAAGCCATCCAGTGGATGCTGGCAGATGCCGCCACCGAGATCGCAGCCGCGCGCCTGATGATGCGTCAAGCCGCCTGGCTGCACGAAAACGGACGTCCCTTCAGCCATCAAGCCGCAATGGGGAAACTCTTCGCCACCGAGATGGCAGAACGCGTGGCATATAAAGCGATCCAAATTCATGGCGGCTATGGCTACAGCCGTGAATATCCCGTTGAGCGTATCTACTGCGATGCGCGCCTAATGACCATCGGCGAGGGGACGAGTGAGATCCAGAGGTTGGTGATTGCAAGGAATATTTTGAAGGGGTAGAGGATTGAAAGTTTCAGGTTGAAAGTTGAAGGCGGCTGAGGAGGGAAGTCGCCTTTCTTAAAATAATTATTCTTGCATCGCGGGGTTTTCATAAATGAAACACAAAAAAGAAATCCAGAAAATTTCAATATTTCTCATCATAGCGCTAGGGGCAACATGTTTATCTGTTGCCATATATAAACATCAAAACAATTCAAACCTTTCAATTCCACTTGATGAGATACGTCAAATTATTGACAAGCATAATGAAAATATTGAAACATACGAACAAATAAGATGTGAAGAAACACTCGAAATCGCGCAAATATTGAATGCAGATATCGACAGCGACAGAAAAAAAGAAGTAATCGTCAATTTGATTTGCAATGAACTTGATTTGACGATTGGTAGCCACATGTATCTGCTTGTTTTGGAGAAATCACAAACACAATGGACATTAAAGTTCGTGCATCCATATTCCGCTTTTCACAGCAAGGCTACGCTAGAAGATTTGGATGAAGACGGAAAAAACGAAATTTTCATCCAATCGTATAGCGGACTGGGAGGTGGTAGCGCTGGATATTC
>JABGQU010000133.1 GCA_018648605.1 Anaerolineae bacterium | reverse complement strand
GCATTAGAAATGAAGTTGATGCTGCCAAGACAACGCCGATTATAAAAGCACGTGGGTCTGCACCCAGGCGCAGGGCAGTGTCGATTGCAATTGGAATTACCAAGACTGTGGCAGCTGCATTTGATATGATCTCGGTTAATAAGCTTGTCATAAGATAAATGCCTATCAACACGGCTAATGCTCCCCATCCTCCGATGAAATTTACTATCCAATCTGCTATGAGTTGCGCTGTACCTGTGTTTTCCATAGCGATCCCCAAAGGGAGCATTCCGGCAATCAAAAATACTGATTTCCACTCGATGGACTGGTAGGCTTCGTCCATACTGATCGTGCCACTCAATACCATTGATATTGCACCGATAAGTAAGGCAATAGGGATGGACAACCATCCGGTGGAGATAAATATCAAGGCGCCTAGCAAGATGGCTACCGTTAGAGGGGCTTTGTGTGTACGGCGTGTTTCTAAAGGCGGATGGGTATCAAGTGTCAAAAAGTCGGGGTTATTGCGCAGGAGCGTTAATTTTTCAAACGAGCCTTGTACTAATAGGGAATCGCCAAATTGCAGAGGGACTTCTGCAAGGTGGGAAAACAGGGTATCTCCGTTATGCCGGATGGCCATGACAGATAATCCATATTGTATTCTGAAGTTCGTTTCGGCTAAAGTTTTACCTGACAGGGTTGAGTTCGGCGCTAAAATGATCTCTGCTAGCTTGAGCGAGTGATCGGGAATCTGTTTGGATGCAGTATCTCCTTCGGGAGCAGGTGCCAAACCTAAATTCTGGAGCGCTTCGACCAATGCTTCTGCGGGAGATTCTACTAATAGCCGATCGCCACTTTTCAGGCGGTGGTCAGATTGTGGGTTCAGGATTTCCTTTTCTACTGTTTTAATCTGTAAAACGGTTAGATCGTTCCAGTCAATATCGTAGATGCTTTTTCCTATTAGGGGAGATTTTCTCTGAATTTCTACTTCGCTAAGGTATTCTCGAACGGGGTTATCTTGAGATAGGCCTGTGGTTGGCGTGCGATCGGGCAGGAGATGTCGACCGATAAACACCATGTAGAGTATGCCTGTTATCAGAACAATTATGCCCATAGGCGCAAAATCAAAGAAATTAAGATTAGGGATATTTTCGTAATTCTGAAGCATGCTTGATGCCAGGATGTTGGGCGGGGTGCCGACTAATGTGATATTGCCGCCCATGAGTGACGCCCACGCTAGGGGAATTAACAGCTTTGATGGGGATGTTTTCATCTCGCGCGCGACACTGATCACTGCTGGAAGTAAAATTGCTACAGCACCGATATTATTCATAAAAGCTGACATGAGGCCCACTGTTAGCATGATTAAAACAAGCAAGCGAACCTGATTATGCCCTGCTAATTTCAAGATAAAGCGAGCAATTAGATCGGCTACGCCGCTGCGTGTTAGTCCTCCACTGATGATGAAAATAGCCCATACGGTGATTACGGCTGGGCTTGCAAAGCCTGAAAAGGCTTCGTCGAGCGAGAGTAGCCCTGTTAGTGTCAATGTGACCAACACCATCATGGCTACGATGTCCACGCGTATTTTTTCACTGACAAAGAGGATTAATGCAACGCCCAAGATCGAAAATATCAGATAATTATCGAGTGTCATGGTGTCTCCTAACTTTCTCTTTTTCCTTGGTTATTTTTATGCGGGCTATTCTTAATCGTTCCATTTTTTCGACTGTAAAAGCATATCCTGAATGAGAAATAGAATCCCCAGCTGTAGGAATTGCTGCTAACTCGGACATAATAAAACCAGCCAGTGTTTGATACGCGGGATTGGGCGCAAAGATGTTGCCAAGTAAGTCAGCTACATCTTTAATTGATTCGCTGCCTGCAATATGCCATTCGCCGTGCTTGTTATGTTCAGGAACTGTGGCGACAGGGCTGTGTTCGTCTTCAATCTCTCCGACGATCACTTCCAATAAGTTTTCCAGGGTGATGATGCCGTCTGTGCCGCCGTATTCGTCCATAACAATCCCAAGTTGATGCCCAGATTCTGTCAGGGTTGTAAATGCTTCAGGGAGGGTCGTGCTTTTGGGAATGAAGACAACTTTGCGCAGCATCTGTGCGAGGATGTCATCAGGGTCTGCCCAAATCAAATCTTTGACGTGGACATAGCCGATGATATGGTCAAGGTTGTTCCGCATGACAGGATAGCGTGAAAACCCGTTTTTTTTTGCAACTTTGAGAGCTTCTTTGGCTGTTGTGTTAGCTTCCAGGGCGATGATCTCAGTACGAGGCGTCATCTCTTCGCGCGTGAAACGATCGGCGTAGTCGAAAATCCGCGCTATCATTTGTTTTTGGATTGGAAGAAGTACCCCTTCTGTAGCCCCTTGTCGCACAAGAATCTCGATCTCATCGGCACTGATCGTTTTCTTTTCTGTTGGAAGCGGCCCAAATATACGCAGTACCCAATCAGTGGATGTCGAGAGCAATTGGATTGGAGTACGAATGATCCGCGCTAAAATTTCAAAAAAGGGCGTCACTGATATTGCGAATTGCTCTGGGTTACGAATAGCCAGTCGTTTTGGGGCTAATTCACCAAAAAGTAATGAAGCATAGGTGATGGTCAACACGACCAGCCCCAGGGCAAGTTGATCGGCATAGGGCGCGATGAGGGGGATCTGTTTCAGTTGGGGACTAAGCCAGCGAGCAGCTTCGATCCCGCCAACAGCCGATGCGAGGGTGGCGACTAAGGTGATGCCGATCTGGACAGTGGTCAGAAATTCAGCGGGATTTTCCTGTAAACGGAGGGTCCGCTCCGCTTTCTGGTTGCCACCTTCGGCTAAGGCTTGTAAACGAGCCTGACGCGCTGAAACAACCGCAATTTCTGCGGCGGCAAAAAATCCATTTGCGAGAATCAAGATGATGATAAAAATCAGATCAAAAAGCATGGAAGCTAATAGGTGATAATCGGAGTGTTCTTGTGCGAATAGGATACCATCCAGAAGTGAAAAAACTATTAGTGTTTTGTTGGAATAGGTAAATATTCAAGTCTGTGTAGGTTTATAAAAGTCTTATATTGAAATTCTCATATAAAAATCCTATACTGAAAAAGCGGGCGAATGATAATATTATTCATAAATTTCATAAAAAATATCAAGCAAGTGAACGAGAGAAAAGATTATGCAAGTAAACGGAAACTTTATTCGACGCTTTCTAAAATTGGAAGCCGCTGGCGGGATTATCCTGATGTTCGCGGCTGTCACGGCGATGATTTTCGCGAACACACCACTGGACAAATACTACCAACTCCTGATAGATACGCCCGTTGCTGCACAGATTGGCAGCTTTGAAATTGCCAAGCCTCTGCTGCTCTGGATCAACGATGGTTTGATGGCGGTTTTCTTCTTTTTAATCGGGTTGGAATTAAAACGAGAATTGCTCGAAGGCGAGCTTTCCAACAAAGCGAATATTATTTTGCCCGGAATCGGTGCGCTCGGCGGGATGCTCGTCCCTGCGCTCATTTACGTTGCCTTCAATCAGAACGACCCTGTCGCACTGAATGGCTGGGCAATCCCTGCTGCGACGGATATCGCTTTTGCGTTGGGAATTTTGACCCTGCTGGGGTCACGAGTTCCCGTCAGCTTGAAGATCTTCCTGACATCGCTGGCAATCTTTGATGATATAGGCGCAATTCTGATTATTGCGATTTTCTACACCGAGAAGATTTCCTTCGTTGCTTTGGGGATTGTGGCGTTCAGCATTCTGGTGCTCTTCATCTTGAACAAACGCCATATCGAATCTCGCAGTATTTTCCGTTTTATTGGCGTGGTAATGTGGGTAGCGATGTTGAAGTCGGGCATTCACGCTACCTTGGCGGGCGTCATTTTGGCGATGTTCATCCCGATAAAGTCGCATCATAACCCTGAGTTCTCGCCGCTCAAAACCATGGAATATGATCTGCATTCGGCGGTGGCGTATATCATCCTGCCAATCTTCGCCTTTGCAAACGCGGGCATCCGCGTGATTGGGATGAGCGCCGACCAGATTCTGCACAGCGTTCCGCTTGGGATTGCACTCGGGCTTTTCTTCGGAAAACAGTTGGGTATCTTCGGTTTCGTTTGGGCGGCGGTCAAAATGAAACTAGTCAAGCTCCCGTCAGCTTTTTCGTGGCAAACCCTCTATGGTGTGGCCGCGCTGGCTGGTGTCGGCTTTACGATGAGTCTCTTTATCGGTTCGCTGGCATTTGAAGAGACGGGCATCAACTTGCTTTTCGATGAGCGTCTTGGCATCATTATTGGTTCGCTTTTTGCTGGGTTGGTCGGATATTTTGTTCTGCGCAGCAGCCTGCCAGAGAGAGAATCTGCTTAGCACCACATAACAGCGGTGGTGGGGTAGGCTGACAGCTTTATCGTCAGCTATATCGAAACCAAAGCGGCGTATAAGAAATAGCTTTCTTTTCAGAAAACCGCTCTGATTTCGATACGCTCCAGCACGATAAAGCCGTGCTTACGCTATCCAATCTCCGCTAGATTGTTTTTAAGAGTTTGATAAGAGTTCCACTTCGTATAAGTTTTTACAGGTAAAATCCCGCACATTCAAAATCAACCTTGATAGGGAGTAGCCGCCCAAATTTTGGGATGGGCAGTCGTCAATACGGAGAAAGTTTCCCGGCTGTTCAACGAAAAGGCAAGACTATCGCCAACTTGGCGGTAGTCTTTTTTAATTACCGCCCAACCAAGGAGCAACTATGTTAGACCAATTGGAATTCACCGTTTTATCCGGGCTGCAAACTGTCTACGATCAGTTTGGCTGGCTTAGCGTCTTTTTGATGATGATCTTCGAAAATGCGACGGGCATCACGCCCAGCGAGATCGTACTCTCGTTGGCAGGCTGGATGTTGATCGAAGCGCATGGCGCAGACCCAAAGCTGATCCTGCTCGGCGGACTCTATGCGGGCGCAGGTAGTGCGATCGGTGCTTCGGTGGCGTACTGGGTCGCTCGTCTCGGTGGCAGGCCCATCGTCGAGCGCGTATCGCGCTGGCTGCGCATCGACCTGAAGCATCTCGACACGATTGATGCGCACGTCCGCCGCTGGGGGATCGGATTAGTATTCTTCGGACGCGTCATCCCCGGTGTGCGCACACTGGTCAGCATCCCCGCTGGCTTGGCTCGTATCCCCTTTGGTCGCTTTTTTGCGGCCACTTTTGTGGGCGCATATCTCTGGTGTACCTTGTTGATTGGGGCGGGCTATTTACTGGGGCATGAATGGATGCTCATCAGCACCTATCTGAAAGCCTATTTCCCCTACCTTGTAGCGGGCGGGATGGCTGTGCTGGCGGGTTACATCCTTTATACTTATCGGGCTTCGTTGATGAAGCTCGTGAAGATTCGTTCGAGATAATTGGAAGACAATCATGAATTGGCATAAAGCGAAAACTGAAAAATTGCTTGAAGAATTCAAGACTGATGCAACGGGTTTAAGCAGTGTCGATGTGCAGGCTCGTCTGGCGAAATACGGGCTAAATGAACTCGTCGAAAAGGGCGGTCGTACACCTTTTCAGATTTTTTGGTCGCAACCGACCGAAACGATGGTGCTGATTTTGATCGCGGCAGCAATCGTTGCAGCAGCGCTCGGCGACACCAAAGATGCCATCGCCATCATTGCCATCGTTCTGCTTTTTGCCATTCTTGGCTTCGTGCAAGAGTATCGTGCGGAGCGGGCGATGGCGGCACTCAAACAGATGGCGGTGCCGACCGTGAAGGTTTTTCGGGATGGAAAACTGAGCGAAATTTCCGTCCGTGAGCTTGTCCCTGGCGATATTGTCCAGCTCGAAACAGGCAATCTCATTCCCGCCGACCTGCGCCTGCTCGAAAGCGTCAACCTGCAAATTCAGGAAGCGGCGCTGACGGGCGAGTCTGAAGCGGTCAATAAATTTGTGGATGAAATTGATCGGGATGACCTGCCGCTTGGGGATCGCCGTAATATGGCGTATCTGGGCACGGTCGTCACCGGCGGGCGCGGACGTGGACTTGTAGTTGCTACCGCTATGGAGACAGAGCTCGGGCGCATTGCTGACTTGCTGCAACAAGTCGGCGAAGAGCAGACACCCTTACAGCGGCGTCTCGACCGCCTTGGCAAGATGCTTGCTACTGTAGGTATTGCCTTCGCAGCCCTAATTTTTGTAATCGGTATCCTGCGTGGCGATGACCTGCGTCACATGCTGCTGACAGCCGTTTCAGTGGCGGTCGCCATTGTCCCCGAAGGTTTGCCAGCAGTTGTGACCATCACGCTAGCGCTTGGCTCGCAGAGTATGCTCAAACGACAGGCACTCATCCGCAAACTGCCTGCGGTTGAAACCCTCGGCTCTGTGACCGTAATCTGCTCCGACAAAACAGGCACACTCACCGAAAACCGCATGACCGTCGTGGTGCTGGATGTTGCCGAACACCGTCTTGACTTGAGCGAAGAAGTCCGTAAGGGCGGCATTGTGCGCATGACAAAAACATCCCCGCAGGAGACGGTCTCGTCGATCGCCCTCAGCACTATCGGTGGCGCACTTTGTAACGATGCCAGCATCCTGTCCCTCGACGATGATAAAACCTTCCGCACCCTCGGCGACCCAACTGAAGGCGCGCTCTTGGTCGCTGCCGCTCGGCTTGATTACTGGAAGGAATCGCTTGACCAATCCTTCCCGCGCATTGCTGAAGTGCCTTTTGACTCCGAGCGCAAGCGCATGACCACCGTCCACTCGCTCGCCAAGCATGACCCTGATCTGTTGGTTGGGTTAAGGATCAACGGTGCAAAATCGCTCGCCTTCACGAAAGGCTCGGTCGATGGTTTGTTGGAAATCTCATCTCGTGTTTGGGTGCAGGGTAAATTTCAGGAGATGGACGATAACTGGCGCAACCGCATCCAAAAAGCGAACGATGAGATGGCAGCCAAAGGGATGCGTGTGCTCGGTATTGGGCTGCGTCTCCTGGACGATGAACCTGCTTCCGTTGATGCGACTCTCGAATCATCCCTGACCTTTATCGGTCTCTTCGGCATGATCGACCCGCCGCGTCCCGAAGTTCGGGATGCCATTATGAACTGTGCCACAGCAGGCATCCGCCCCGTCATGATCACGGGAGACCATCCGTTGACCGCTCTCGAGATCGCTCGTCAGCTTGGAATCAACGATAACGGACGTGCTCTGACAGGCATAGAATTGGAAAAACTCTCGTTTGACGAACTCAAAGAGCGTGTCGAAGACGTAAGTGTCTTCGCACGTGTTTCTCCCGAACATAAACTCAAGATCGTCCAAGCCCTGCAGGAGCGTGGACATATCGTCTCGATGACGGGCGATGGAGTCAATGATGCGCCCGCTCTGCGCCGTGCCGACATCGGTGTGGCGATGGGCATCACGGGCACGGATGTTTCGAAAGAAGCCGCCGACCTTGTGCTACTGGACGACAACTTCGCTACCATCGTCGCCGCTGTCGGTGAAGGACGTACCATTTACGACAATATTCGTAAGTTCGTGCGTTTCTCGGTAGCGGGGAATATAGGCAAAGTGCTGGTGATGTTGCTGGCGCCTTTCCTTGGCAAACCCATCCCGCTACTGCCGTTGCAACTGCTCTGGCTCAATCTGCTCACGGACGGGTTGCTCGGATTGGGGATGGGCGTCGAAGGTCCCGAACGGGATACGATGAAACGCCCACCCTACTCACCGAAGGAAGATGTTTTTTCACGGGGTGGTTGGTGGCAAGTCAGTTGGGTGGGTATATTGATCGGTGCGCTGGCACTTGGTTTGGGTTCTTACTACTTCTTCAACGGTCGCCCTGAGTGGCAGACGATGCTCTTCTCTTTTCTGGCGTTCGCGCAGGTGTTTCAGGCGTTGGCATCCCGCTCGAGCAACGAGAGTCTCTTCAAATTAGGCGTATTCTCGAATCCGCTTTTGGCGGTGCTTGCGCTGGTCGTCGTCGCCCTCCAGTTGGCTGTGCTCTACATCCCCTTTATGAGCAACTTTTTCAACGTGGCACCGCTCTCGGCGATGGATCTTTTGATTGCGATTTGTGTAAGCAGCATAGTCTTCTTTGCGATGGAGTTAGAAAAGGTGTTGATGAAAAATAGGAAAACAGGTTTCTGATATTTATGAGTTATTGCTTTAAGCTATCAAGATTACAAGCTCCGCGTGGTAGCAACCGTGTATATGGGTATAAATTTAGGCCGAAATTAATAGTGACTGCTTAAGTTTAGGCAAGTTTAGTTTTTTGTTTTTCACTCCCCATGCTAAGAACATGGGGAGTGTTTTGATTTAATGAGCGAGAAGAATATCCAATCTACGCATTTGGTGGAGGCTTTACAGTATAGACCAAAGGAGATGATGACCTAAGAAGGTTGAGTGTTAGTATACGAATAAAAAACTGTGATACACACCACACAACAGTTCCTATATACGGGATTGCTTCGGCGATAAAACTGCCTCGCAAAATCATTATCACTTATTCTTTTACCACCACCCAAGAGTTTACTAAGGGAGTTAAGGTTTAGCTAGGGGAATGTGTGCCCCTACTATTAGACGTGTGATGCGAGTGCAGCGAGCGTCTAACGTGCGCTTCAGCCGCGCGAGGAACGAGCGTTGACTGGAAGCGATTGTTATATATCGATTTTATAAATTTAAACTCTTTCACTTTCTTTTGACTCTAACCAGTGCAGAGAGTTTTGATTTCCATCGACTATCAGTGAGGGAAAATACACCACCAGAAACGAAACGAACATCCTCGACGGTGTAAAATGCTTTGGGATTGAAGCGTTTTATATGAATAGCCATAAAGGGTAATTGGGAACGTCTGATTACGGAAAATAGCAAATGTACCAGGCCAGTAGAACCTTCTGCGTTGACCATGGTGACACTAAAGTGATTGTTTCTCAGGAAAGTTACTAACTCTGACGCATCATGATGAGTAACCACTCGGACAATAATCTTACCTATAGCAAGTTTCTCCTCAAAGACAATACCAATAAAGTTGCCAATAGAAAAACCGAGTGCATAGGCGAAATAGTTGGCTATATTGGTTAGGTTCTGCATGACCTGGCCAATTGCAAGCAACCA
>JABGQU010000132.1 GCA_018648605.1 Anaerolineae bacterium | reverse complement strand
GTAGAACCGATATTGGTTCCACTACCATAGGTAGTGGTTTTATTTCTCAATAAAAGGAGCTGATTGGGAAGGCGAAGATGCTAGATTAGAGCGCAAATGGCAAGAAAAGTATCAGAAGGATGAATCATGAAACAATACGAAGCTGTAATCGAAGCACTAAAAGAAAATGGTGGGTACGCCACGCTTGGACAGCTATATCAAGATGCTCTAAAAGTTCCTGATACTGAGTGGAAAACAAAAACTCCTTTCGCCAGTATTCGACGTATCGTTCAAGTACGCGAAGAAATTTTCAAAATTCGTCCAGGACTGTGGGCTTTAGAATCTGAACGAGAAAAGGTGATGGAGATTTTCTCGGAAGAAAAATCGAAGCCAAAAGCAAGAGAATACACACATTCTTTCTATCAAGGTTTGGTCACAGAAATCGGCAATTTGAAAGGCTATCAAACATTTATTCCTGCTCAAGACAAAAACAAACCTTTTGCCCAAAAGAAACTCCGAGATTTAGCAACCTTGTCTAAATTTCACCAATTCACGTATCCAGAAGTTTTGCGTCAAGCAATCACCGTTGATGTAACGTGGTTCAACGAAAGGCGTTTCCCAATTTCTTTTTTTGAAGTTGAACATTCTACTGATATTCACAGATCTCTTCTCAAATTTGTAGAACTTCAAGATTTCAGAGCAGATTTTTATATTGTTGCCGACGCTCATCGAAAAGCTGAATATGAAGACAAGCTCGCGTTATCTGCTTTTGCTCCTGTCAGGAAATATGTGAAGTTTTTCAACTACGATGATGTTGCAAATCTTCACAGCAAAATGTCAGAAGTTGCAATAGCAGAAGCTGGACTTCTGTAAAGTAAGAATTCCAGCTTTCCTAAAACAAAAACGCCCAGCTTTTGGCTGTGCGTTCATTTTTAACATTCGCGTAATTCGCTAATTCGCGCCATTCGCGTTAAATCTTTCCCCCGAAAAATCGTAAAACACAAATACTCTAAATCAAGCACCTACGGGTGCTTTTTTTCTACGCATCCACGCGAGTACCATCCCGATCGGCAGCAACGCCAACGCGCCGCCCAGCAAAGCAATGAAGGTATAGCTGGTGGCCGCGTAGACCAATCCGCTCCCCAAAGAGCCAGCCGCCGAAGCCAACCCGACCATCGAATCGTTGATGCCCTGCGTACGTGCGCGCTCCACGGATGAAAGCTGGTCTGCCAACAAAGTGGAACCGCCGACGAAGCAGAAATTCCATCCCAGCCCGAGCAGGAAAAGGGATAGGGATAAGGGCAGCAATCTCGGGGATAGTGGTGCCGTGACACACGCGATGACGAGAGTAATGGCTCCCGTTAAAATGACGGGGCCGCGGCCCCATTTATCTGCCAGCCGACCCGATACAACAGAGAAAGCATACATCCCCAAAACATGCGCCGAGATGACAGTCGAAATCCCGCCCAGGCTGTGGTCATTATGCTTCATATGCAGGGAGGTGATCACCATGATCGCGACCATCACGACTTGTCCGATCACCATCGCGGTCACGGCGGCCAAAGCAGCCGGTTGACGGAAAATGACTCGCATTGGGCGTGCTTCCCCTTCAGGGGTGGATGCGGGGTATAAAGCGGCCACTTCTTTGCCCAACGCAAGCGGGTCTGGGCGTAATCCAGTAAAAATGACTGCGGCTGCCAGCCCGCCAAATAGGATGCCCGCCAAATAGCCTCCGGCCAATTCATTCATCCCAATACTTCGGGCAAAATTTCCCATCGGGGCTACCAATAAGGGACCAAAGATCGCACCAAAAGTACCGCCCAAAACCACATTCGAGATCGCTGCGCCGCGCTTCTCTGGCGGGTTCACTTCCGCAGCAGCAAAACGTCCCAACAGCATGGCCGCCTGGGCAAATCCCATTAAAGCCATGCCGCCCAGCATCGCAAGAAAGATGCGCTGGTTAGCAGCGATAACGACCAAAGCGGATCCCGTGATCCCGAGCATCAGCCCCAAAGTGATCCCATGGCGACGACCGATCTTATCCATCAGCACACCCCAGATCGAAGCAGCAAAAGCACTGCCTAAAAGCTGTACGGCAGCCGGTAACCCGGCCCAACGATTGCCACCCAAACTAGCCGCCAAAATCGAGCTTACAGTTGCAGAAGCGATAAAACCGGCTGAGAAAAGACTTTGTGCGAGAAAAAGAGTAAGGGTGATCTTGCGAGCTTTTTGAGATAATTCGGTCATATTTTATCCTTTTTATAGGGTGCTATTATAACGCTGATACGGAGTGCCAAAAATGAAGGGGGTCATGCATCATCTCTGGTGCTTAATCAAGAGATGATTTTGGAAATGCGCCCCCACCTAGCCTCCCCCGCAAGCGGGGGAGGGACGGGTTCTCCCCCCGCTTGCGGGGGGAGTTAGAGGGGGGACTTTTCCAATAAAACTCCTTGTTTATGCACTAGCCTCCTTGGTTTTGAGTAGCCTTCCACAAAATCAGGGATATAATCTGTCATTCGTCTTATTCGCCCCATTCGGAACATTCGTGATCCCATGAAACCTTACGAAAAACTCACCTTCCGCGGAAAAATACTCCGCCTGCGCAAACTCTGTATTCAGGCTCTCGAAGACTACCCCATCGACGTGGCCCGTGTCCGCTACCTGACCACCGAAAGCACCACCATGTACCGCGTCGACGCCACCGACGGGCAAAAATACGTCATCCGACTCTACTCCGAAGCCGATTCCAGCCTCGCTGAAAATAAAACCGAAATGTTCTGGCTGGCTGCCCTCGCCAAAGATACCGACCTTCGCGTTGTTCAGCCTGTTGCGCGTAAAGATGGCGAATATATCAGCTTCGTCAGTATGGAAGGCATCCCCAACGAAAAACGCTGTGCCCTCTACAAATGGGTGCCCGGCGTCCCGCTCGAAGAACACGTCAGCGTCAAGACCTATCATCAACTCGGCACCATCATGGCCGGGCTGCATAATCACGCTGAGGGTATGAAGCTCCCCGGCGAGATCAAACCCAAACGCTGGGATAAAACCTTCTACTTCCCCGGCGAAAAAGCCGATTACAAAACCGCCGAGTTCAGCCATCTCTACACCCCCGAGCAGATCAAAACCCTCGACCGTGCCGTCGCCTATATTGACCCCTTCCTTGCAGCGATCTACAAAAAGAATGCGACACCCTTCGTCATCCACGGCGACTTGCATTTCTGGAACATCCACATCCACCGCGGAAAACTCTATGTCTTGGATTTTGAAGATATGGTCATGGGATTTGCCGAACAAGACATCGCCATCTCCCTCTACTACCTGCGCAACGAGACGCTCTATCCCGAACTTGCTGAGGCCTTCAAAACAGGATACGCCAGTGTGCGTATGTGGCCCCACCTCCCCGAACGTGATATACACCTCTTCTGGCTCGCGCGCATGGTCAACTTTGCCAACTACGCCGCCATCGCCTTCAGAGAGGATGATGGCGCACGCGAATACATCTCCGCGCGCTGTGTTGAGATCGAGAAATATCTGAGCTAGCTATGAGACTACAAAAGTCTTAAAGACTTTTGTAGTCTACCTCCCTCATAAAGGAAAAATATGAACTTCAACGACTACCAAAAGAAATCCCGCAAAACCGCCAAATACCCCGCCATCGGACACCCCGCCATCTACCCCGTTCTCGGGCTGGTCAACGAAGCCGGAGAAGTGGCTGGCAAAGTAAAAAAAGTCTTCCGCGACAAGAACGGCGAGATCAACGCCGAAACCAAGTCCGCGCTCAAAGCCGAACTGGGCGACGTGCTCTGGTACCTCGCCCAGGTTGCAACAGAGCTCGATCTCACCCTCGACGAGATCGCTGAATATAATATCGACAAACTCTATGGCAGGCTCGAACGCGGCACCATCAAAGGCGACGGGGATAATCGCTAGACAATATTCAGCAAACAGTGACCACTGATTACTGAACACTATTCACTGCTCACTGAATCACAATTCTCTAATCTTTTTCCTATACTCCCCTTTTCTCATCTTTGGTACAATCAAACCCGACAGGTTTTATCTGATTGCATTAATCTTTTACCAAACCCATTCTCGGTTATCTGAATACCGATCACTGAATACTACTAACCCACTGTTTTTTAGCAACAGGAGTCAACTATGGCAAGCATGGAACGCTTTACCCAGCGTGCCCGGCGGGTACTCGCTCTCGCTCACGAAGAGGCAGAGAAAGCCCGCAAAGAATCTCTCGGAACAGAAGATCTCCTTCTTGGTTTACTCATCGAAGAAGGCGGCGTCGCCGGTCGCGTTCTGCGCGAACTCGGGCTGGATGTCGAGCGTGTCAGCGAGATCATTCAACGTGTCACGCAAGATGCTCCGCGCGTAGACCCCACCGGAAAATTCAACCTAGACGAAGATACCCAAAAAGTTCTCGAACACTCTATAGACGAAGCCCGCTCCTTTGGGCATCACTATATCGGCACCGAACACCTCCTGCTCGCGCTCACCCGTAGCGAAGGCACGGTCAAATTCGTCTTCGACAAATTAGGATTAACCGCAGATCAGATCCGCAAAGAAGTGCGACGTGTTCTCAACGAAGGATCATCTCCGGCTGCCCCCAACCAGACGCGCGGCAAACGTCCATCACGACCTGCTCCCGCTAAAAAAGACAAAACGCCCCTCATCGACCAGCTCGCCACCGACCTGACCAATCTCGCCGAAGAAGGCAAACTCGACCCCGTCATCGGTCGCCAGACCGAGATCGAGCGCGTTATCCAAATTTTGGCACGCCGCACCAAAAATAACCCCGCCCTTATCGGCGAACCCGGCGTTGGCAAAACCGCCATCGTCGAGGGCCTTGCCCAACGCATCGTCTCTGGCGATGTCCCCGCCCCGCTGATGAAGAAACAAGTCCTGCAACTCGATGTAGGCTCCCTCGTTGCTGGGACAATGTACCGTGGTCAATTTGAAGAGCGTCTCAAACGCGTCATCGACGAACTCAAGAAATCGGGCGCAATTCTCTTCATCGACGAAGTACATATGCTCGTTGGCGCAGGCTCGGCCGGTTCATCCGTCGATGCCGCCAATATTCTAAAACCTGCCCTCTCACGTGGCGAATTGCAAGTGATCGGCGCCACAACGATGGATGAATATCGCAAAAGCATCGAATCAGATGCCGCCCTCGAGCGTCGCTTCCAATCCATTCTCGTCGAGGAACCCTCCGAAGACGAGACCATCGCCATTCTTAAGGGTATCCGTAAGGCATACGAGGAACACCATCATCTGGTCATCTCCGATGAAGCGCTCGAAGCAGCAACCCAGCTCTCGTCAAGGTATATCTCGGAGCGTTTCCTCCCGGATAAAGCCATCGACCTGATCGACGAATCCTCTTCACGGGTACGGATGTATAAATCCCCGGCTGCGAAAAAAGCCAAAGACCTCTACGCCAAACTGCGCGAGACGCAACAAAGCCGCACGCTGGCACAGGAAGAGGGCAAAGCCGAAGAAGATTTACAGGCCATTGATACCGCGCTTTCCAAGATCGAAGCGAAGATCGAAAAGATCCGCACCGGCTGGGATCGCGCAAAAAGCCCCGTTGTCAGCGCAGAAGATATTGCCGAAATGGTCTCCATGTGGACGGGTGTACCCCTCATGCAGCTTGCACAGGAAGAATCCGAACGCCTGCTGCGCATGGAAGATGAATTACGCGAGCATATCATCGGGCAGGATGAAGCTATCGAAACCATTGCCCGTGCCGTGCGCCGCGCCCGTGCTGGCTTGAAAGACCCCCAACGCCCGATCGGCTCGCTCATGTTCCTCGGACCAACAGGCGTTGGCAAAACCGAACTCACCAAAGCGCTCGCCAAATTCATGTTTGGCAGCGAAGATGCCGCCATTCAGCTCGATATGTCTGAGTTTATGGAGCGGCATACCGCCAGCCGTTTGGTCGGTGCCCCTCCAGGCTACGTCGGTTACGACGATGCCGGGCAGCTCACCGAAGCCCTGCGCCGCCGCCCTTACTCCATCGTCGTTTTTGACGAGATCGAAAAGGCACATGGCGAAGTGCATAATATGCTTCTGCAGATCATGGAAGAAGGACATCTCTCCGATGCGCGTGGTCGCAAGGTCGATTTCAGTAACGCCATTGTCGTTATGACCTCCAATGTCGGTGCAGATATGATCAAAAAGCAGGGTTCACTCGGCTTCCAGCTCAAGCAGGACAAAGAAGTCGAAGAACGCCTCTCCTACGAAGATATGCGCAAGAATCTCACCGAAACCCTCAAGCGCGAATTCCGCCCTGAGTTCATCAACCGCCTCGATGGTGTGGTCGTCTTCCGCGCACTTAACGAAGCAAATATTCAGCAGATCGTCTCCCTCGAGCTGGATAAAGTTTCCAGACGTCTCGTGGAGCATGGGCTCACCCTCACCGCTACGCCCGTTGCCCTCACCCAACTTGGTGAGATGGGCTACGACCCGGAGATGGGCGCACGTCCACTCAAACGCATCATTCAGCAGCAGGTAGAAGACCCTCTCTCGGATGCCGTTCTCGCTGGCGAATTTGGCGAAGGCGACACCGTTTTGGTAGACCTCGATGATGGCGGCGAGATCATCCTTACGAAGGAAGTTGCTTCCGCTAAAGAAGCGGATGCCATTCCCGCAGCGTAAGATCGTTATCTGTGCAGGGGCGGGTCTGAGACCCGCCCCTGTTTTTTCTAAGAGATAAATTATTTAGAAATTAGACAATGATATGTCTTTGCGAACTCCGACGCCATAAGGAAGACTGCCACGTCGGGCTTAAGCCCTCCTCGCAGAGACATGATTCTATAAGTTACTCAAGCAAAACAGAATTCGAATTTTCACCTAAATACCAAAATATCTCTGAGTGGAGGTAAATATGCAATGTCCAAATTGTGGGAATCAAACGCCAAGTACTACGGATAAATGCAGGATTTGTGGGAGCCCTATAGAAAAAGCAGGCGTTCCCACATGGGCAAAAGATTTATTGAAAGGCATGGGGATAGGCTTGGTCGTCTTTGCATTATTAGGAGCGGGGTATTATTTTTTCTATCTCCAACCGGCTCGATCTGTGCCACAGCCCACCGAAACAAGCGCAGTAATTATTGAGCCTACAGCAGTGCCCCCAACAGTAACCGAAGTACTTGCTGAAATTCTCCCATCGGAAACACCAACACCAGAACCAACACTAGCCCCCGCCGAAACCCCGACATCAACGCCTGAAGCACAATACTGCGATCTCTTTAAAGAGATCGATATGACAATCGTATATCTGGATTGGTTCAAAAAAGAAGATTTAGGGTTTTATATTAAAATGCCCGGGGGTGTGCCAGGGCTGGAGAAAGAGATTTCAGATGCTTCTGACGAATGGGAGTATAGAGTTAGAATTGGGCTCTATAACTCGTATGAATGTGAGTTTATTGCAGGCTATAAAGAAAGATTATATTGCGAGATCAGCCTGCCTCCAGAATACGAAAGCGCCATGCATCCAATATCTTTATACGTCAACACATGTGACGAAGATGTGTTTGAAAGTCCAAACGCTTTTTTACCCGAAATTCAAAAAAAATAATACGCACTCTCTCAAGGAGAATCTCCATGCCCCAAGAAATCGCAACCCTTGCCGGTGGATGCTTTTGGTGTCTCGAAGCGGTATACGCCGATCTTAAAGGCGTCGTTCAAGTGGAATCAGGTTATTCGGGTGGCAGCGTGCCAAATCCCGGTTATCAAGCAGTTTGCACGGGCGAAACGGGACATGCCGAAGTGGTGCAAGTCACCTTTGATCCTGACGTCATCTCCCTCGACGATCTGCTGCGTGTCTTCTTTGCCGTCCATGATCCGACCACCCTCAACCGCCAAGGCGCGGATGTGGGTACCCAATATCGCTCCGCGATCTTCACACATTCCGATGCGCAGAAAGCCACCGCTGAGCGTATCATGGCAGAGATGGCGTCGCAGTGGAAAGACCCTATCGTGACCGAGATCAGCCCTATAGAGAATTATTACGCGGCTGAAGATTACCATCAGGAATATTTTGCCAACAACCCCAGCCAGCCTTATTGCCGAGCCGTCGTCGCGCCGAAGGTGGAAAAGTTCAGAAAGAAGTTTGAGTTCAAGTTGAAGTAAAAATCAAGCCGCTGAGAAAAATCTCAGCGGCTTTTGCTTTATTGCGAACGACTAAGCCGAAAATCCTTATCTGCTCATCAATAAGGCGCCAAGTTGTGCCTTGATCTCTTGGGGGTTTTTATTTTCTATATACCACTGTATGGTTTTCTCAATACCCTCTTCAAGAGAAGTTTGCGGGCTCCATCCACAAGCCTTTTGGGGGAAGCTACCATCAAGCGCCCGGTGTAAAACGCCAACAGGTTTGTCTTTGAGATGTTTTATACCTTCGGGGGGCTGCCAGTTGAATATCCTGAAAATCTCTTCGGCAATTCTGTTAAGGCTAATGAACTCAGATGTTCCTATATTAACTGCAGAAGCATCTTTAATATTTTCTGCCACCAAGATCAGCCCATTAACAATATCCTGTACATATGTAAAACCGCGAGTTTGCTCCCCTGTCCCCCAGATTTCGAACGGAGATTGTTTTATAAAAGCTTTGGCTATAAGCGCGATCAGGGCATGACTTTCATTTTCTCTCGGTCCATACGCTGTAGATAATCTGGCAGAAGCTGCTTTCACTCCATATTGCTTATGATAGGCTCGCAAAGATAGTTCCCCCATCAGTTTTGCCCAACCATATTCTTCATCAGCAAATGCTCCTCCACGCTTTTTAAAGTCGACCATATCTTCGCGGAGCAGTTGTTTTTCTTCTTGAATATCCGTTGGGTATACACAGGCAGAACTAGTAAAGGTGATTTGTTCAACTCCGTTTTTAACGGCGCTCTCAAAAACAATATTATCAAGAGCCATATTACTTGCACAGCTAGCTGGATGTGTAGCGATATACCCGCGCCCTCCATGGTCTGCTGCCAAGTGAAACAGGGTAGAGCAATCGATACTGGCTTGTTGAGCAAACGCAATATTTTTCAGATCGCCTTGCATAAACTCGATCTCTGCTCTGACGGCGGAAAGATTATCGAGTTTTCCGCTTGATAGATCATCAGCAACTCTGACTTGTGCACCCTTTTGTACCAATGCTTCTACGAGGTGACTTCCGATAAAGCTCGCGCCACCGGTAACCAAGCATTTATGGTTTTCCCAATTCATTTTTTCTCCTAGAAAGTATG
>JABGQU010000131.1 GCA_018648605.1 Anaerolineae bacterium | reverse complement strand
GAGGATACGCGTTTGCCACGTCCCATTCAAGGACATTCTAATAACGCAAACCGTTGAAACAAAAAGACACAAAGAATGTTATTTCAAAAAAACGAATCTAAAAGCGCCTTGCAATTTATTTTGCAAGGCGCTTTTTTAATATCAAGAGTTATTTACACAGTTGCTGGCGTGGAAAACTCCACTTCTGCATCCCGCATCGCATTGAAAGAAGCAATCGAGATTTCGAGCATCTCAAGGTCGGGTTCGTAAGTGGTCAGCAATTGCAAAGCCATATTTGGGCGAATGAGCACTTGTACGAGCTTCGAGTCGAGATGACCCGCTGTCCATTTGATATATTCGTAAGCGATGCCCGCAAGAAGGGGCAAAAAGATGACGCGGCTGAGCAAACGCACCCAGATCGTCATCGGCGGGAATAACGAGAAAAGCAAGATCGAGACAATGACCAAAGTTAGCAAAAATGCTGTCCCACAACGGGGATGTTCGCGCGAGTAGGTCGCGACGACTTCAGGGGTCAACTCTGCACCATCTTCAAAAGCATTGATAGTCTTATGTTCCGCACCATGATAGCCGTAAACACGTTTAATGTCGGGCATGAAGCCGATCACCCAAACATAGAGAACGAGCAGCACCAAACGAACAGCACCTTCGAGGAAGTTCCCTGCAAAAGAACCCCAATGCAGATATTTTTCGGCAAGCCCACCTGCTGTTGCGGGGAGCAAAAAGAAAAGCCCGATACTAAATAGCAGAGAAAGCCCGATCGAGAAATAAAGCGCTGGCCCTTCGAGTTTTTCATCTTCGCCGGTTTGGGTATTCGCAGAGATCGTAAGCGCGCGCATTCCAAGACCGAGCGCATCCCAAAGAAGGACGAGTCCACGCAAAAAGGGGATTTTTGCCAGATTGGTTGTATAGATACCGCTCAATTTTTCAACGTGTAATTGAATTGCACCTTCAGGGTCACGCATGGCGATGGCAACGGCGTTGCGTCCACGCATCATCACGCCTTCAATGACGGCTTGTCCGCCGTAAGAGATCAGTTTGTCTTCCATAAATATTTTTACCTTTAAGTTTGTAGTTTTTTACCCCCCGCCCCTGAACGGGGCATCCCCCCGCTTTGCGGGGGAATTATAGGGATAGCCTTGGTTCTCCCCCCGTTTGCGGGGGGAGTTAAAGGGGGGGGGCGTGGTTATACCAAATTGTAGAAAAAGTGGATCAGCGCATCAATCCCGCGATACCAGGTTGGCAGATCCTGTTTTTCGTTCGGGGAGTGGATGCGGTCATCAGGCAAGCCGAAGCCAGTCAGGACAGATTCGATGCCGAGAATGTCTTGCATATTCCCAACAACTGGGATGGAACCACCCTCACGCTTGAAAAGAGACTCAACGCCCCAAATTTGCTTGAGCGCCTTTGCCATTGCGCGGACGCCGATACCGTCCCGTTCAGAGATGGATGGGTTGCCGCCATGCTCGATCTTGATATCCCAGGTCACACCTTCGGGCGTATTCGCTTCCATGTATTGCACAAGCTGTTCATAAACTTCGCCCGGGGTCTGATCGGGAACAAGGCGCATCGAAATTTTTGCCATTGCCGTGGCGGGCAGAACTGTTTTCGCGCCTTCGCCGGTGAAGCCAGAGAGCATCCCATTCACATCGAGGGTCGGGCGGGCGCCAACGTGCTCAACAGGGGTAAAGCCTTTTTCGCCCCAAAGTGCGGGAGCGCCTGTCTGCTTAAGGAAGAATTCTTCTTTCATTGGTAGGCGGGCAAGTTGGGCGCGTTCTTCATCATCGAGAGAGCGAACCTTGTCATAGAAACCCGGCAACTGGATATGCCCATCCGCATCTTTCATACCTGCAATGAGCGTCATCAGCACATTGGCAGGATTACGCACTGCACCGCCAAAAAGACCGGAGTGCAG
Organism: Anaerolineae bacterium; assembly: GCA_018648605.1. GTDB lineage: Bacteria > Chloroflexota > Anaerolineae > Anaerolineales > Villigracilaceae > Desulfolinea. The sequence goes on along the minus strand of JABGQU010000131.1, from coordinate 7,359 downwards.
ATCATGGCTGGGACCGTTGACATGAATTTCAAAATACGCCAATCCGCGCAGGGCGTAAGTAATACTGGGCAATTCTTTGCCTAACATGCCAGCATCGGCGTTGAGACAGAAATCAGCAGCGAGCAAATCTTTATGCGATTCCATGAAGTCGACCAAACTGGGCGAACCAATTTCTTCTTCGCCTTCGATCATGAATTTGATATTGATCGGTAATCCGCCATTTTCAACGATAGATTCGATTGCGCTCAAAGTCGCAACGACCTGCCCTTTCATGTCTGATGCCCCGCGCGCGTGGAGATTGTCGCCACGCTGGCTGGGCTCAAAAGGCGGGGTTTCCCACAACTCAAGCGGATCAGCGGGCTGGACATCGTAATGCCCATAGATCAAAACCGTCGGTGCGCCTTCAGCGTGCAGCCAATCGGCATAGACAACGGGATGTTTTGGGGTCGGGAAAATCTCGATATTTTCCATGCCGAGATCAGCCAGTTTTTTGGTGAGCCATTCGGCAGCACGCAGCATATCGTCTTTACGCTCTGAATCGGTCGAGACCGAAGGAATGCGCACAATATCGATGAGCTCATTTAGAAATTTTTCTTTATTTTCTTTTGCATATTGCAATGCTTTTTCACGGTTGTCAGTCATTATTTCTCCTTCGGAAAGCACACGAAGTAGGGGCGGGATTACCCCGCCCCTACTTATTTATTCCAATTTGCCGTATAAAAACCAGAATTTATCCTGCGGGAACTCACTCTTCAACGTATCGTTCCAAATAAACTCACCGGATTGGAACTTGGCACGCAAGAGCTGGTCGAGACCAACCAACTCCGCTGATCCTTGAGAAATCTCATCCAAAAGCAATTCCGACATAACGCGCCAGCGTACTTCGTGGCGATAATGATCAGCTTGATTTTCGTCGTTGCGATAATCGTTGAGATAGTTTCGCCAGAGGGTCAGACGCGCGTCCAACTCTTTGGCAGATTTTTTCTCCCAAGCCGCGCGCCACTTTGTTCGGAGCGTATCAAGTTCAAAATCCAGGGGCGATGCGGACTTTTGAGCATGCAATCGTCGCTGTGCGAGCAACATCCCGCCAATGGTCAAACGTGGCATCGGCGCAGTCAGTGGGTAAAAGAGAACGTCCGAGAGCAGGTAATTCTTCAATTCGGCAAGTGCAGCTTCGAGATAACGTCGGTCTTCGGCAAGGGTAGGCATTTTATTCCGTCACTTCTGTGGCAACTGGTTCGAGGGCACGACGCGTGACCAAATACCAATCGGCGATATTGCTCAAGCGATCGCTGGTATCGTAGAGTGGCGCAGCCTGCACACCGCTGATCTGGGCATCCACCCCAAAAGTGTAGGTCGGGAAGTAAAGCGGCAGGGCGGGCAATTCCTGCGCAAAGATGACCTGAAAATTGCGATAAAGTCGCGCACGTTCGTTGATATCGGCTGTCACGCGCGCCCGCTCAAGATATTCACTAGCGGCACGATGATCCCATTGCGAATAATTCTGTCCGCCAGCCGCTTCTGCCTGATGCCAAAATGGATAGGGGTCGGGGTCGGGCGTGTAGCTCAAATTCAGGTCAACCAGCGCGGCTTGATATTGGCGCGTGGAAAGATTTTCAAAGATCATCTGCTCATAAGGCAAAGCTTGCAAGGTCACTTCAATACCAAGTTTTGCCCAATCACTCTGGATATATTCCGCAAGCGTGGTATGCAACGGGTCGTTAGCGTGCAAAAGTGTAAAGGCAAAACGCTGCCCTTCTTTCACACGCGTTTCACCACCCTCAGCCGGGATGACATAGCCTTCACGTTTCAGAGCGACGATCGCGGCATTGGGGTCATAATCAATATGTTCAATACCGTCATAATATGCCCATGAGCCGGGAAGGATCGGGCCGTCCGCAGGGATGGCTTGCCCTCGTAAAAGATCATTGATGATACGCTGACGATTGAGTCCCGTTAACAAGGCTTCCCGAACAGCGAATTCCTGAAAGAAGGGCACTTCGCCATTGCCGAGATTAAAAAGGATCAGGCTCAGCTCCGGTCGACGGCTAGTGTATAAGGAAAGATTCTCTTCGACGAGCGCTTCATCAAGAATATTCAAAGTGACCTGGCTAATGCTCAAAACCTCGCCTTGCTGATACGCATCCAGTGCGGCAGCGGGAGAGGGGTAATAACGAAAAACGATCTGCGGGATATAAGGCTCTTGTCCGTAATAGTCATCAAAAAGAGTCAAAACCACGCCCGTGATCTGGCTATCTTCCACAAGAAGATGGTCGAACTGGTAAGGTCCGCTGCCAATGGGATTCAGATTGAATTCGGCATTCATGATCTGATCTGCAGGCACCGCACCCAGAATATGTTGTGGTAGCAAGCCAAAGGTGAGATAGTCGAGGAAGGGCACAAAGGGTTCGGGCAGACGGAATTGCATGGTCTTCTCGTCCAGCCGCCTGATCTCCACTTCATCCCACAAGGCTTTCACATCCTGCGGATAAAAAGAGATATTGCTTTTAATAAGATCGATCGTGAAGATGACATCATCGGTCGTGACAGGCTGCCCATCGTGCCAAATGGCATTCGGGCGGAGGGAAAAGTTGTAGATGGTGCCATCCTGCGAAGTTCCCCAGGATTCTGCCAGATCGGGCAGCGGCATTCCGCGTGAATCGAAACGGATCAGGCCGCTAAAAAGCAGCTTGTCTACGTCGCGGTCGGCGGCATTATTTCGATCCAAAAGGGGATTAAGACGACTCATCGAGCCGATCAATGCCTCGGTATAAACGCCACCGCTGGTCGGCTGCGGCAGGATCGTCTGCACGATGGGCTGCTGACTTAGCAACAATGCCCCAACAAGGATCAGTGTGAGAATGACAACAAGAATTTGCCAACGAAGTTTTTTCATAAAACACCTTCCCTCACCCTCCATCCCTACACAGGAAAAGAGATTCTTCTAAGAAAAGAGGCTAGGGGAATAGGGGAAAAGATATAAAAAAAGAAAGGTCTTTTCATAAAGCTGGCATTTTTGATCCAACTCTAAGAAACGACCTTTCTTAATGGACGATCTGCCTAGCGAGAAACCAGTACTGCGGCAATCGCCAAGGAAAAGAAGATAACGCTTAAAACAATGGTTGCACGGAAAAGAGTTTTTTCAACGCCGCGACGTGCAGTGAAAACACCGCCCGTATCACCGCCAGCCAAACCTCCCAAACCAGCACCCTTGCTTTGCAAAATTACACTAACGATCAGTGCAATCGACGTTATAATCAGGGCAATATCAATATACTTAATCATGGGTGAACCTCCTAGAAATTAGCGGGAAGATTATACCTGCGATGCTCTAAAGTCACAAGCCAAAGGTCAATAACTAAAATCATGCACGAAATTATCACCAACCTGCACATGCACACGCGCTACTCAGATGGCACCGGTTTACACGCCGATATTGCCAAAGCCGCCCTCAACACAGGCCTGGATGCGGTCATCGTCACCGATCATAATGTTTTCGTTCAGGGACCCGAAGGATATTATAAAGAGGGCAAAAAACGCGTTCTGGTGATCGTTGGCGAAGAGATCCACGATCAAGATCGTCAGCCGCAAAAAAATCATCTGCTCGTTTTCGGCGCAGATAGGGAACTTTCCCAACATGCGGATGACCCCCAGGATTTGATCAACGCTGTCAACAAAGTTGGCGGACTATCATTCGTCGCCCACCCCTTCGACCCACCACAATCCTTCGTCAACGAAGCAGACTATAACTGGGTCGATTGGGATATCCAAGGCAATACCGGCATCGAGATCTGGAACGGTCTGAGTGAATTCAAAGGGCGTATCAACACCCGCCTTCTTGCCATTTTTTACGCCTACTTTCCAAAATTTGTGGCGCGAGAGCCCAAACGCGAAACCCTTCAAAAATGGGATGAGCTGCTCAACACGGGCAAACGCCTTGTTGCTGTTTGCGGGTCAGATGCCCACGCCATGCACGCCAGCATGGGTCCGCTCAAGCGCACGCTCTACCCCTACGAAACCCATTTCAAAAATATGAATAACCATCTGCTGCTGCCCGAAGCATTAAGCGGCGAAGCCAGTGCGGATCGACGTCTCATCCTCGACGCTTTCCGCGCAGGACATAATTTTATCGGCTACGACCTGCCAGCCCCCACGCAAGGATTCCGCTTCACAGCGCAGGGTAAAGAGGCTTCCGTTATCATGGGCGACGAGATACCTGCCCAAGGCGGCGTCACCTTACAGGCTCACCTCCCTTCGCTTGCAGAGATCCGTCTTCTCAAAGACGGAGAAGTGATCGCTAAATGGAAAAAACAGCAAACCTGCTCCCACATCACCACCGAGCCAGGCGTTTATCGGATCGAGGCTTATCGTCGCTATCTCGGTCGGCGGCGCGGCTGGATTTTTAGCAATCCGATTTATCTGCGCTAATTAATATTATAATGAACTACCCCGCCGCAAGCAGACGGGTATCTGTCTATTCTAAAAGCACCTCGTAGTAGCGACTTTAGTCGCTCTGAACGGCTAAGACGTCACTACAAAAGTGTTTTAAGAAAGATTATTAATGCTCACGCAGAGAATAAATTATTGCAACACTCTCGCTGAATTGACTCCCCTTCAAAGCACTATTCGTCACGTGCCTCTTATCATCACCCCAAAACAATAAGCAGATAGCAAACCTTCTTTATAAATTCAGACAATCGCAAGAAAAGGGCTTGTCCTATAGATGAAACTATCTTACGCAAAGCTCAACTCCCCCCTCAATAAAACCCTTCGATACACCTTTCACAAATCATACATTTTGCGGTATATTTATCTTATTATATATGTATATATGAATATTATTTTCCCTGCAGGGAGGCAGAGATGGATACAGAAAAAAGCATTCTCCTTATCGAAGATGATCACGAACAAGCCCTGCTCTTCAAAGAGCTTCTCTCTTTAAGCACTGAAGAGCAATGTCAATTTGTCCATCAAGACACGCTTTCACGTGGACTGGCACACCTGAAAACCAATACACCAGATGCCATCCTTCTCGATCTCCATTTGCCAGACAGTCAGGGTTTGGAAACTCTGGACAAAGTTTGCGCTCAAGTATCGTATATTCCGATCGTCGTGCTTAGCAGTACTGGGGGTAAAGAGATTGCCCTAGATGCTGTCAAACGTGGAGCCCAAGACTACCTACTCAAAGAAACCATCTCTGGCCCGATCCTTTCACGAGTTTTATGTTATGCCATTGAACGCCAACAATTGAACAATGCCCTGCTGGGACAGAAAGAAGATCTTAGCCGCGTGCTTAGTTCAATAACCGACAGTGTCTGGAGCGCAGACATAATCGAAGGAAAAGTAGTTTATCGATATTACTCCCCAGCAGTAGAACGTATTACTGGCTACCCGCGTGAATACTTTATGAGCGGTCTTGAAGCCTGGTCTGAAATCATTCACCCAGAAGACAGGGAGCAATTCCTCAACAAGGTCAAGCAGGAAATCCTCGGAGAGGCCGTCAAGCACAAATATCGCATTGTCCGAGCAGATGGAGAGGAAAGGTGGGTTGCAGGAACAACTTCCCCCACGCTTGGCACAGATGGCACAGTCATCCACCTGGATGGCATCGTTTCTGATATGACAGAGCGTCACTTCGTCACCGAGGCACTCCGCCAACAATCCCTACAGCAGGCTGCTGTCGCCGATTTTGGTCAGCGCGCACTCATTGAAAATGATCTTCAAGCACTAATGGACGAAGCAACATCTTTAGCTGCTAATATCCTAAACATCGAATATACTAAAATATTAAAACTTCTATCCGACAACACACGCCTACTACTGTGTTCAGGGATCGGTTGGAAATCTGGCCTTGTGGGTTATGGCATAGTAGATGCTGAGAAAAAATCACAAGCGGGATATACCCTGCTAACCGATGAACCCGTTACGGTAACCGATTTTCAAACAGAGAAACGCTTCTCAGCGCCATCATTACTCACCGATCACGGCGTAGCCAGCGGCATCAGCGTAAATATCCCTGGATCAAAAAAACCCTGGGGCGTTTTCGGGGTACATGCATCCCAAACACGAAACTATACATCAGACGAAATCCATTTCATTTCTGCTCTTGCCAATACGCTAGGTTCTTCTATAGCACATCACGAAATAATGAAAGCACTGCAGGCTAGTGAAAATCAACACAGAACCATGTTCGAGACCACCAAAGAGGGCATTATTATTACTGCTCCTGACAGCACGATCCTGTCGGTCAATCCGGCTGCAGTAGCAATGCTTGGTCATAACGACCCCGCTGGTTTAATAGGAACATCATCAGCTTTTCTATATCAAAATCCACAAGATAGAGAACCTATCTTTAAGACCCTGATAAAAAACGGATATGTCAATAATCTGGAGGTAGCCTTCAAAAAAGCAGATGGCACACCGTTCTATGTGTTGATAAGCGCTGTCGTTCACAAAGATGAAAAAGGCAACCCGCGCCAATTAGAAGGATTCTTTGTTGATATTACCAAGCGAAAAGAAGCAGAAGAGAATCTAGAGTTATTCGCCAATGCAACCGAACAAACAGCAGACTCGGTGATTATCACAGACACGCAAGGCATCATTACATACGTCAATCGTGCCTTTGAGAAAATGACGGGGTACTCACAACGAGAAGCAATCGGGCAACGCCCTTCATTACTCAAATCTGATAAACACAAGAAAAAGTTTTTTGAAACGCTTTGGGATACGATCTTATCAGCCAAACCTTTTCGTGCACAATTCATTAACAGGCGAAAAAACGGGGAGTTATATTACGAATTCAAAACGATCACGCCGATCATGGATGAGCAAGGTGAGATCACACATTTTGTTTCAACAGGCAAAGATATCACTGAAAGCAAATTGGCTGAAGCAGCCCTAAAAGAAAGTGAAGAGCGCTATCGTACTGTCGCCGACTTTACCTATGACTGGGAAGCATGGATCGCCCCGGATGGCTCATATAATTATACATCGCCGTCATCCGAACGAATTACCGGCTACAAACCAACAGAATTTGAGAAAAACAAAAGCCTGCTCCTAACGCTTATTCATCCTGAAGACCGAGAAAAAGTTGAGCAACATTTCGAAAATCACTTTACGGACGAAAAAGTTCTGCCGATCGAGTTTCGGATCGTCAATCGTAATGGCGATGAACGCTGGATCGAGCATATCTGCCAGCCAGTCTTCGGTTCCAAGAAAACCTGGCTAGGGAGGCGCGCCAGCAACCGCGATATTACTGACCGCAAACGAGGGGAGGAAATGTTACGGGAACTAAACGCGATCAGCCTAGTAGTTTGGCAAACAAGAATTGACGGATATAGAAAAATCTGGCATCCTTGC
>JABGQU010000130.1 GCA_018648605.1 Anaerolineae bacterium | reverse complement strand
AGGGGTATCAAAGTAAGATTTTTGATGAAGCAATGCGCTAATTGTCGTTGACAGCCAATTACCTTCTTGTAGAAGCAGGGACAAATGGTAAATTCGATACCACGTCTTGTGCTGTACCCGGAAGTGACGCTGCTGCACCCGATGACGTAAAAATCAGCGTAGATAAAGCAACCTACGTCGGCTCTACAACTTACATCTCTACGCTTGACATCAATGGCGGAACCCCACTTTCGGCTGGCACTTACCGCCTATTTATCTGCGGAACAACATCCATCGAAAACGCAGCTGGCATTCATCTTAATAATGGCGTGGATACTCTATTGGATTTCACTGTACAAGCCGCCGCATCTGCATCAACCTTGCCCGCAACAGGCTTCCGCCATGGCGAAGTCACCCAGCTCGCCCAGCAGCCCGCCGCTAAAGCCTACACCGATACAGCCATGCTGCTCGAAATCCCCAAGATCGGCGTTTCGATGCCCATCGTCGGCGTGCCCCAATCTGACGCTGGCTGGGATGTCACCTGGCTCGGCAATAGCGCGGGCTATCTCTCCGGTTCCGCCTTCCCCACCTGGGCGGGGAATACTGTTATCACCGGCCACGTTTGGGATGCGTACAATCAGCCGGGAATCTTCTCGGAGTTGAAAACGCTATCTTACGGGGACCAAGTTCAAATCCAGGCGTGGGGCCTGACCTACACCTACGAAGTGCGTGAGTCTAAACTCGTCACAAAGAAAAATGTCAACGCAGCCTTCCAATCCGAAGAATATGATTGGCTGACGTTGGTCACCTGCGAGTTCTATAATCCCTTTACGGGGGATTATCTCTTCAGGCGGGCTGTAAGGGCTGTGCTGATCAGTGTGAAATAGCCCCCTATATCTATCATAAAAAGAGCCCCGAATTTTCCAAAAATTCGGGGCTCTTTTTATTTAAACCTACTGCGTGAAATCATAGCTGTAGAAAGAATTCGTCAGTGTATCAATAAGGGCATGATTAGTGCCATCCTGGTCGCTAATGCGCAGCTCAATTGCACCATTATAGTCGTAGATGAAGATTATCCGAGAGTTATCCACCCACTCTATCTGACGCATGGTTTGGTGTTCAGAGCTGATCAAGAAAATACTACCGTTTAAACTGCCAAGATATAGACCTGGATCAGCAGCGGCGTTGGACGCATAAAGAAAACGGGTTGCATCTGGCGCCCAGCTGTGAAATTGAAGGGTCGTTCCCGCATTAAAAATATAATCATTGGAGCCATCAGCGTAGGAAATATGCAATTCCCGTTCATTATTAACAGGGTCTCCAACACTCTTTATATAGGCAACATAGCTCATATCTGGCGAAAAAGCATTATTGGGCCAATCAAAGGGGATCGAATTCATACTTCCCAATTGTGTGGCGGGTGTTCCATCCACAGGGATATACCACAGGCTAGTCGGTGGGGTTGGTTCGGCTAATGTGTCCTCCGGTGGAATCGCAACCCGCAAAGAAAGAGAATCCGCTGCCCAGATCGGGGAGGGGTGATATTGATATTCGCTATAAGTTCCCACAAGCGGATAAGTTAATACATGCGAGCGTAGGTTACTGCCATCAGCGTTGGCGAGGCTAATATGATCGGGGGTGGAAAGAACGACTTGCGCCCCATCCGGCGAGAAGGTAAAGGCGCCTGCTTGCCCAAAATTAAAGAGAGTCGCCTTTACGAGCGTATCGGCATTGACCATACGCAGATCATAGAGAGGGACATAACCAGGACCTTCAAAGCGCGGCACAGTGCTGTAATAAAGATCATGCGTGCCTGGTCGCCAGGCCAGTTGATCAAAATCAAGACCGGCGGCATCCGGAAAAGAGCTGCTTGCCTTCAGCGCATCCATTTCCGGGTAACTCACCAGCAAACGTTCATTGGTCGGGATACTGGTATTAACCGCCCAAAGTTCGTATGTATAAGGATCAAAAGGCGTATCACGCACATAAGCGATCACTTGACCATCGCTGGAAATGCTCACATCCACAACATCATCTACATTGGTTAATGCCATACTGCTGCCACCCTCCACCCATACATATACATCACCATCTTTAATATAGGCAACCGATAAAGCGGCCGGAGCGGCTGGCGGTGGAGGCGCAAGAGTCGGAGAGACTGCTTCGATTGGAGCCGGATCAGGAACGAGATCATCGGGAGTAGGGCTATCAGGAACAGGTGTAGCAGCACTTTGCACTTCTGCCGGCGGCTCGCCCAGAGCAGCTTGAACAGTCGCAGCGACCATGGTAGCTAAAACATCACCTTCATTTACGACAGGCATTGTTGTGCCCCCACAAGCGACCAAAACAGCGCTTAATATCAAAAAGAGCATAATAATTTTTATGTATCTCATTATTGTTCCTTCCTAATAATTTTGACTAGAATAGTCAAAATTTTATCATGGGAGTGCCGAAGTTGGTGTAGTTGATAAATTTAAATGATACGACAGCCAAAGCCAAACTTCTAATTCTATGGTTTAATACCTTCATGATAAATATCATCTATCAAGACAAACAAATCATCGTTGTCAATAAACCGGCCGGCCTCTCTGTACTGATCGAAGGCTGGGATGAAAACGCTCCGTATTTAAGCAAAATGCTCGAAAAGAAATATAATCGAGTCTGGGTGGTGCATCGCCTCGACAAGGTCACATCCGGTGTGATGGTTTTCGCACGCACGGCTGAAGCACATCGCCATCTCAACACACAGTTTGAGAAGCACGACGTTGAAAAGGTCTATCATGCAATTGTGGAAGACGCCCCCGAATGGAACGAGTACACTGCGCGCCATTCGCTCTTTGTCAATGTCGGCAGAAAGCACCGCACGGTTGTCGATAAGCATCGCGGTAAACCCTCCGAAACAGAGCTTATGATCATTAAACGGTGGCAAGATTGGGCGTGGATCGAAGCGCGGCCGAAAACCGGTAGGACGCATCAGATCAGAGTCCATTTGGCTGCGTTGGGATTTCCTCTTGTCGCAGACATCCTGTATGGCGCAGAAGAAACCGAGCTTATAGCACGCGCTGCCTTACACGCGCAAAGCCTGACCTTCACCCATCCCAAAACGGATCAAAAAATGACCTTCACCGCGCCACATCCCGAAGATTTTATCCAGTTAATAGATTTATTAGACCAGCAATAAAAACAGTTTAACAAACCAGATCTATGGTATGCTCTGCGCACAAAATCCAACCTTAGAGAGTAGCTAATGCCCCCCTCTTCCCAAGAACTTGACGCTCCAGAAGACAACCCCAACAAAGAATTTTTCTTCCCCGATCTCGAAGAATTGAATATCAGCAAATTGCCCCCTGAAGAAGTGCGCATCCTAAAACTTGCCGCCGAACCCTACCCCGATGGCACACGCGTGCGGATCAATCTCGACATGACACCCTACCAGATGCGCCCGCATCTCGATATGGTGCTGCTCAACCCACAAGGCAAAGTGATTGCCGATGTAAGCATCATCGAACCTATGGCGTGGAAACAGGAATTCACCGTCCACCTGCGCGAAGCACGTCAGGATGGTGAATACAAACTTGCCATACGCCTCTTCTATCCGCCGCGCGATGAAGAAGACCCCAAACTTTTCCGCCTCGATATCCCCGTTGAAAACACCGATTTCAAAGAACTCACATTTGAAATTTCAGAAGGCGGGGCATAGAACGTGATCAAAAAGAAACTGGGGATTCTTTTACTGCTCATTCTTTTAAGTGGATGCGCAACAAGCGCGCCCGAATCGCTCGCCTTTACACCTGCTCCCGCTACCCAAACACCTTTCGCCCCCGAAGCCGATTCCGCCTACACACCTGTCGTCTTTTCCGATTTCCCCGGCATCTTCATCCTCTCGATGAACGAAGGGAAATATGCCCACCTCTTCGCCTACTCACCCATCGACCAACCCTTATTGCGCCTCACAGACGGCCTCTGGGATGACATCACGCCTGCCCTCAGCCCCGATGGCACCAAGATCGCCTTCGCCTCCAATCGCAGCGGCTACTGGGATCTATATCTACTCGATATTCAAAGCGCTGAAACCACGCGCCTAACCAACACGAAAGCCTACGATGGCGCACCCTCATGGTCGCCAGATGGCGCATGGCTGGCATCAGAAACTTATTACAACAATAGCCTCGAGATCATTGTCCAGCCGATCAGCGATAGCAGCCAGGAAGCCATCTACCTGACCAGTGATCCCGCTGCAGATCACTCGCCCGCCTGGGCACCGACCGGCCGCCAACTAGCTTTTGTCTCCACGCGTAGCGGCAACAGCGAAATTTACCTCGCCGACCTCGAAGATGCCAGCAATAATCGTTTTCTAAACTTGAGCAATACGCCCCTCACCAACGAAACGCACCCCGTCTGGTCATGGGATGGCAGTAAATTAGCTTGGGCAGCCAATGCCTACGCTGAAGGCCCTAGCGGAATCTATGTTTGGGAGCTGGAAAAACCCGGCCTTCCCGCAACGCATATTGGCGAGGGCAGTTGGGCAGCGTGGAATCAACGTGGCGACAGCCTGCTGGTCATGCTCGAAGGCGGCGGCGCAAATTACTTAAGCGCATACAGCCTCGAAGGCAAGCTCCTGCTTCAGCCTTGGCAACTTCCCGGCACGCTAAATGGGATGCTCTGGCTACCAGAATCACTCCCCGAAGATTTACCGAAAAACTACCAGAGTGCCGCCAACGAAACGCCCGCTCCGCTTTGGGAAACGATCCGCGCCACGCCCGATTCACTCTCTGTGCGCGAAAATCTGGCGACACTGGCTGATGTTCAAGCGCCCTTCCCTCAACTCCACGACGCAGTAGACGAATCCTTTGAAGCCCTGCGCACTGCTACCAGCCAAAAAATCGGCTGGGATGCACTCGCCAATCTCGAAAGCGCCTTCATCCCGCTCAGCACCTCCCTCGACCCGGGTATGAATAACGACTGGCTCTACACAGGGCGCGCCTTTTCACTCAATCCACTGATTGCCAATGCCGGTTGGATGGTCGTTTCACGCTATGAGATCGGGCAGCAAACCTATTGGCGCATCTATCTGCATGCCCAATCGCAAGATGGCTCGCAAGGCATTCCCCTCCATGATGCTCCATGGGATTTGAGTGCGCGCTATAACCTCGACCCTGCCAGCTACGAAGCTGGCGGACAATTTGAACAAGTCCCTTCAGGCTATTGGGTCGACTTCACTGCTCTGGCAGAAAATTTTGGCTGGCAACGCGTTCCCGCTCTCTCCAATTGGCGTAATTTCTTTCGCGGCACACGCTTTACCCAATTCGTCAGAACCGACGGGCTGAGTTGGTATGAAGCCATGCTGGATCTTTATCCCCCCGAAATTTTGCTAACCCCCACACCCGTCCTGCCGCCCAGCGCAACACCTTCTGCAACACCTGTGCCTACCAGGACACCCATCCCAACACGCACGCCTTTCACGCCAGTGCCAACCCCCACACCGCTTTCGCTCTTTGACTTTTCTACGCCAACGCCATGAGATATTTTCTGCATCGAAAGAAAAGTTTCATACGCACTGTACTGGTTACGCGCAGAGCTATTTTTCTGGAATTAGGCTTCGCATTCGCTCTCGGACTTTCGGCTTGCTCCTCCCCTTTACCGGATACCCCTCCCATAGCGAATGCCGCGCCCAACGCCCCAACACAAGTCGTTGCTCTGGAAACGGGAGCAAACCCACAGGAGGACGTTCCGGCGCTACCCACACCGACCAGCCTGCCTCCGCTGCGTTTCACTATCCCCACGCCGGGAGCAGAACCTGTATCCGATTGGCGTCCGCCCTTATACCCTGTTCCCTGGGCAATTTCTCCGAACGACCATTTTTATTTCGTACGCCCTATTGCTGCCAATGAGATCAATTGGCCCCTTGCAAGTTATCGTTATGGCGGTATGTTTTTTGGAAATGTTGTTCATACAGGCATCGATATTCCCACAGGTAAAGGCACGCCGATCATTGCCGCAGGAGCTGGCACTGTTGTGTGGGCAGATTGGGGTTTCTTTAGCGGTTGGGATGAAAACAAAGATGACCCTTATGGTCAGGCAGTAGCCATCAGCCACGATTTTGGCTATGAGGGGCAACCGCTCTATACTGTTTACGCGCACATGAGCCGCATCGATGTAACCCGCGGACAATGGGTGCAAGCCGGAGAACAGCTCGGTTTGGTCGGTGACACAGGGCATACCACAGGACCTCATCTTCATTTTGAAGCCCGCTTAGGCAGAAATGATTTTTTCGACACCTACAACCCCGAATTATGGATCGCGCCCCCTCAAGGCTGGGGCGTACTAACCGGCAGCGTGGTAGATGAAAAAGGTTCGCCACTACGTCATTATCAAGTAAGTGTACAATCTTATGAAAGCGGTCGTATGCGTAGCGTACGCACTTATGGGCCTCAAGTTGTTAATAGCGATGCCTATTACCAGGAAAATCTTGTACTAAGCGACCTTCCCGCAGGTTGGTACGAGATTCAGATCCATTATGATGGCGAAGAGTTACGGCAACAAATTCAAATTTTCCCTGGGCAGGTGAGCTATTTCGCATTTCAAGGCCTGAAAGGCTTTGATTTAAGCTTACCCGAAAGTCCTGATTTAGAGGTTTTTACACCTATCCCCACGAGTAATCCTTGACGCACTGAACATCTGTGCTACAATTGCGAAGACTCATACACTACTAACTTTTGGAGAAAAAAAGAAATGGCAAAGAGAAAAAAAGACGCAGCAAAAGTTGACGAAGCTCGCCAGGCAGTGCTCGATAAAGCTCTGGGCGATATTGTAAAACGCTACGGTGAAGGCTCGATCATGAAACTGGGAGATGCCCACAGCATGGAAACAGAAGTGATCCCGACCGGCTCCCTTTCTGTTGATATTGCACTCGGCGTAGGCGGTATCCCGCGTGGACGTATTACCGAAATTTACGGACCCGAATCTTCGGGGAAGACCACTATATGCCAACATATTGTGGCAGAAGCCCAAGCCTTAGGCGGAACAGCTGCATTTATTGATATGGAGCATGCTCTTGATCCCACTTATGCGGCAAAATGCGGCGTAGATGTGGAAAACCTGCTTATTTCACAGCCTGATACTGGTGAACAAGCTCTTGAAATTGCCGAGACGTTGATCCGTTCAGGCGCAATTGACATCGTTGTGATCGACTCGGTTGCAGCACTGATCCCACGCTCAGAGATCGAAGGCGATATGGGCGACCCGACCATGGGTGTCCAGGCGCGCCTTATGTCGCAGGCATTGCGCAAACTCTCTGGTGCGATCAGCCAGACAAATACATCTGTGGTTTTCACCAACCAACTACGCCAGAAGATCGGCGTGATGTTCGGCAACCCCGAAACCACCACTGGTGGACAGGCTCTCAAATTCTACGCATCGGTGCGTTTGGATGTGCGCCGTATTCAATCCATCAAAGTTGGTGCAGAAATTATTGGTAACCGCACCCGCGTGCGCGTGGTTAAGAATAAAGTGGCTGCGCCTTTCCAAAAAGCGGAATTCGACATCATGTATAACGAAGGCATCTCTAAAGTTGGTGATCTGCTTGATCTGGCAACAGAGGCAGAAATCATCACAAAGCGTGGCTCCTTCTACTCTTACGGAGAAACCCGTCTTGGGCAAGGACGTGAAAACTCGAAAGAATTCCTTCGTCAAAATCCTGCAATGGCAGACGAACTCGAAGCAATTGTCCGTGAGCAATTGTTAGGTGAAGAAGTAGTCGTTTTGCTCGATCAGGCTGAAGACGAGATAACAGAAGAATAGAAAAACTATTACCGCCACCCTACCCTCCTCCGCAAGCGCGGGGGAGGGTTTTTATTTTAATCAACTTTCAAGGCAGGCATCTCGTTTGCAAAGGGCGTACATTATGGGACGGCTGCGCACCCAAAGCCAAACGGTCTGGAAAAACATCCCTGCGCTAAAGGCAATTAAGCCCACATAAAGCCCTGTCATTTTTCCCCAAGCAACCCCTCCCCATAAAACCAAGCCTGTCACCGTTAGGAAGATCGCAACTGCTTCCGAAATCCCGCGTGTTTTGCCGCTATTGAGCAAAACACCCTGATACCAGCTCTGAAGCGCATTCAGCCCTGGTAGGAGAAGCCCGATCCATAAACCGTTGCGCGCGAGAATGAAAAGGGCGGGAGGTAGAGCAGAAATATCCTGCAACCAGAGACGGGAAAGCGGTGTTGCAGCAATGAGTACAATGATCGCAGTCGTTACAGAAGATAGGATGATCGTAAAGCGGCGCAGAGATCTTGTTGAACGAGGTTCATCAACCAACGCAACGACGACTTCGTTAAAAGCCACGCCCATACTACGCAACATGAAGATAAACCCAGAGACAACGGGCCAAACAGCCAGAGATTCGAGGGCGAGGGGCATACGCCCCAGTGCCGCACTACCCAGTGGTTGGATGAGAAGGGTTAGTAACGATGTCATGACCAAGGGGAAGTAAAACGCGGAAAATGCTCGGTATGTAAGTGCTGGTTTTATAACGGGAGCAGGTTTGAGCTCCGCGCGAAGCACCGGCTGAACACGAAATCCAATATAAATGGCTTCAGCCGTCACGCTTGCAGCAACCGCAGTAGTTGCGACAACAATTCCCGGCAACTTAAGAAGGTAGCCAACGACCAACACGGAAATATCCATCGTCAAGCGAACACCTGTTCCAACGCCGATGATATTTGAATGCCCAAAACGGATCATGACGCCCTGGTTGAGCCGCCGATAGGCAATTGTCCAGGTCCAGGGTGTCATGATGATGAGGCCGATACGAGCAGGCTCAATGATCTCTGGCGGCGCGCCGAGAATATCTACAGCGACGACATAGTAAAAAGGCGTTAACGCTGTGAAAAGATGAAGTGCAGTTAATAAGCCGCCCGAAACGAGCATGTAATTACGTAACTTTTGATAAGATGCCCAATCCTTGCTGAGGGCGGTTGATGCTGCCAAGAGCATGATGACCGGGGCTTCGATGATAAGCGCAAGCGGAAAAACGATGCCCCCATAGGCAGCAAGATTGATCTTGGGTTCCGCAAGGCGCGCCACAAATGCGCTCAAAATGGGTAATTCCATGCCCATGAGCAACCAGCTTGCAGCAAGGGGCCACCAAACTTTAAAAATACGACGTAGAGCCAGAGGAGAGTGTTGCACGTAGTGTTCCTTTTACTAGAAAAGACAGGTTTTTAAGAGATCCAAGTTTCATCCACTTTGCAAAATCCGGAGCATATCGTCCACGGATTCCGGAGCATGCCGTCCACTGAT
>JABGQU010000129.1 GCA_018648605.1 Anaerolineae bacterium | reverse complement strand
CACCCATACCCCTGAAGAAGTTTTTGCCATGATTTCACCTGAGGCTGAAGAGTTCTTCAAAGTAATTTCTTATGGTCGCATGGATTTGCAGTTGGAGCCTCATTTAGCATGGCTCATGCTTAGTAAACCATCTGCTACCTATGGAAAGGGTTTAGATAGCCATAGTAGTCATAAAAACCATTTACAAGAAGCAATAAATTTAGCGGATGATGAAGTTGATTTTTCTGAAGCTGACGTTGTTATTGTCATGAATAATCCACGTGCAAGCGCGCTCTCAAAAGGTCCAGCATGGACTGGAAATTACCCGCGTAATGGACAGGAAAGTAGCGGCTCTACTTTACTGGCTGATGGAATTGAGATAACAAATGGAACTACATCCGGCTATGATCTAAACCTTTGGGGATTCTTGTGGCTCAATCATGAATTGGGGCACTCAATGGGATTGGCTGATCTTTATTCCTATGAACGCCATGAAATGTTTACCGGCCCATTTACCATGATGGCTGATATTCACGCTAAGGCGCCTGAATTTTCAGCATATGAGCGTTGGCTATTGGGTTGGCTTGATAATGATCAGGTTATTTGTCAGTATGATGATGAAGAACAGGTGGTAACACTCACGCCCGTTGAAACAGCAGGCGGCATCAAAACCCTTATTGTGCGCGATAAGAAAAGCCGCACTCGGGCTGTAGTTATTGAAAGCAGACGTGCCTTAGGATATGATTCTGGTTTGACGACACCAGGTGCCGTGGTCTACTCTATTGATACTTCTATCGACTCGGGATATGGGCCACTCATCGCTGAAAATAATAAAAGGCCTCTGACTGAAGGGAAATCAGTTACTGTCGGCAACGTAACAATCACTGTGCTTGAAGCCACCGAAGAGGGCGATACTGTACAAATCACTCTTGCAGAATAACTCTTAACTCCTTATCTAATATTTGAGCAGGGAAAAAACAATAAAAAATAGCCCGCGCATTTGCGCGGGCTATTTGCTTTAGAAAGAATATTATTTATTCTTCTGCTCTTCCAATGTGCGTATGCCGTTGTGAACCTGATTGAGCAGACGACCCAGCTCATCTTCCACACGTGAGAGGGTTTCGATCACATAATTGTCGGCTTCGGCGCGGGTGGCTTCTGCATCGGCGCGTGCCTGGGCGAGAATCTGCTCTGCGCGGCGCGTTGCCTCTTGCGAAACCATATCTTTAGCGGTCATTTCTGTGGCCTTTTCTTCCGCTAGTAAAGTGGTGCGATTGGCTTTTTCCTCTGCTTGGGCGAGTATCCGGTCGCTCTGGTTGAGCAGTTGCTGGGCTTTCTTCACCTCTTCAGGGATGGCAATGCGCATCTGGTCGATAATATCCAGCATACGGTCTTCATCCACGACTACATTGTGAGTGAAGGGCAGCGCGCGGCTTTCGTTAAATAGTTCTTCGAGTCGATCTATTAGATGTAGAATGTCCATAAGCTTTCTCCAGTGAACAGGAACATCAATATTCTATCGTATTTTTCTGCTATGCGACAAATCTAATCTCGCATAGGAGTGGGTTCACTCCGATTGGTCATGTTGCTGATCTTGTTTTTCAGGGCAAGATGCACATGCGGCGGAACCATGCTTGAGACATCACCATCGAGCATGGCGATCTCTTTAACGGTAGATGATGAAATAAAGGTATGTTCTTCGTGTGTTATCAGGGCGATGCTTTCTATATCGGTAGCAAGCCTATGGTTTGCGAGCGCCATCCGAAATTCAAATTCAAAATCTGAGAAGACGCGTAATCCACGCACGATCACCAGGGCATTTTCCTCGCGGCAGGCATCCACTGTAAGTTTGCTATAACCGGTCACGCGGATTTTTGGTACGTCAGCGAAGGATTCTCTTGCTAATGCAATACGTTCTTCTGGGGAAAAGAGCAAGGATTTGAGCGGCTTGTCGTATACAGCAATGATCAGTTCATCGAAAAGGCGAACGGCTCTTTTGGCGATATCGACATGCCCGTAATGAATGGGGTCGAAGCTGCCGGGGAAGAATGCACGTACCATTAGCTCACGTCTCCTTTGGTATTACCCCAGAAGCGCTCCAGTGCTTCGCCGAGCAATTGATGCTCTTCTTTTTCAAGATTTGCGTCTTCGGCAAAGAGGGCTTGGGCGCGTTCGCGTGCCTGTTCAATCAATTCTATATCGGTGAGACTTGCCATGCGTAGTGTGGAGCCATAACCAGATTGGCGCGTACCGATGAACTCACCGGGGCCACGTTGTTGTAAGTCTTTTTCGGCGAGAACAAAGCCATCGTTGCTCTCTGCCATTGCGAGCAGACGTTCGTTTTCGGCATCGTCGTCATTATTGGGAATGAGCAGACAATAGGATTGCTCAAGACCACGCCCGACACGCCCGCGGAGTTGGTGGAGCTGGGCGAGACCGAAACGGTCGGCACCCTCGATCAACATGACAGTGGCGTTCGGTACATCTACGCCGACTTCGACGACGGTTGTTGCGACGAGGATGTCGTGTTCTTTACTACGGAATTTTTCCATCACGGCATCTTTTTCAGCGGGTTTCATACGCCCGTGCAATAACCCAAGATTGAGTTTATGAAAAACTTCTTCTTGTAGTGATGCGTGTTCTTCAACAGCGGCACGTGCTTCGATCTTTTCGCTCTCTTCAACCAATGGGTAGACGATGAAGGCTTGGCGTCCATCCAAGACTTGTGAGCGGATCATGGTATAAGCGCGTTCGCGCTCGCGTGGACGCAGGACGTGCGTCTCGATAGGCTGACGTCCTTCGGGCATCTCGTCCATAATCGAAATGTCGAGATCGCCGTGCAGGGTGAGTGCCAACGAGCGCGGGATCGGCGTAGCGGTCATGACGAGCAGGTGCAGATTTTCGCCTTTTTCACGTAGCGCAGCACGTTGCTCCACACCGAAGCGATGTTGTTCGTCAATGATAGCCAGTTGTAAATCTGCAAATTTGACGGGGGCTTCGATCAGCGCATGTGTGCCGACGACAACTTTGATATTGCCTTCTGCCAGCCCCGTGCGGATTTCTTCTTTTTCAGCTTCGGGGGTGTCGCCTACAAGCAGGCGAATTTGTTCTGCTTTGAGCGTATCTTCGCCATTGGTCAACATCTGGCTCAAGCTGCGATAATGCTGCTCTGCCAAAATGCTGGTGGGCGCCATGATTGCAGCTTGAGCGTTGGCATGGGTGATAATGTCGATCGCCATCGCAGCAACCACTGTTTTACCGGAGCCAACATCGCCTTGAAGCAAGCGGTTCATCGGGCGACCTGAGCCGACATCCACGATGATATCGGAGACGGCTTTTTGCTGTACGCTGGTTAGCGTGAAGGGGAGCGCATCTGTACGGGATTTGAGCCACTCATCTGGCACATCGAAGATGCGTGCCATAACAGATTGCCAATCCCGTTTTTGGCGCAGCACGCCCATTTGCAGGAAGAAAATTTCGTCAAATGCCAAACGCTGACGTGCTAAACGCAATTGTTCCTGCGAATGCGGAAAATGCACTTGCAATAATGCAGAACTCAAACTTGGTAAATTTGCAGCCTGACGCACGCTTTCGGGCAAATGATCGGTCAGTTTTGGCGTCCAATAAGTGATGACTTGATTCATTAGCTTGCGCAGCCATTTTTGGGTGATCTTTGCTGTCAGCGGATAGATCGGCACAATTCGGTTTGTGTGAAGGCTCTCGGTTTCGACCATCTCCCAATCGGGGCTGTTCATGACGAGCCTGCCGAGGTATTGGTCGATCTTGCCAGAGACGGAGATCGCCATGCCTTGTTTCAGGCGGTTGGTGAGCCAGGGTTGGTTGAACCAACTCAAGCGTAACGCGCCTGTGCCGTCGTTAATGACAACTTCGGTGATATGCGATTTTCCGCCACGAACCGGGCGTCCGGTTACGGATTGTACCGAGCCGATCACTGTTACCTGCTCGCCATACCAAAGCGATTTGATCGGTTTGAGCTGGCTGTAGTCGTCGTAACGACGCGGGAAATTGTAGAGTACGTCGCCGAGGGTATATAAGCCCAATTTTTCGAGAGTCTTCGCATTGCGCGGACCGACTCCCTGGAGGACGGTGAGGGCGGCGTTTAGGGCGACAGGTGTTTTGCTGGTTTGCGCCCCGGGAGCGGATTCGGAACGGGGAGGCGCGGGGCGATGAACAGGCTCCCGTTTAGGGGCATTTGCCTGCTGAGGGGCGGCATCCGTTTTTTGTGCGGGAGCAGGTTCAGGTCGCGTTTGCTGCGGTTTCTGATCCCCATCATCGGGATATTCTTTTTTGACGCGTGTCCAGATCCCCTTGAGGGTTTCTTTTCGTGATTCAGGGCTAAGACGGCTGTAATCGCGCAATCGCCCGGCAACGGCTTGAATGACTTCTTCGCGAAGTCCCTCGTTGCGGGCGTCATTTTCCCAGTAGTCGAGCATTTTTGCAAGACCGCCGATGATGGCGCTGTCGTTATATCCGTTTTCAGCTTCAAGACGAAAGAATTTTCGTAGTTTTTCAATTGATGAGTGCATGGGG
The DNA here is from genome assembly GCA_018648605.1 of Anaerolineae bacterium. GTDB lineage: Bacteria > Chloroflexota > Anaerolineae > Anaerolineales > Villigracilaceae > Desulfolinea. The sequence continues at coordinate 4,791 of JABGQU010000129.1, read as the reverse complement.
CTATTTTATCACGGGGTTACCCCGCTGCTACTTTCTTACTGCTGCAAATCCGACCCCATTGGGGCCAAGATGCGCGCCAATAGCGGTGGTGACGTTGATGACGCGGGGTGGTGCAGGCAGGTTGGATGTGAAGTTTGCGAGAAATTGACGAGCGCGTTCTTCAGCGTTGGTATGCAAGATAACAAGTTCTTCGAGATTGCCCACTTCGCGCAACATCTCGAGGATGCGGATATTTGCAAGGCGTGTAGTGCGTACTGCACCAAGATTTTCAACACGCCCATCGACGAGTTCGATCAACGGTTTGAGATTGAGAAAACTACCGAGACGTGCTTTTGTCCATGAAACACGTCCGCTACGGCGTAGAAATTCGAGCGTATCTAAAACCGCCACGAGTTTAAGTTTCTTTTGGAGATTTTCAAGAAGGTGTGTAATCTCTCCGATAGCTGTCCCTTTTGCGATGGCTTCAGCAGCCGAGAGTACTTGAAAACCACAGCCGAGGCTGAGTTGTTTGCTATCGAAAACCTGAACACGTTCCCCGAAGTTTTCTGCCGCCAGGCGTGCGGCATTGAAAATGCCACTTAAGGTAGATGCGGCATGGATGGAGAGTACCTTTTCGGCGCCGGCACTGAGTAGTTTTTCATAGCGTTCCATGAAACTGCCTACCGAAGGCGCCGCGGTTGTAGCGGGCGCTTGCATGGTGGGCATCCGTGCATAGAACTCTTCACGCGTGATACCTTCGCCGTCGGCGTAGCTCTCACCGTCGATGATGAGCAAGGCAGGCACGACTTCTATTTTATGCTTGGTGAGCAAGTCAGCAGGAATGTCGGCGGTGCTGTCGGTGACGAGTCTTATTTTCATGAGAGCCTTCTTTTAGCATTTATCCCTCCCCCGCTCGCGGGGAGAGAACTTCTTTTGTGTATAAAAATCCCGCGCCATCATAAGACAGGCGCGGGAGATTTGCGCAAAGTTATTTTTCTTCACTCAATCGCGATGATGAGTTGATAATGTGGTTGTCCACCGTCCTGCATTTCGACTTCCTGATCGGGATATTTCTCTTGAACAATATCCGCAACACGATTGGCTTCCGAACGGGCGTAGTCTGCGCCAACGAACATGGTGATCAATTCGTAGTCTTCGATATTTGCTTTTTTGAGCAAACTCAGGCAGGCTTCTTCAACGGTCGTGGCTGCCAGGACTAGTTTGCCATCCAATAGCGCAATGACCTGACCGGTTTCCACATTCACGCCATCTATCTCTACGGTGCGTGTTGCGGTGGTCACTTCGCCGGTGCGAACATCGTCGAGGCTTTTTATCATCTTCGCGGCAACCTTTTCCGTATCGCCTTCGGGGTTGTGCATCAGCATGGCGGCCAAGCCTTGCGGCACGGTGCGGCTGGGCACAACATGAACTTCCTTCACGGTCACTTCTTTGGCGGCTTGCGCTGCGAGGATAATATTTTTGTTATTCGGAAGGATGATGACTTTGTCCGTGGGCAAGTTTTCGAAAGCAGCCAATAATTCCTGCGTGCTGGGATTCATCGTCTGCCCACCCTCGACGATAGCTGCTACCCCTAAACTGGCAAATATACGCGAGATGCCTGGTCCCGGTGAAACGGTGACGATAGCGATCTCCCCGGGTTCGATATTTGTGAGTTCCAAACGATCTTTTTCGGAGTTTTTGTTCAGTTCGTCCATTTGGGCGAGGAGGTTTTCCATCGCGATGTTGGTGATCGTACCAAGCCCCATGATGTAGTCGATGGGCAGGTAACGATTCTCGAGCGGGACGTGGATGTGCATACGATACATTCCGTCGCCTTCGCCGACTTGAATGGAGGTGCCCATTTCTTCAAGGGCATCGTAGAAGGGCTTTAGTTCAAGTTCGTTTTCAGGGTAGAAATCAACGACCACTTCCCAATCCTGCCCTTCCTCGACAGAGTCCATCGCTTCTTCAAATTCGAGCGCAGCCATCGGCTGGACGGTCATGGTGGGGGTATCAAGGGGCTCGCCGTAGATATAGCGCAGCATTCCCTCAAGGATGAGGTAGAGACCCATACCGCCAGAGTCGACCACGCCAGCTTGTTTGAGTACGGGGAGAAGTTCGGGGGTGTATTCTACGGATGCATCAGCAGCAGCAACCAGTTTTTCGAGAATAGTAATCGGTTCGTCAGTTTCTTCGAGAGCGGCTTCAGCGGCGATAGCAATATCTTTGGTTACGGTCAGGATCGTCCCTTCAACGGGGCGGACAACGCCTTTGTAGGCGGTGTCTCGGGCATCGGCAAATGCTTTCGCCAAATTAGCGCCTGTTAAGACCTCTTCACCTTCAAGTCCACGGGCGACGCCGCGCCAGATCTGCGAAAGGATCACGCCTGAGTTGCCGCGTGCGCCCATCAAGGCTCCTTGCGCAACACCGGCGGCCATATCCGATACTTTGTGGTGCCCGAGGTCTTTGATCTCGTTATAGGCGGATTGCATTGTGAGCACCATATTTGTGCCCGTATCCCCATCGGGGACGGGGAAGACGTTTAGCGCATTAACGGTTTGCTGGTTGGTGCGTAACCAAGTAAGACCAGCCTCGACCAGTCTTTTGTAGGCTTGCCCATCGAAGGGTAAATTTTGCATCTCTGCGACTCGTTTGGCGCGAGCCGCTGCAAGTTCATCACTCATAAAAACTCCTGAAATATAAAATAATTGCTAAACCCTAAAGATTTATCTTTAGGGTCTTACTAAAAATACTTAATCATCATCGTTGACGCGCAAACCTGCTACATGCACGTCAATGCTGTGTACACGCAACCCCAATGATTTTTCGACGTTGAATCGAACGGTGTTGGCAACACTGCTTGCCACGGAGGTGATGCGTGTGCCGTATTGAACGATCACATAAATATCAATATCGATCTTGTCGCCGTCGTAATGCACGGAGACACCACGATTTGGGTCTTTGGTGATCGTTTGTGCCAAACCTGCCGCCAAATTTTTCGGTGCCAGCCCAACAACGCCGTAAGAACGAAGTGTGGCATGGTATGCGATAGTGGCTATTGCGTCTGGCGAAACATGGATACTGCCTAACGAAGTTTTTTCTTCACTCATGGTTATTCCTTTGCTTTATATATTAACCAATTCTCTTGTAGAAGGATACGAATTATGGTAGAATGCCTCGCTTTGGGTAGGAAACCCAATGAAGGTATTATTTGCTTGCTTTGAAAGGATCTGAATAAAATGGCTGTATGCGCTCACTGTGACAAGAAGACAACTTTTGGTAATAGCCGCTCATTCTCAATGAAGGCGACCAAACGAAAATTTAAACCGAACCTGCAAAAGGTAACACTTTACGAAAACGGGCAGAAGGTCAAAAAAGTACTCTGCGCCAAGTGTATCAAAACTTTGGCTAAAACTACTGTGTAAAGTATAAGGCTTTCTTTTCTCAAACGATCACGGCGATGCCGTGATTTTTTGATTTAAGCTGAAAATTTGATAGGGCTGTGCTAATCTTTTGCCTACCGTATCGGCGGATTATAGATGAAGTAGATCCACATCCAGAAGGGGATCAAGCCACCAGCGAGCAGCAGGGCCAGTAATCCCAGCCCGACGGATGCCCAGTCGATGTTTATGGGCGCGCGTGATACAGGCGCAGGTGCTGGGGTATAGTCGTAGGTGTAGGCGGGCGTTTCTTCCACAACGGGGAGATGTTGATAAACAGGAGTAGGATCGGGATTAGGGACATAGGTCGGGGTGCTGAGAGCAGGCTCTGAGATCGGTTGCGAAACAGGCACGGAAACGGGCTGCAGAGCCGAGTTCGGTTCGCGCATCCCAAAGGTTTCGAGTACACGCCCCAATTGATCGGCGGTACGATAGCGGCGTGCGGGTTCTTTTGCCAGCACCTTGGCAACGATCTGCTCAAGGGCGGGCGAGATGTCGGGGACGTATTCGCTCAACGGCACGGGAACTTGTGTGAGATGCAGGCGGGCGAGTTCTTCGGGCGTTTTTGCCAAAAATGGCAAAGTGCCCGTTAGTAATTCGTAGAGAATGATGCCTAGCGAATAAACATCTGATGCGGGCGAAGGCGCAGCGCCAGTCGCTTGTTCCGGGGAGAAGTATTGCGGCGAGCCCCAAACCACCTCGCTATATTCATCATGTTGGATCGAAGAAAGCGCACGGGCAATACCGAAATCAGTCACTTTTAAGCGTTTATCTTTGGTGACGAGCATATTATGCGGCTTCACATCGCAATGTACCAAGCCCGCGCGATGGGCGTAACCGATGCCGGCACAGGCTTGTGCCATTAGCGTGATCGTGTTTTTAACGGAAACACGTCCGCTACGGCGGATGAGGGTTTTCATATCTGCGCCGGGGATGTATTCCATGACGATAAAGAGCTTGCCTACATCGTAGCCAAAATCATGCACGGTGACAATATTCGGGTGCGAAAGATTGGCAGCCGCGCGCGCCTCCTGGCGGAAACGTTCACGGAACTCATCATCGTCAGAGTAATCGTCGTGCAGGAGTTTAATGGCAACATCACGTTCCAGCATCTTATCGCGGGCACGAAATACTGTCGCCATGCCACCATCGCCTTGGCGTTCGAGAAGTTGGTATCGATCGTTAAGTAATTTTCCTTCAGACATCGTGTGTGAATTATATCAGGGATAGGTTTGTCATTGCGAGGAGCATTTCACTAGCGACGAAGCGATCTCCTGCCAAATTAGGAGATCGCCGCGTCGGGCTATGCCCTCCTCGTAGGGCAATCGCATCTAAATCAGAGTAAGTTCTGTTATCCTCGTACTGCTAGGAT
>JABGQU010000128.1 GCA_018648605.1 Anaerolineae bacterium | reverse complement strand
GAACTCAATTTGGGTTGGTCTTTTTCATCTACCCCAAATTATTGAGATGATACCATATTTTTCCTAATAAATTCAATTGGTCGCTTCTGCCATCAGCCAGTTTATAAGTGGTGCTGCTTCTTCCCCAATCACTTCTTGCAGGGTGTTGGCATAAGCTTGGATATATCTTTCAAGGCTAACTTTTTTCATCTGCCTATAGGTTAGCAGGCGTTTTACCCAGCTTAATTCAGGGCTAAGGAAGTTAATGTCGCCAAGGTAGAGCGCTGCTGCGATATTTGCACTGAGATGCTCTGTTGCATCTGTAAGTGGCTTGATCGGGGTATTCCATTGAGATAGCGTATCTGTTAAATGAGCTTGTATTGCAGCGCGAGAGATTTCAAAGGTAGCCAGAAGTAATCCGTGAGTACTTTCTGAAGCTTTTAGCACAGCCTTTTCTTGGGTTGCGATCAGGGATTGGATCTTCGCAAAAATTCTTTCAAAGTCTTCGCCTAAAAAATGAGCGCTAATATGATCTTGGAGATCGGGGGTGCTTTGAAAAATGCGCCCGCTATAAGCGACGGTCGTATTGCTTGATCTTATTTCGCGGACCATTTGCTCAAGTGTTGCGGCTGTTGTTAATTGTTGCGCGGCAAAAAGCACTAGCTCTGGCTTTATGACTTCTACAGTTTCTTTGAATTGTTCCAATGGCACATTAGTGCCTAAGTAAACAATATGGAAGCCGCGTCTACGCAGAAAAAGAGTATATAAAAGGGAAGAGAGCGTGTGATCTTCTTTTGGTGGGCAGGCTACGATTATTTTTTCCGGGCGCGTTGGCGCGGGAGATGCGGCGATCATTGCTTCAATACGGCGCATTAACAGGGCAGATGCGAAATGCTCTTTTTGAACGCTAATTTCACCTTTGTACCAGAGTTCGCCAATCTCTCGGATGCCGGGCAACAGAATTTCATTAAAGACCAGTTCAAGAGGAAATCTTGTGAAGGCTTCATTTGTGACTTGCTCTGCCTGGGCTTCATTATATGAGATGCACGCTCTGATCCAGTTATCTCGAAAAGCTATAAGTCGAGATGCTTCAGGTGAATTCTCATCAATGCTCAACGCCAGCGTATCTCCTGCAAGCGGAGATTCTCCTGCTGCGATTTTTCTGTGCCAAAGTTTTGCCGCCTGCCCGATGCGCATGCCTTCTTCCTGACGTTGCAAGAGCCATTTGATGATCTCTATATCATGCGGGGAGTAAAGGCGTTGCCCACCTTCACTGCGGGAGGGTTGGGGGAGTTTATATCGCCGTTCCCATGCGCGGAGGGTATCTGCATTAATGCCTGTTTCTCTTAATATGACGCCGAGACTGAATGTTGAGATTTCGTTCATTTACTCATTCCTTTTCTGAAGATGTCTCTATATTATCAAGCAATATAGCATTTGTCAAGTATTTGAACAGCAAATATGTGCAAAACCTTGACAAATAGGTTTGTTAAGTATATATTAGGGTCAACTTAGTCTAATTCAGGAAGTTCAACAAGGAAATACAATGTCAATTTATCTTAGTCTCAAAGAAGTATGGCGAAACAAAGGACGCTTTTTCCTCTTTAGTATGGTTATTGCCCTCATCGCCGTTTTGGTGCTTTTCACCGCTGGTCTTGGCGAAGGGCTTGCCTCCGCAAATAAAGAATATCTCGAAAAACTGGATGCTACTCTACTCGTCTTTCAGGAAGGCACTGGCTATTCAACAATAGAAAGCCGATTGGATTACCAGAAAGTAAAACGTGTCCAACGTGTGGAAGGTGTCTCCAATGCTGGGCCTATCGGCTTCAGCAATGTCGAGATTGTCCTTGACGGTGGGCTTGATCCCATTGATGTCTCATTTATAGGTACCGAAACAGGGAAACCCGGCCTCCCCGCCCCGATCATCGGAGAAACCATTCGCTCAAAACAATCCAAAGTCGTCATGATCGATGAACGGATTGCAGAATCAGCCAATATAAGTGTAGGTGATTATATAACCATCAAATCCACACAGGGTACAGAAGATAAATTCTATGATCTCCGTGTGACTGGCATTACGGATGGTCAGCAATACTTTTTTCAGCCTTCCATCTTTGTTTCCCTTGCCATTTGGGATAAATATCGCCCCAAAGCAGATGCAAGTGTTTCCAGTTCGCGCCCTATCACCAACATCATCGCTGTGCAACTTCAGAACCCTGAAAATATGGCAAGCATGGCCGCGTTGATCGAATCTGCAATCAAAGATGTGGAAATATCTGACATCAAAACCGCTTACGAATCCGCGCCCGGCTACTCCGCACAGCAGAACACGCTCAATACGATGAAAGGCTTCACCTTTCTGATCGGGGTGCTCGTCATCGGTGGCTTCTTCCAAATTCAGACTCTCCAGAAAGTCCCCCAAATTGGGATGCTAAAAGCCATTGGCACGCCAAATCCTGTTGTGGCTGTAGCCTCCATTCTGCAAATTATCTTCGTGACGGTCTTCGGCGTAGCGCTGGGCGGTTTGGCTGTCCTCGGGCTGGCGTTAGGGATGCCCCCCAGCGTGCCCATCCTTTTCACGGGCACATCTGTATTAATCGCAGTTGCATCACTATTACTAATTGGCCCTCTTGGTGGACTGGTTTCCATTCGTGTGGCACTCAAAGTTGAACCACTTACCGCATTAGGGATGTAGGAGAAAAATAATGAAACAGAAAATTATTCTTGAAACAAAAAATGTTAGCAAAGTTTATGATAGCAATGGCTTGGTTGTAAAAGCTGTCGATGAAGTCAATTTACGCGTCAAAGCGGGTGAGTTCGTTGGATTAGTGGGACCAAGCGGATCGGGCAAGACAACGATGTTAGCGATGTTAGCCACCCTCCTGCGTGAGACCGGAGGAAGCCTATTAATTGACAAGCAAGATTTAGGGTCCATGAGCGACGCGCAGCGCACCAAATTCCGCCGCGAAAAGATCGGATTCACCTTCCAGTCCAACAACCTTGTCCCTTATCTGACCGCGCTGGAAAACGTCGAATTGATGCTGCGGCTGAACAAGACAAACGGGCGAAAAAGCCGCGAGCGAGCGATAGATTTGCTAACCCGTTTAGGATTGGAAGATCGTCTACACAGCCTGCCATCCCAGCTCTCTGGCGGACAGCAGCAGCGAGTGGCTATTGCCCGCTCCCTCATCCATGACCCGAGCGTAGTGCTCGCCGATGAGCCTACAGCCAGCCTAGACACCGAACGCGCCAACCAGGTTGTGCAAATCTTTGCCGATCTGATCCACGAAGGGCAGCGTGCAGGGATCATGGTCACCCACGATCTGCGGATGTGCAAATATGCGGACAAAATTGTCCAAATGGTAGATGGGAAAATTTCTCGCGTCATCACTGAGCGCAGCGAAATCGATTTGCTCGCCGGAACAAGTAAATTTGATCAACTGCCAAATAATGAGAATGTTGAAGAAAGAAGATGGCTAAAAAAGCGCGCGCTTATCAGTCAAAATCTTGAGCATCTGCCTGCTGGCGTATAAACAAGAAAAAGCCGCGTTTTCAAACGCGGCTTTTTGATTCTTAACCTTTTTTTGGCGTCCAAAACCCAAGCAATTTCCCATCAGGTTTCTCAATTAGCTCACCCCACTGCTCAATATCAAATTCAAGATAGGCAATTGCCGCAGGAGAAAAAACCTTATATGTGTCAGCAAAGAATTCCAGTGCTCCTGAAATCGTGGGGTTATGCCCAATAAGCATCGCGGCCTCTACTTCGGGCGATAATTGCATAAAAATATCCACATAATCACGGATATCAGCATGATAGAGAAGATCAAAATAACGTGGCTCTCCATTGAAAGAATATTCTTTCAGAAAAAGTGCCAAAGTTTCCCGCGTCCGCTGGGCTGTGGAGCAGAAAATAGCATCTAGCCGAACGCCTTCTTCTTGTAAAAGAGCACCCATCTGCAAGGCATCACGGCGGCCCTCTGCACTAAGCGGGCACAGATGGTCATCCGACCCAGCCTGCCTCCAATCATATTTTGCATGGCGCATCAAGATAATTCTCTTCATTGCTCCTCCTTGGCATAAATTCTCTATATATTTTACTTTCATTTCCTGCAGAGGGGTATAATTTTCAAAATATCTCTCCAAAAGGAACCTTTCTTATGCCTTCAAAATTTGATGAAATTATCGACCGTCGTTCTAAGAGCAACTCTATCAAGTGGCACGCCTTCCCTGAAGATACGCTCCCCATGTGGGTTGCGGATATGGATTTTGCAGCCCCGCCGGCCATCCTTGGTGCCTTGCACGGCGCCATCGGGCATGGCGTTTTGGGATACGAATTTCCCAGCAAACAATTACAAGAAAGCGTCGCCAAACGGATGCAAAAGCTCTATAGCTGGGATGTAAAAGCGGACGACGTCGTCCCTGTCCCCGGCTTGGTCACGGGTTTCAACATTGCCGCGAGTATCGGCGTTAAGCCCTCCGAAGGTATCCTGATCCAGACACCCGTTTACCCTCCATTTATGAAAGTGCAAAAAAATACCGCTACCGTCACCCAAATTGCCGAACTCAAAAAAGTTACGAACGATAGGACTCTCCACTACGAAGTAGATTGGGATGTCTTCGAGAGCGCCGTCCACTCAAACGATGCGAAGACAAGCATGTTCCTCTTCTGCAATCCCCACAACCCGACCGGCACCATCTATAGCGATGAAGATTTGAAACGCATGGTCGATATTTGCGAGCGGGAAGATATTTTAATCTGCTCCGATGAAATTCACAGTGAACTCCTGCTCGATGGGAATAAATTTACCCCCATCGCCAATATCTCTCCCGAAGCTGCCCAGCGCACGATCACGCTTATTGCCGCGAGCAAAACTTTCAATGTGGCAGGGCTTTTCGTCGGCTTTGCGATTATTCAAAACGAAAGCATCCGCCGTAGATTCATGGCAGAGTCGGAAAAGATGACCCTTCATACCAACACCTTTGGGCATATCGCTGCAGAAGTTGGCTTTTCCGGTGTATGTGATGGCTGGCTCGAGGAGCTTCTTGCCTATCTAACCGATAATCGCAATTTCCTCGTAGATTATGTCAAGAAGAATTTCCCCGGGGTGAAGATCACGAACCCCGAATCTACGTTTTTGGCATGGCTGGATTTCAGCGAATTGATCGAGCAAGGTAAGGTGACTATGCCTTTGCAGGATTTCTTCATTGAAAAAGGAAAAATCGCCATCAACGATGGTCCTACCTTTGGTCCCGGCGGGGGTGGTTTTGTGCGGCTGAATTTCGGCTGCCCGCGTGAGACTCTCATCGAAGGATTGGAACGTATCAAAGCGGCACTCGCTTAGAGATAAACGACATAATGAGAAAGCCCCGTTTTCTGAAAAAGAAAACGGGGCTTTCTCTACTGGCAAAAAAACTTCTTTAACGGCAACATGTTCAATCCGCGCGCGTCGCGCAAATCCATCCACCTGACAAAACTGCACAGACATCCACATCTTACAAGATGTATAATCAGGGCAATATCAGCAATTGGTTCAGGAGAAATAGCAATGTCTAAAATTGTCTCTATTCATTCATTTCGCGGCGGGACGGGAAAATCGAATATCACAGCGAATACAGCGGCAATGCTGGCAGCCGAGGGGAAAAGAGTGGGCGTGATCGACACCGATATTCTCTCCCCAGGCATCCATGTTCTTTTTGGTCTAAAGGAAGAGGGAATCAAATACGCGCTCAATGATTATATTTGGGGGCGCTGCAAGATCGAAGATACTGCCTATCAGGTTGGGCAAAATGGCAATCTATATTTGATCCCCTCCAGCATTCAAATTGGCGAAATTACGCGCATTTTGCGCGAAGGCTACGATAGCGCCTTGCTCAATCGTGGCTTTCAACAGTTGATCGAAGAGCTTGCGCTTGATATTCTGCTGATCGACACACATCCGGGCGTTAACGAAGAAACCCTGCTCTCCATCGCCTTTTCCGATACTCTCATCATCATCCTGCGCCCTGACCAACAAGATTATCAGGGCACGGGCGTTACCGTAAAAGTTGCGCGTAAGCTTGAAGTTCCCGATAGCTACAAGGCAGTGGAACTGGCAGCCAGACTCAGCGAAACTTATCAATCTGAAGTAGCGGCTGTCTTCCATCATTCAGATGAGCTGATGACGCTCGGTAGCGGCGGGCTTTTTGTTCAAAAATATCCTGACCACTCCCTAACCCAGGACTTTCGACAGCTCGCCGCGCGGCTTTTGGCTTGATACCGTTCAAGGAGTTTAAATGACCCTGCGTACGCGGATGCTCCTCACCGTCACCTTAATCATCACGGTGACAATTCTATTTTTAAGTGCCCTATTAAGCTGGAACTCTTACCAAACGCTGCTCGAAGAGAAAAAAAGTGATGCCCTAAATTTAGCGCGTCTTCTGGCAACCACAGCAGGCGTGGTCGAAGAGTTTCCTGCAGCCATGGAAGATTCCATCGGCGATCAGATGGTCGTTGAGGCAACCTTGGTCGCACATCTGATCGCAGTCGCAGAAGAAGCGGGATTAACCGAAGATGAGATCAACCTGTTATTACAGGAGATCGTTGCCGAAACAGAATTAAGCGAGTTTTGGATCACTGACGCGCAGGGACATGCCTACCTCCGCAACTTGACCGAATTCGATTTCACCTTTAGCCCCGACCCCGAAATTCAGCCACAGGCATCCTTTTTCTGGGGTTTGCTCACAGGCGAAAAAACGGTCGCTATTCAAGATGCGCGTATACGCGAAGTGGATAATCAGATTTTCAAATATGTGGGTGTAGGCGGCGTGGATGGTCCCCGTATTGTGCAAGTTGGCTACAACGCCACCTGGCTTGAAGCGTTGCGCCAGCGCGTGGGCGTAGAACGCTTGGTCGAGAATCTTGTCGCTGCAGGGAATGTGGAAGCGATTCGTATTTCGGATGCACAGAACGAAACGCTGATCTTGAGCGCCAGCCCAGAATTTGGCGATCTAGCCCTCTCTCAAACTGACCACAAAAATCTGCATAATATTCTCCAAACGGGTAGCGAGCAAGCCTATTTGGATGACAGCTTCCTGAAAGTCATTGTCCCCATTTATACCCAAAATAATGTCGATACCATGCTCGGTGCTACGATGGTCTACATGCCAACTGCCAGTCTCCAGAACGCACTCAAGAAACAATTGGTGAACGCCGTCAGTGTCGCGTTTGTGGTTTTGGCATTTAGCATCTTGGGTTCTTATTTCTTTGCAAACTGGATCACAAAACCGATCTGGAAAATCTCTCAAGCCGCGAATGCCGTGCAGGCGGGCAATTATCAATCAGAGAAATTGGAAAAGGTTCGTCAACGCTCAGATGAGTTGGGAAATTTAGGCAACGTTTTCGACAAAATGGCACGCGAGGTCGCCGAACGGGATAAACGCCTGCAATTGCTCAAGGTCATTATTCCCATCGGGGTACGGCTTTCATCTGAAAAAGATTTTGACCGCTTGCTCGAAATGATGGTCATCGAAGCACAGAAGGTCACCAATGCAGATGGTGGGACACTCTATTTGCGTGATGAAAATCAACTACGCTTTGTTGTTTTGCGAAACGATTCTTTGAATATCGAAATGGGTGGGCATACAGGAAAGGAAATTGCTTTTTCATCTTTGGAGTTATACAATGAAAATGGCGCAGAAAACCTCTCAAATGTCGCCGCTTATGTTGCTCTAAAGGGAAAAAGCGTCCACTTGGCAGACGCCTATGATGCCGAGGGGTTTGACTTTTCTGGCACAAAGCGTTTTGACGAGAAGACTGGCTACCGCTCAAAATCTTTCCTGGCATTTCCCCTTGAAGGCGATGATGGCAGCGTGATCGGTGTTTTGCAATTGATCAACGCAATCGACCCTGCCAACGGTGAGGTCATTCGCTTCTCATCTGACGAGGTCATCGAGGGCTTGTCATTATTAACATCGGCGGCGTTGGCGGGCTATATCCGTGCCGAGGCGTTGCGTCAGGAAATTGACAAGTTGCGTATTGAGATCGACGAAAAGAAACAGGACGACCAAGTTGCAGAGATCACTGATTCTATTTATTTCAAAGAATTGCACGCAAAGGCAAAAGAAGTACGCGCACAGAAAAAGAAAGGGAGTAAATAAACTAAATTATCCCCTTTGAACTCCCCTCGTTAGCGAGGGGAGTTTCTTTTATATACTGATCTTACGCAAAAAATGCCTTTCGCAGACTTTCGGGCTGCCCTCATCCTAACCTTCTCCCTTTGGGAGAAGGTTAGGATGAGGGAAAATGACAGTCTGACTTTAAAACTGCGTAATATGAGTTATATAGATTCAAGCTTGTCGAGTTCGCTGGATGTGCGTTTGCGACGGGCAACGCGCCATGAGAGCAGGCTATCTTCGTAGGTTGCGCGGATGCGGAAGGCAACGTAAATTGCCGCGAAAACTGCCACGAGCGCAGCAAGCAAGTTAATGTTATGGGCGTTTGCCAGATCCACATCCAATAGAGGTAGGAGAAGACGCATCCCACCAATGAATAGTGCTGCGATAAGCGATCCCACAATATAGGAATAACTGCCGAGCAAACCGCGAATACGTCCGCGTTTTTTTGCGGGAACCAGGATGTAGAGAGATTGGTATAGGGGCATATACCAACCGCGATAGACGACAATAGAAATGAACAGTGCGCCTACGCCACCCCAAAGACCGGGGATAAAAAAGGCAAGACCAACACCGATCAATAACGTAAAAGGCAAGAAGAAATAACCGTTTTTCGGAGAAATTCTTTCGAGGAGTTCGTCACCTATTGTCCACTGAAAGAGGAGCGGGATAAGCAAAACCGTAATATTATAGATACTGTAGATCGTTTGGAATTGAAACCCCTGCTGGGAGGCGGTATCAAGGGTAAAATAGAAATTGTAGAGAAGTAACGTGAGCGCGATCCATGTGACGGCTACTATCGCCGAGACATTACGAAAGAAGGGAACTTCGTTGATGGTCTCAAAACAATCTTTGATGTTTTCGAGCCAAGGGCTATCTTCTTGAGCGGGGAATGCTGTCTGGAATTTTGGCAGGCGAGTAAAAGCAAAAACACCGATCGCAAAAAGAAGTCCGCTAATGCCCATTAGCATGGATGGGTTGTGGATCAGGTTTTGGCTGAGTTCGGCATGGCCGAGCAAACCGGTTAACGTGAAAAGGCTATATCCAACCAAACGCCCGAGCAGATCGCCAGAGGAGAGAACAGGGAAATATTTTTTTGCTTCAGAAGGACTATAAACCTGACCTGCCAGATTCCAGAGTGCCATCGGGAAAAGAATCCCTTGTTGCGCATAGATCAGATACATAAGCGGGTAAAGAAATTTTGTTGGCAGATTAAAAAAGAAAAGCACCGCCAGCAAGGTATACGTTAGAAACAGGATGAGGATGAGGCTTCTGAGCATCTTCATGCGGGGCAACTTGTCGATCAACTGAATGATCGTACCAGAGATAATTAGGCTAAGCAGTAACTCTG
>JABGQU010000127.1:6547-9908 GCA_018648605.1 Anaerolineae bacterium | reverse complement strand
TCAGTGGACGGCATGCTCCGGAATCCGTGGACGATATGCTCCGGATTTTGCATTAAATCTCTGCTGGTTCTGGCAGATGTCGTTGAAGCGCGCGATCCATACACCGGGGGGCATATCTGGCGCGTTTCGCAGTTCTCAAAATTACTTGCCATCAAAATCGGGCTTCCCGAAAAAGAAGCCGTGCAGGTCAGCCTTGGCGGTTATTTACATGATCTTGGAAAAATAGGCATCCCCGATAATATTCTGCTCAAAAAAGGCAAACTAACCGACGAAGAATATGGCATTATCAAAACGCATCCCCTGATCGGCAAAAGATTGATCAGTGCTCACCCGCTTTCTGAGATGGTCTGTCGTCCTATTGTGGAGCACCATGAACGTATTGATGGCAAAGGCTATCCACACGGATTAGTGGCAGATGAAATCTCGCTGCCATCCAAAATTATTAGCGCGGCGGATGTTTTGGATGCGCTTACCAGTGTTCGTCCCTATCGGCGCGAAATGTCCCTTGAGAGAGCTTGTCAGATTTTGGATGAAGACAGCGGGACGCACTTCGACCCGAATTTGCTTGAACATCTTGATGAATTGGCTCGTGATGGAGATCTTTCGCATATCATTGGTCACAGTGCTGAAAGTATCCCCTTAATTACCTGCCCTACGTGCGGGCCAGTTATCTCTGTTCCACGCACTGCCCGAACAGGGGACGTGGTCTTCTGCCGTGCCTGCACGGGAAAGTTCATTTTGCATCAAATTCAAGACAGTTTTGAACCCGAAATGATCGGGATGACGAATAACCCCGTCGAGTTGCAGGCAGAACCAAATTCTGCTGCGTTGAATGATCTGATGAAAGATTTTGCGGGGAAGTTTGATTAAAGCAACATGAATTTAACGAATTTTATCCTTACGAAGATTTCAAACTTTCGCAAGGATTTTTTTATTACTCTCCGAGAGACTCCCATGTTTTTCCCCCATCTATAGTTCGATATAGACCATCTTCACTCAATGCCCAACCCTCTGTTGCTGAAACAAAGTCCAACGCGCGGAGCAGATCATTGGGCTGCCAATTGGTCGCGTGGAAGCTCCATGTCTCGCCACCATCCTGGCTGGCGTAGAGTGTTGTACCGCCATCCCAAGCGATGATCTCGTTGGAAGAAGCGATGGCGTATTTCCCGTATGTGGGGACAGGCAGAGTCGCTGTCCACGTTTCGCCGTTATCAGTTGAGCGGTAGAAGACCATCGCCGATTCTTCGCCGAGCAAATAGATGGGGAGCAGTATCACGCCCCCGTCAAAGACGCGTGGCGCATTCGTTGATGTTTGGGCGCTTTCGTAGCCGAGGGGCATGTCCAAGGGTTGCTCTTCCCAGCTGAATCCGCCATCTCGTGTGCGATAGAACCAGATCACGCCGTCTTTGGGAATGGAGCCAGTCACCCAGCCACTGAGCGGATCGCGATAAGAAATCCCGTTTTTGATGCCGTTAAAAGGCAACGTAAATTCAAAGCCCGGCTCGTGGAGGAATGTGCGGTCCCAATCGCCGCCGCCGTTTTTCGTTTCCCAGATCGCAACGCCCATTGAGCCTGCTCCCGCGCCCAAACCCGTGAGCGCGTAGCCTGTTTCTGCATCTAAAAAGCCAAAATCGGAACGCCCAAAGGGTGTGTTGCGCCAACGCCAGCTTATGCCGCCATCGGTGGTGCGGAAGATAGTTCCCACCGTGGGGCTATCGAGGTCTTCGAGCAGTACCCAGCCAATTTTGGCATCCAGAAAAAAGGATTTTGAATATGCGGGATTGTTGAAACTATCCGCAGGGGTAACGTCGAGCCAGGTTGTGCCGCCGTCTTCGGTACGCAAGACCATGCCATCGGCTTGCCCCCAGCCATTTTGTGCATCGAGCATTTTTATTTGGGTCAAAATAGGTGCGGGAACGATCTCGAGGGCGGGTGTGGGCAAGGCAACTGCCTCGGCTACTTCTGCGGAAGGAGGCGTATCGAAGGCTTTTTCTTTGGTATCAGACGGCGGGATGGAACATGCTGTGATGAGTAAGAGACCTGTTAGGAGGATGAGTGAAAATTTATATTCTTTTTTTAGTCGTTTCATAGTTAGATCCTCATCCTGGCTTTCTCCTTTTCAAAGAGAGGGGATTTGTTTTTATTCGTGCTGTTCGCGTTTTGAGCTTTTCGACTATCTAAACTGCAACGCATCAAGAGCAGATGCAATGCAGTTTTCAGTTTATCCTATCCACTCCACAATCGTTGCTTCGCCCTGACCAACACCTACGCACAGTGTCGCTAACCCGTAATAGGGTTTGGTCTCTTGGGGAGCGCGGCGTTTCATTTCGTGCAAAAGTGTTGTCAAAATGCGCGTACCCGAACATCCCAGCGGATGCCCCAATGCAATTGCGCCGCCGTTGACGTTCACAATGTCGGGGTTCATGCCGAGTTCGCGCATCACGGCTAGGGATTGCACGGCAAAGGCTTCGTTGAGTTCGATGAGACCAATATCGTCGAGGCTCAAGCCAGCGCGTTCGAGGGCTTTTTTCGTCGCGGGGACGGGACCCATGCCCATTGTGCGGGGTTCTACGCCCGCGGCTGCCGAGGTGATAACACGCGCCATCGGTTTGAGACCAAGCTCATCCGCTTTTTCTGCGCTCATTATCAGCACCGCCGCCGAGCCATCGTTGAGACCCGATGCGTTGCCCGCTGTGACGGTGCCGCCATCCTTTTTGAAGGCGGGGCGCAGTTTGGCGAGTTTTTCCATGGTGGTATCACGCCGAGGGCGTTCATCGGTGTCGAAGATAAGGGGATCCGCTTTTCGTTGGGGAACGGAAACGGGAAAAATCTCCTCGGCGAATCTCCCGTCATTTATAGCTGCTACAGCCCGCTGATGAGAGCGTAACGAGAAGGCATCCTGTTCTTCGCGCGAGATATGCCCAAATTCCTGCAAATTTTCGGCGGTCACACCCATCGCTTCTGTCCCATAAATTTCTTCGATTTTCGGGTGCGGAAAACGCCATCCGAACGCCGTATCCCACATCGTTTTGCTGCCGTAGGGGTAGCCCATTTCGGGCTTGCCGACCACGAATGGTCCGCGCGTCATATTTTCTACACCGCCCGCGATGAAAATATCGCCTTCGCCAACTTTGATGGCGCGCGCCGCCTGATTGACGGCGTTCAGCCCCGAGGCGCAGAGCCGGTTGATCGTCAGCGCGGCGACGCTCACGGGGAAATCGGCGAGCAGGGTTGCCATGCGTGCCACGTTGCGATTATCTTCGCCCGCCTGATTGGCGCAGCCGAGATAAACTTCTTCGACGAGAGCGGGGTCGATGCCCGTGCGCTCGACGATGGCTTTCAGCGCAATGGCGGCAAGGTC
>JABGQU010000127.1:0-6447 GCA_018648605.1 Anaerolineae bacterium | reverse complement strand
GTAAACGACCGCCCCAAACTCTGGACATTGCTCCAAGATGTGGATGTGGTCTATCATCTCGCCGCGCGGGTTTCTGTGCCCGAGTCGGTGCTATATCCGCGTGAATATAATGCCGCCAACGTCGGCGGGACAGTCAGCCTGATGGAAGCGATGCGCGATGTGGGCGTGCGGCGGGTCGTGATGGCATCGTCGGGCGCAGTCTACGGTGATTTGGCAGCACAGCCCATCAAAGAAGATTCCCCGCCAAATCCGCGTTCTCCCTACGCAGTCTCAAAATTGGCGGCAGAGCATTATATTCGTACCATCGGCGCGTTATGGGGGATGGAAACGGTCAGTTTACGCATCTTCAACGCCTACGGTCCCGGTCAGCGGATGCCGGTCTCGCATCCGCCCGTTGTGCCGCATTTCATCAAACAAACTTTGCGAAATGGAACTCTTGTTGTTCACAATGACGGAAAACAAACGCGCGATTATGTTTATGTAGACGATGTCGTTTCAGCCTTGACCGCCGCAACAACCGTCCCCAATCTGGATGGTTTGGTCATCAACGTCGGCTCGGGGACAGAAAAGAGCGTGCGTGATTTGGTCAACACCGTCACCAACGTGATCCCCGGCAAAGCAGAAGCGATCTATAATCCGCGTGTTTCAGGCGGGGTTTCGCAGATGTGTGCTGATCTGACACTGGCGAAGAAAAAGTTGAGTTATACGCCTTCGGTCTCGTTGGAGGAGGGGTTGCGGTTGACGTTGGAAAAAGATTCCAGATTTAAAGTTTCAAGTTAGAAAGTTGAAAGTTTCAACATCTCTTCTCCCCCGTGAGTTTTACGACCGTCCCACGCTGACCGTTGCACGCGAGTTGCTCGGCGCGGTACTCGTGCGGGTGGAGGGAGGTGTTCGGATTGCCGGTAGAATTACGGAAACGGAAGCCTATGTCGGCGAGAGCGATCTCGCTTGTCATGCTAGGGCGGGGATAACGCCGAGGACGCAGATCATGTATGGGGATGCTGGCAGAGCCTACGTCTATTTTAATTATGGGATGCACTGGATGCTGAACGCGGTCACTGAGACGGAAGGATTTCCGGCAGCGGTGCTGATCCGTGCCATCCAGCCCATTGAGGGGATAGAAATCATCGCATCCCGCCGAGGCAAACAGCCCCGCTCTAAATGGACAGATGGTCCCGCCAAATTGGCGCAGGCGTTAGCGATAGACAAGTCTTTCAACAGTGTGGATTTATGCAGCCGTGAAAGCGGATTGTGGATCGAAGCAGGGGAAAGGGTTTTGGATGAAAGCGTGACCATCGGCGCACGGGTGGGGTTATATACTGTGCCAGAGCCGTGGAAGTCGATGCCCTGGCGATTTTTAGTCAAAATAAAGGAGATCGCGTCGTCGGGCTAAGGCCCTTCTCGCGATGATAGAAAGAAGGAGATAAAATGGGCTTATTAGAAGGAAAAACAGCACTTATTTTTGGGCTTGCCAATAAAAATTCAATTGCTTGGGGCGTTGCACAGGCTTTTCATCGTGAGGGTGCAACGGTAGGTATCAGTTACGCCGGTGAAATTTTAAAACGACGTGTAGAGCCGTTGGCAGAATCGATTGGCTGCGACTTTGTCGAAGAGTGTGATGTCAGTAAAGACGAGGATATTGAAGCCATCGCGGCGAAAGCAGCAGAGCGCTTTGGCAAAGTTGATATTATCATCCACTCGATCGGGTTTGCTAACCGCGATGAGTTGAAAGGACCCTTTTACAACACTAGCCGCGAGGGATTTCACCTTGCGATGGATATCAGTGTTTATTCATTTGTAGCGTTGGCACGCGCTTTTCAACCTTTGATGAATCCCGGCGGTGCGATGATCTCGATGACCTATCATGGTTCCGTGAAGGTGACGCCAAATTACAATGTGATGGGTGTTGCCAAAGCCGCGCTGGAATCATCCACACGTTATCTTGCCCACGATCTTGGCCCCCAAGGTGTGCGTGTGAACGCCATCTCGGCGGGACCGATCCGTACGTTGGCGGCAGCAGGGGTGAGCGGTTTCAAAGCCATGTATAAGGCTTTTGAAGAAATGGCGCCCTTGCACGAAAATGTGACTATCGAAGATGTTGGCAATGCAGCAGTCTTCCTTAGCTCAAATTTGTCTGCGCGTACGACGGGCGAAGTTTTTTACGTCGACGCGGGTTATAATATCATGGGCGTGCCGGATACAAGTAAAGACTGATCTCGAGTTATCGGTAAATATAAAAAGGGCTGTGGATTATCTCCGCAGCCCTTTTGGATTCGTTTGGAAAGTAAGTTTATTCAACCGGTCCGAGGAAGTAATGTTGACCAGAGTTGGTTGCTTCTGCTGACCAGCCAAGGGTGCCATCTTCGCGCTCGAGTTGCCACCAAAGATAGGCTCCATCTCCATGCGGGACGCAGACCGCCTCGCCCGTGACCTTGAGCTGGGTTCCGATTGTGGATGTTTTTAGCCAGTTATTACTGATTCCAGGCCATGCACGGAAGTTGACATTTCGGAGCACTTCAGCTTTTTCACCGACGACCAAACGGGAGGGTGCAGCCGTGGTACATTCTGCAACAGCGGCGGGAGCTTCGGCGGCAGTTTCCTCTGCAAGGACAGCTACCCAGCTTTGGGATTCGGCATCCCATGTGTAGGCAGGATTACCATCTTCGCTGAGGAGCGTCCATTCGCCTTCGAGTGGCATGGCTGCCATTTCGTCGGGAATGACGGGGGTCCAGCCACCGCCATTTTCGTTGAGCCGATAGACGAGTTCACCATCGGCGTTCACGAGGCCACCTTTGGCGGCATCATATTCGAGACCGGCATTTGGCTCGGGGAAGGGTGGCAATTCCACTTCCGCGGGCGCCTCGTCTACGAGTGTCTCTTCCGCAGCAGGCGCTACCGTCGGCTCTGGTTCAGCCGCGACGACTTCTTCCATCTCCACTACAACGGGCATATCTGGTTCCGGTGCGCCACAGCAAACGCTGCTTTGCCAGAGGAAGAAAATTGCGATCAGGAGCAAAATGGCGACGATCAATTTGAACCAATCGTAACCAATGAAGCCTTGTTTCTTTTGCATGGCAGGCTCCTATTCCTTTTCGGCGAATTCTTTGGCTTGATTGATGATAACGTCTTCATCTGCCAGGCGTTTGATCTCTTCGCCAACAATGGCTTCGAGGTCGGCGGCGGTCAGTTTGCTGAGTTGCTTGAATGAGAAGATGCCGCCCGCGTTGAGTTTTTTCTTGATAACGGGGCCAATACCTTTGATCTTTTCGAGTGGATCAATACGCACTTCGCCGCAATCTTCAAGCTCGGCTTCGAGAGCGGCGATCTTTTCTTGCGCGGCTTTCAGTTCTGCGCTTTGATCTTCACCGTTGGCCTTTTTGCGCCAATAGACCCAGTCGATGATCCATTCGAGCAGCCAACCGATAAGGATACCGATGAGTAAAACAATCCATAAGTTCATTTTCCTTTCTCCAAAATAATGAGTTTGACAAATTGAATAGATTATATCAGCCTGGCTTAGGTTTGATACTTATTTGCAGAACATTTTGTGATTCTGCTCGATTTGTAGGAGAAATATTAATATCTCTTCCTTGTCTTGATATTCATCCCGCTGCTCGCTATAATAGGATATAAAATATCCGAATATTATTAGGAAAAGAAGTGAAAAATGGAAAAGAAACATCAAGTCGCCGTGATCGGCGCGGGACCAGCCGGGCTTTACGGTGCGCGTGAACTTGCCCAAGCCGGAGCTGAGGTAACCCTTTTTAATCGCGACATCAAACCCGGCGGGCTTGCCGAATATGGCATCTACCCTGATAAGATCGCCATGAAAAATGGCTTACGGAAGCAATTTCAGAAAATCCTTTCAACGCCCAATTTGCAGTATTTTGGCAATATTAGCATTGGCGATGATGCCGATCTAAGCCTCGCCGATTTGCGTGCAATGGGCTTTCAGGCAATTTTCGTCACTACCGGCGCACAAGGCACAAAATGGCTTGGGCTTCCGGGCGAAGATCTGCGCGGCGTTTATCATGCAAAAGATGTGGTTTATTTCTATAATCATCTGCCGCCTTTTAGCCAGCAAGATTTTCATTTTGGTTCGCGCTGTCTGGTTGTGGGCGCGGGCAATGTGATGATCGACATCGCCCGTTATCTGATCCGTGAAGCAAAGGTGGACGAAGTGACGGCCCTTGTGCGACGTGGCCCTGCAGATGTGAAATTTACCAAAAAGGAATTGGGATACGTCGCAGCGAACCTGGATCTAGACTTGCTCGATGCCGAGATGCAGCGGGTTGGCGAAAATATGCGCTCCGTTAACCAAGACCCCCAAGCCGCGAAGGATTTCCTGCTCTCCGCGCTGTCCAAAGCCGCCCCGAAGGTTTCCGAGACGAAATTCAGCTTCCGCTTTTTAGCATCTCCCCAAGCTATGCGCGGCGACGATGGTCTGCTTACCCATGTGGATGTGGAAAATAATGACCTTATTCTCAAAGGAGATGCCACCAAGCCGCGCGGTACGGGCAATATCCAAGCCCTCGAAGCCGATACGATCATCTTCGCCATTGGCGACAAAGTGGACGATAGCTTTGGCCTGCCCACCGAATGGAATGAGTTCATCAAGGATGAGAATCCGCGCTTTCCACAAGATGGTAAGAGTTTTGAACTCGCTGGAGAAGAGAATATCTTCGTTGCGGGGTGGTCGCGCAAAGCCTCCGATGGTTTGGTTGGGTATGCGCGCAAAGATGGCGTGAACGGTGCGAAAGCGGTTTTGGCGTATCTCGCGGGGCTGCCGAAGGGCGAATCGGCTCTTTCTGGGTTGGCAGATAAACTTGCCAGCCTCAGCAAGCCCATTGTCACGAGCGATGCGGCTCTACGTCTTTATGAAGTCGAAAAAGAAGAGGCTGAAAAGCGCGGCGTCGAGGAGTTCAAATTCGACGATAACGAGGCAATGCTGCGGGCGATCGGTCTTTAGCGAAATCACGTCATTGCTTCGCTCGTTCGCAATGACGAATGCGATTTTAGAGATTGTAAGGTAACTGCAAAGAACTTTCCTCCAAAAATTGGGTTTAATAAAGAAAACCAATAAGGAGGTTGATATGTCAATACTTGCAGTAGTCACGCTCGTTCTTGTTAGCCCCTTCATGGCGATCAGCCTGCTTTCTACGCTGCGCCGTGAAGAGGACGATGAAGAGAATATCGTCCGTTGGCGTAAATAACTTTTATCCTATTAGACCAAGTCCCCGTCATCGACGGGGACTTTTTTTGTTCTGGCGCTGTTGTATAATCAATATGTATATCAGGATGGTACAGTATGGGTGAAAAAATGTTTTTCTGGGCCAATTTAAAAATGAAAATCTGAAATCATAGGAGAGAAATGAGCGGCATAACAAAAACTATCCCCCAAAAAGATGGGATCGAAGCAGTTGAAGCCTTATATGACGGCCCTGTAGGGGAGTTTGAATTTCATATGGCAGGTAAACCATCGCGCCTGAATGTTGGCGATTATGTCTACACGATCTGGCAAGATATGTTGGTTGGACGATGCCAGATCACCCGTATTGAGTTTGGCGCTGTCAACCCCAAGTCGGGGAAGCCCCGTAGCTTAATTTTTGTAAATACTCCCGGGGAAAAACTCGAAAAACCATATGCCCAAAAAGGACACCGCGGCACTCGTTATTATGATGGAGAAGATTGGGGAAAAGTCTGATACTATCACTATTTATGAGTATAGATTATTGATAAATACATTTATCTAAAGATAACGGCACTTAGCAACAATATGTAAAGAGAGATGAAAATGGATTCATTTAATAATTGGCTAGCATCTTATTTACAGCAAAATGTATCAGAAGTTTCTAAATTAACTGAAAATCAATTTGCTATGGAATTTCTTATGACATGGTCTATCTTTGAATCTGATTGTTTTAACGGATTCTGCAAAATGGGGATTATTCCAGTTTTCTCAAAAAAGTTAGCCGCTACTGAGAAAAACTATCCAACTACATTTCCTGAATTAGCTAAGTGCTTTCATAAAAGGTATCAAAGCAAGAAAAAATATTCTAACTTAGTACATGGCAAGAAAATACCTGATTTAGAAAAGATACTCGCAAAAGAAATAAAGGACCTGAATCGAGAAGATGAAGTATATCTTTTGTTGGTGGTTGTTTACAGATATAGAAACAATATGTTTCATGGTAACAAGAACGTAGCATCATGGCTACAATATGAAAAGCAAATACGACGCTGTACAACTATCATGCAAAACCTAATAGATATATCTGAAACATCACATTACAAACGAACACAAATGACTCCTTAGCTGTCGGCTCATAATCTAATTCAGGTTCAGCTACTTTACAGCTCATAAAATGTGCAAAATGAACGGAACAGAGAATATGTGCATAAAACGCACCATGTCGCACACCTTAAACGGTTCAAGTCGCACAGCTT
>JABGQU010000126.1 GCA_018648605.1 Anaerolineae bacterium | reverse complement strand
GGAAAGTGTCTTATTTTTGTTGCCAAAAATTCCATTTTCACCTGAGGCGAAACAAGAAGATGGAAGGATTTTAAAAACTGCAAGCTTCATGAGATGGGTTGGAGAAAACATACGACTTTCAACAGAAACCCGAACTATCTATGAATTAAATGGCTTAGAATATCAGAGGAGTTATCAAACAACAAGCGGAGATTCTTACTGGGTAGATCAACGCAGTTCTTATTTGTTTTGGCAGAATAATTTTGCAGAACACTCCCTTGACACTGGATATATTTACCCACTTGTCGAAATGCCTCTACTTGAAGATTTTTCAAGTGTTTTTACTCAAGCAGAAACCAACGGGTTGGTTGACAGAGATGATGTCTTTTATCTGGACGGGATAGACGAAAGCACAAAACTTCTAGTAGGACAAGCAAAAGACAAGGAATGTTCTATTTCTATACTCTATGCCGACTATTACTATTCAGGTGGTGTAAATCATTCATATCTGACAGAATCTTGTACGCGAGGCAGCGCAACAATTTCGCTTCAAAATCTTGATCCACAAAGTCCAGAGCAATATATCATCTTCTCGACAACCTTTGCTTCGCTCCAAGCAGAAAAACCGCCTTATCAGACAATTTCAATATACAAATTCGATATCACAGATCAATCTCCTATGCCAGTACAGTTGATAAAAACAGACCATCTTGCAGGCATGCTTTATAAAGCAGCATTAGATGGCGTTACTATCCTGTGCGATGGTATCTCGCCCTGCACAGCAAAAGTCCGCACTTGGGATTTTGAAAATTATTCAGAAAACTTGTCTCTCCCACATTTCGAGTACTACATCTGGAATACAGAGCGAGAAAAATTTGTGCCACAAAAATAATAGCATTCAAGACCTTCGAAGCATCCAATAATGGTGACTTATAGTTTCTGTGAACAGGAGCATGTATGAAATCAAAAAACGTTCTGCCTTACCCCATCACCCCTGCAAAAAAAGACGATCATCTAATGGATGTTGCCAAAATTACATCAGACACCTATGCAAATGGGCAGCATCTAGAAGAAATCAGTAAGGTCTACTTCGCGAATTGTCACTATGATTGGGATACATCCCGCCTGGCTTTTGATGGAGATGATCTCATCCACCATTGGGGCGTATGGGGTTTTCCCATGCGTTTAGGAGCAGCACAGGTCAAAGTCGCTGGTGTGGGAGCAGTAGTCACACGTAAGGCATATCGCAAGCAAGGTCTTATGCAGAAGGCGGCGTTGGCTTCCTTCGAAGCCATGCGAGAAAGCGGATATGACCTAAGCATCCTGCGTGGGCGCCACTATGCTAAGTTTGGATACGCCCGCGCCTGGAACTACGTTACCTATCGCCTGAACGCCGAAGAAATCCCCAAATTTACGATCAAACAATCTTATGAAGTACTTGGCCCGCAGCATATGAACCAAATCATCGCACTCTATAATCGGGAATACGCTGATTTCAGCAGCACGGTTCTGCGCCCAACTTATAGGATGCTTGAGGTAGGCGATATGGGTGCATACGGCTGGTTTAGCAAAGAGAAACTGATCGGATACGTGCGTGCTGAACCAAGCGAAGACAAGAAGTCGCTTCAATGTCTGGAAGCAACCGGGGATGCAGAGCAAGGTTTAGCTGTCCTAGGCGAGCTTTTCCGGAAAGGTAACTATGAAACGCTAGCATTCTTTACCCTGCCAAAGCCACATCCCATGCTGCAAATCATTCGGCGTGGCGCTTGCATTGTAGAGGACAAATACTTCTATCATTCAGGTTGGCAGGTCAAGATCATCAATCTCTACAGCTTGATTGAAAAGCTTACGCCTGCATTGCAAGCCAGATTAGAAAAATCACACCTTGCCAGTTGGACGGGGGCATTAGCATTGGATGCTGGGGATCAGCAAGTTACGCTATCTATAACGGCAGGCAAGCTCAATATCACAAGTGAGTCGGCTGAATACAAACTTATAGGCGGCGCAGCGTTAGGACGTCTGCTGATTGGCTCTGATGAGTCTAACGAAATTTTCCAGCAGGAAAATATTACTTGCACTAAAGAAGTCCTTGAACTGGCAAACACGCTCTTCCCAAATCTGCACCCAGTGATGAGTCATTGGGATGAGTATTGAGCTAATGCAAATTCCTGTTTTTTTGAGCGTATCTTGGAAATCTTTCGGGTTTATTGATTTATTAAACAATCTCTTAGCACAAAAAGTCACTTAGCGACAAAGCGCTTCTTCGCAAAGAGGCGCTTTGTTCTTTCAAAAAACTTCTACTTCTTTTTCACCACCACCCAAGCACTAAAATCTTCAGTATGCACATCTACTTCAACACCGTCAAAGGGGAAAAGATTGGCAATTTTTTGCGGTGCAAGAAAGTGACTCCTCATTAGCGCGAGCTTCTCTGCGATTGCGATCAATTTAACCGAGAATCTACGAATATCCGGCTCCTGGATGACGATACGCCCGCCCGGCTTGATGATGCGCCAGAGTTCGCGCGCCGTTTGGACTTGGTCATTGACATGATGAAGAGCATCCACCATGAGAACACAGTCGAAGTAATCATCGGCGAAGGGCATTGCCTCGGTTAATGCACAGGTGGGGCGCAAATTATCTTTTTCCGCGGCCTGCTTCAACATCCCCATCGAAATATCGGATAGCACCACCGAGCCAACATGCTCCTGCAAAGAGCCAGAGACGCGGCCCGTCCCGCCGCCTGCGTCAAGAAGACGGCAACTTGGGCTGGGATTTAGCTCACGCAACATGGCTTCCGTTGCAGAAGCGGGGATAACTTTTTCGTAAATAGGGGCGAGCAGATCAAAGTGATCGAAGGGCATATAATTTCTCCTTAACTAACTGCTGTTACGCGCTGATGAGCGATAGACTATCGTTTCCCCTCATCCTAACATCCAGAGATTTGTAACTTACTATCCTGCGGTAATTAAGTCCTTGATACGTTCGTAGGTGGCTGGTCCGATCCCGCTAACATTGGTAATTTCGTCAGTACGTTGAAAGTTGCCATATTGACGCCGGTAGTCGATGATTGCTTGGGCTGTTGAAGGCCCTATTCCAGGCAGGGTGTCTAATTCATCGAGGCTGGCAGTATTGATATTGACACGACTTGTGCCTCCGCCAGCATTATAAAACTCTGCTTTTTCGATATTCAGTTGTGCGCCATCATCGAGCAGTGCAGCCAGATTGATATTCTCATCATCGGCGATGGGCAGGAAACCACCAGCCGCAGCAACTGCGTCGGCAACGCGACTCCCTTCGGGGACTTCGTAGATACCGGGAGATACTACGGCGCCCGTAATATGTACGGAAATGGGAGCAGGTGTGGGTGGAGGGCGAAGCGCGACTGCATCCCCGCTGGGTTGGCGCGCTGTGAGCCAGATGATCCCTGCGAGGAGCATCCCGACTAAAATTCCGATAATGGTGTTAAGAAAATCTTTCATTAGATACCCTCAAAAATTTTATTTATCCAAGTATACCTGCCGCAAGCAAAATCGTGAATGAGCCGATATACCAGTGGATGAGGAAGGGATAGAGAAAAGATTTTGTGCGCCACGCCACCCAGCCAAAAGCAAAGCCACCAAAGATGGTGGAGAGGGTTTCGATCTCCGGTTTGCCGACATGGGCAATGGCAAAGGGCACGGCTTGCAGCCAAAGGGCTTCTGCGCCAAACTTCCGGGCATAGCCAAAAAGCAGCCAGCCACGAAAGAGAAATTCCCAGCCGAGCAGGTCAAGGAAGGTGTTCCAGGGCAGACCAGAGGCAAGCCCTACGTAGTAGCCCTGCATACTGCCATCAGCGCGGAGAAGCCACCACAGGATGGGCGTCATCAGGAAGATGCCGCCAAAAGTTAGTTTTAGCCCCGTGCGCCAATCGCCGATTTGGAAACCGTATTTAGCGGGATTTTCTCGAAAAATAAAGATCGTGAAAAAGAGGGGAATGATCAGATAGAGAATAGTGCGGTCTATCAGTTTTGACGTCGTGAAGGTGTGATATTTATCGAGAATCAGCAAGGTTGTACTGACGATAGTAAGGGTGGCGATTTTCCAGTCGAGGTTGAGTTTTTGATTAGTCATAAAAAAAGCCTTGCGAAGGTTTTGAACCTTCGCAAGGCTACTAATATTAGACTTTCAAAATCCAAATCTTGACTTCTTCATTGCCAAAGATCTCTACACCCAGCGTTGCACCTGCAGGGGCATCAGCGAAGCCAAGTTCTGTGGACAGCGTCTCGCCCATAATGTAGTCACGATGTACATCGACGGCATTTTGCAGGTCGTCCGAGGCTTCCACGAAGATATTTATGCGGTCAGAGACATCAAATTCGGCGGCTTTGCGCATGTCCTGCACACGGCGGACGAATTCTCGCGCCATGCCTTCGGCGAGGAGTTCAGGAGTCAGCTCTGTGACGAGAGCCGCCAGATAAGCCGCATCGGATGCGACAGCATAACCAGCTTTCGCTTCAGCCTGGACTTCGACCTCTTCTGGCAAAATATCAAGCGTTTCGCCTTCAAACTCGACCTTGAACGGGCTTCCGCTTAAAAGGCTGCGTGCCGCGTCTTCAGCGTCTGCCGCTAAAATCGCTTTACGGACACCAGGGAATTTATTTTGGTATTTCTGTCCCAACTGCTTGGGATAAGGCTTAACGCTGTAACTAACCGCTTCGCTGCTCGCATCGAGAAGGCGGACAGCTTTGACGTTTAGCTCGCCTTTGATAAGCTCAGCATAATTTTCGATTGCTGCGCGTTCATCCACGTTGCCAACGAAGAAGGCGACTTCTGCCAAAGGCTGACGGACTTTGAGCTCCGCTTTTTGGCGAGCGGCATGTCCGAGCGAGACCAGTTTCATCACAACTGCCATCTCATTGTTGAGATTTTCGTCGATCAAGCTTTCGTCGAGTTCTGCCCAATTCGAGAGATGCACAGATTCGGGCGCGTTCTCATCAGAAGAACGAATAAGGTTTTGATATAGCTCATCAGCGACGAAAGGCATGGCCGGAGCGAGGAGCTTGGCAAGCGTTGTTAGCGCGGTATAAAGCGTATAGTAGGCGGCTTCTTTATCAGCATCCGCTTCGGAGCGCCAAAAACGTCGACGAGACAATCGCAAGTACCAGGTCGAGAGCGAATCGACAAATTCCGAGATCGGTCGAGTCGCGGCCGGGACATCATAATTTTCATAGGCATCTGTCACATCCCGTACTAAAGTATTCAGCGAGGAAAGCAACCAGCGATCAAGGAGATTGTCCAGTTTGGCGGGTTTCACCAGCGTGGGCGCATCCAGATTAGCGTAAGTCACGAAGAAGGAATAGACATTCCAGAGCGTGAGGGTAAAGCTACGCACGACTTCGCTAACCAGATCGGCCGAGAAGCGGCGAGGCTGCCCGGGCGGGGTAGCGGTGTAGAGATACCAGCGGAAGGCATCGGCGCCGTGATTGTCAAGAACTTCCCACGGATCAACAATATTGCCGAGCGTTTTCGACATCTTTTTGCCTTCGCCATCGAGGATATGCCCCAGCGAAAGAACGTTCTTGAAACTAACCTGATCGTTAAGCAATGTGCTGATGGCGTGGAGAGAATAGAACCATCCACGCGTTTGATCGACGGCTTCGCAGATATAATCGGCGGGATATTGCTTTTTGAATTCTTCTTTATTCTCAAATGGATAGTGCCACTGAGCGTAAGGCATTGCTCCGGAATCAAACCAAACGTCGATCAATTCAGGCACTCGATTCATTTTGCCGCCACACTCCTGACAGGCAAAGTGGACATCATCCACGTAAGGGCGATGCAGGTCAAGATCGGAGTAATCGCTTCCTGAAAGCTCGCTCAGTTCTGCGCGTGAGCCGATGGCATGCTGGTGGTGGCAGCCTTCACACTCCCAAACAGGGAGCGGCGTACCCCAATAGCGTTCACGTCCCAAAGCCCAGTCAATATTATTTTCGAGCCAGTTACCAAAACGTCCTTTTTTGGTGTGCGCGGGAACCCAGTTGATCTCATCATTGAGCGCAACCAGACGATCTTTGAGCGACTTGGTGCGGATATACCAGGTTTCGCGTGCGTAGTAGAGCAATGGCGTTTTACAACGCCAGCAGAAGGGATAACTGTGCTCATAATCCTGCACCTTGAACATCAAGCCGCGCTGTTCCAGATCGGCGATAATCATCGGGTCGGCATCCTTGACGAAGACACCGCTCCACGGACGAACTTCAGGGAAGAAGGTGCCATCAGGTGCAACGGGTTGGATGACGGGCAAATCAAATTCCATCGCCATATCCATATCGTCTGCGCCAAAAGCGGGCGCCATGTGCACAAGGCCAGAGCCATCTTCAGTAGTTACAAAATCGCCCAAAACGACATAATGTGCGGGCTTATCAGGAGGCATAAACGTGAAAAGCGGATTGTATTTAACGCCCTGTAATTTTTTGCCCTTGAACGAATCGATAACCTTGACTTCTTCTTCACCAAAAACTTTTTCCATTAAAGCACGGGCGAGAATCAAACGTTCTTTAGTCTTGCTACCGTTAAGCCCGATTTCTCTTTCGACCTTGACATACTCCACATCCGGCGCGGCGGCGACCGCAACGTTGCCGGGCAGCGTCCAGGGTGTTGTCGTCCAAACGAGCAGCGACGTTCCTTCTTCATCTGCAAGTGGCATCCGCACGAAAACAGATTCTTCGCAGATATCTTTATAGCCCTGATTGACTTCATGATCAGAGAGTGGAGTCCCACAACGTGGGCAATAAGGCACAACTTTGTAGCCTTGATAGAGAAGGTCCTTTTCCCAGAAATTCTTCAAAATCCACCAAACAGATTCAATATAGTCATCCGTAAAGGTGACATAGGCAGTCTTCAAGTCCACCCAAAAGGCAATGCGATCAGTGAGCCGTTCCCAATCCTGGATATAGGTAAAGACAGAATTACGGCAAAGCTCGTTGAATTTGTCGATGCCATAATCTTCGATCTGCTGCTTATTCGTGAAGCCGAGCTTCTTCTCAACTTCGACTTCTACCGGTAAACCGTGCGTATCCCAGCCCCCACGCCGAGAGACATGGTAGCCACGCATGATCTTATAACGCGGAAACATATCCTTAAACGCACGCGCCAAAACATGATGCACACCAGGCTTCCCATTGGCGGTCGGCGGACCTTCGTAAAAGACATATTCCTCCCCGCCTTCATTTGCAGCGGTGGTTTTCTTGAAAATTTCCTGCTTTTTCCAAAACTTCAGGACATCCGCTTCCATGGCGGCAACGTCTAGTTTAGGGGATACGGGTTTGAACATACAGAACCTCCGAAAATATATTCTCACTGCGAGGAGCGCGCTTTCCCCTGCACTCGCCGCAGGGACGGGTGTGCGACGAAGCAGTCTCCAATCCACAGAGGGAGATTGCTTCGCTCCGCTCGCAATGACAGATATGTTAAATTAAAAAGCTCACGTCTCCACAGAGACGAGAGCTATGCTCACGCGGTACCACTCTGATTCCCGTCGAAACGGGCACTCAATCCGTACGACCATTTCTGGCTTATACGTTCATCCTTGTAACGAAGAATGACTTCGGCTCACCTACTCAACAATGTCTTTCAGTTCGCGGCTCCGGAAGGATTTTCAATTCACTTGACAGACTCGGCTCTCACCATCTCCGAGTTCGCTGACTGTCTGGATGAATTTACTCGTTTCCATCATCGCCTTTAGATGGCGTATTATACTCACATCGTAGGTAGATGACAAGCGTTCCTCTTCAAAGTAGAATACTCAAAAGATATTCGCTCTCACGAGAAAACTCATGAATAAAACCGAAAACACTAGAAATATATCCATCCCCCTTCCATCACCCGCAAAACGCTACTACCGGCACGGCTGGCAAAGCTGGTCCCTCGCCGCCTGGCAGGATGTTGAGCAAAAGATCGCCATCCCCAAACCCGCGCGTCTGCGTCCCATGCAATACGACCCCGACTACATTCGCGAAAAACGACCGCACGGCTCATCGGTTGGCGCTGTTGAGATGGAAAACGGCAAAATAATCCTGCTCGGCGCACTCGGACTGGACGCACACGTCTTTCTCGATGGAGATCAGCTCACCGGGCAATATGAAAGTACTATGGGCGAATGGTTTATTGCTGAAGGAGATCGGCAGGAAGTTTTTGAACAATATGCGCTGAAACTCCAAGAAACCGAGTTTTTTGAAAAAACTCAGTTTCTCCACACCACGCCTCCCTCCATCTGGTGCTCATGGTACAGCTTCTACACCCATATCTCCGAAAAAAACCTCGCCCAAGCTCTCGACGATCTCGGTGACCTGCCCTTTGATGTTTTTCAAGTGGATGACGGCTGGCAGCGTGCCATCGGCGACTGGATACCGAACGACAAGTTCCCCGAGGGCATAGATGGATTCGCCGTGCAGATCCGCCGTACGGGACGCACGCCGGGACTCTGGCTAGCGCCCCTCATCGTGGTGCCCAGTTCGAACATCTACCGTCAACACCCAGACTGGTTACTGCGTGACGAAAAAGGCAAACTCATCTCAGCCGGATTCAACTGGAACGAACCGCTCTACGCTCTCGACACAACCCATCCCAACGTGCTAGAGTGGCTATCCGCACTTATGAGCCAAGTCCGCTCTTGGGGGTACGATTACGTCAAATTGGATTTTCTTTATGCGGGCGCCCTGCCCGGGGTACGGCACACTGATCTGCCACGGGAGCAAGCCTATCGTCAGGGGTTGCGGGCGCTACGCGATGCTTTGGGCGATGCCTACTTACTGACCTGCGGTGCGCCGATCATCCCCTCCCTCGGTCTCTGCGATGGAATGCGCATCGGACCGGATGTGGCATCCCATTGGACAAGTTATCGTGACGATGTGCTTCTCAACAATTTCGCCATCCCAAGCACGCAGAACGCCATTCGCACAACCGTCAATCGGCTCTGGCTATACCCTCTTGTTGACACAGACCCGGACGTAGCATATTTTGCATCTGAGAAACATAGAATGAGTGTCAGGGAAGAAAAGATGCTGCAAGATTTGGCACACATCTGCCGCTATAAAGCTACATCCGACAAGCCTGCCTGGTGGAGTGCAGAAGAGCGTGAGAGCCTGCGAGATTTCTTGCTAAAAGCCCCACAAGTTAAACGAGAGGGTCGATACAAATTTATGCTCGATGGGCGCAAAGTGGACTTCTCTCGCGCGATGCCGATCCTTCAAGCGAACGGGCTACTTGAGCGCACTTTTGGCGCACTGCTTGGCTGGGCAGGCAACCAACGATGGATCTTGAATATTTTCAATTGGCTTGGAGAAAGAGAGATCAAGAAGAAAATTAACTAAAAGAACCCGCCTCTTTCGAGAACGGGCTCTTTCATACACAGTGAAAGAAGGTGCTGAGAATTAGCTTCTAAAAACGACCGTAGGCGACAAAAGCAGCCATTGCCATAAGCATCAGATTCATTACGCCCATCGGGACGATTTCCTTACGACGCATGTGTGTAGAAAAAGCGCCAAGCATAATGAATACAAGACCGAGAGCCGCCAGTGGGGTCAGGATGGGTAAAATGCCCGTGAGCATGGGCAAAACCAAACCAAGTGCGCCCAATACTTCCAATATACCAATAACGCGAATCTGACCTTGCGAGAAATCTTCAACCCAACCCATTTTATCTGCCATCTTTTCTTTGGGCTGCATCAGTTTCATCGTGCCGACCATCAAAAACATAAAGGTAAGAATTCCTTGAAAAATCCATAAAACTGTATTCATTTTTATCTCCTAAAAAGAAACAAGTAACTTATAACTAATCAGATAACAAAGAATGAGTTTTTCTTACCCTCCTATGTTAAAATGCTAATCACATGATCACTCTCTCAGATTTTTTTGAAATCAACTGCATAAAACGCACCATGTCGCACACCTTAAACGGTTCAAGTCGCACAGTTTAA
>JABGQU010000125.1 GCA_018648605.1 Anaerolineae bacterium | reverse complement strand
CTACTTCGGTTTGCTGGATTAGCTTTATAAAGAAACTTTCAGGTACTTACTTAGAATGAAAAACAGTATTACAGATGTGCCCGGCATCGAAGTCGGGCACGCACAGGATGAAGATGCCCTCACGGGCTGCACCGTTATCCTTGCGCGGAAGGGAGCGGTCGCCGGGGTGGATCAGCGCGGCGGCGCGCCGGGCACACGTGAAACCGACTTGCTCAGCCCCTTCAACCTTGTCTCGACGATCAACGCGATCCTGCTATCGGGCGGCTCTGCTTTTGGGCTGGATGCAGCCACAGGCGTAATGCGTTACCTCGAAGAGCAGAAACTTGGCTTTGACACAGGCGTGGCGCGCGTCCCTATCGTTCCGGCGGCGGTCTTATACGATCTCGCTCTTGGTAGTGCGGATATTCGCCCCGATGCAGAGATGGGCTACCGCGCCGCGCAAGCTGCCTCTGCCAAAATGGCGAGTGTCGGCAATATCGGGGCGGGGATGGGTGCGACGGTGGGAAAAATCCTCGGCGTTCCTAACGCGATGAAAGCAGGGATGGGCACTGCCAGCATGGAGATCGGGGGCGGAATCATTGTTGGGGCGATTGTAGCGGTAAATGCTTTTGGGGATGTCGTTAGCCCACAAACGGGGGCAATTTTGGCAGGCGTGCGTTCCGCGCAGGTTGGTCCCATAAAAATTGGGGAAGAGGGTGGCTTTGCTGATACATTACATGTGATGCAAACGATCCCTGGTCGCACGGTGATGAAGCTCGCCACACGCGCCAATACCGTCATCGGCGCAATCGCGACGAACGCCAAATTGACCAAAGCGGAAGCCGGCAGAGTTGCGCAAATGGCACAAGATGGGCTGGCACGCACGATCCGCCCCGCACACACTATGTTGGATGGCGACACCATCTTTGCCCTTTCGACAGGCAGTAAAAAAGCGGATGTTTCGACCGTGGGCGCCTTTGCCGCTGAAGTTTTGATGCAGGCGATCTTGCGTGGCACACAGTCGGCGGCTTCGCTGGGCGGCGTGCCTGGGCTGGGAGATTAATCGAGTAGAATTGCAATTATGATTTTGAAAAAGTTCCGACTCATACTCCTTTTGGGCTTGCTCGGTGTTTTATTAGCCGCTTGCCAGCCCTCGATACCTCCCAAACCCACCCTGGATGCTGCGAAGATCGCAGCCGAAGCGCTTGCGACTATCCAAACAGAATATACGCAGACGGCGGCTGCTATCCCTGCAACTCCTTTGCCGACCGAAACCCCCATCCCCTCCCCAACTGCGATCCGTACCCCGCCGGCTTTGCCGGGGATTTACCAATCCCCTGTCTTGAGTGCATTGGATACACCCCGAACGTATGTCTCTGATACTTGCGAATATCTCAAAGCCAAATGGGACCCAAATAACAGCACCCCGGGCACGGTGGTGATGGTGATTATGATTCATAGTATTACCAGCGGTACAGTGGATAAGCCTTACCAAATTAATGCTGCTGACTTGCGCCAACTTGTTGAGAATTTGCACGAGCAGGGATTTGAAGCAATTAGAACCGAGCAATTGGCAGACTTTTTGGAAAGTAATGCCAAAATTCCTGCCCGCTCGGTCTTATTATTGGTAGACGATCGCCATTATGCTGAATATTTCAATACCCATTTCCGCCCTTTTTATGAGAAATACGGCTGGTCTGTTACAAATGCCTACATCAGCAAAGATGAACGCCCCGATCTCTGGGATCAAAATGCGGCGCTGGCTGCCGAAGGCTGGGTGGACTATCAGGCGCACGGTGTCATCCACAATACACCAATGAGCGATAATTCTTCTGATGAGTATTTGGTCGGGGAGCTGCAAGGTTCTGTGCTGGCTATTCAAGAACATTATGGGAATACCCCTGTTGCCATCATTTGGCCCGGTGGTGGATTTGGTTTGCGCCCCGTGCAAAAAGCGCGCGAATTTGGCTATCGTTTGGGGTTTACGACCAACCCGCGCGGCCCGGTCATGTTTAATTGGATACCACAAACAGATGCCAAAGATGAGCAGCGTCCTTACTTTATTCCCGAAGGGCCGGTGGGCGACCCCTTGATGACTTTGCCGCGCTATACCGACACGGGGGCTGGGTCGCATATTGACGAAGTACGTATTATGGGCAAGGAAGCGGCTGCGTACGCCGAGCAGAATAAAGCCATTGAATTGGAATATTACGATATTATTTGCACGCCGAGTTATGGGGCAATCCCGACGCTCGTGCCGTAATCGTAATAGACTACAAAAATCTAAAAACATTTGTAGTCTCCACTGAGTTTTAGGAGGAAAATATGTCTACCGATTGTGTTTTTTGCAAAATTATCGCGAAGGAAATTCCCGGGGAGCTTCTTTTTCAAGACGAGCGCGTGACCGCATTTCGCGATATTCAACCTGTCGCCCCGACCCATATTCTGATCGTGCCGACCAAGCATATCCCTTCGATGAATGAAGCGACAGAAGATGACGAAGCCTTGATCGGATATATGCATTCGGTGGCAAGAAAACTTGCCCAGGAAGAAGGGATTGCCGATAGCGGATATCGCTTAACTTTTAACACCGGGTATGATGGTGGTCAGGTTATTTATCATATCCACTTGCATCTGATGGGTGGAAAACGCTTTCATACCAGGCTGGATTAATAGCTGTATTGGTTTCGGAATAAAAAATTCCCGAAGATATTTTTCTTCGGGAATTTTTGTGTTTGATGGTAGTTTTAATTTATTGGTCTTCAGCATCCAGCTCAGATGTGGAGGCATCAACCGCTTCAGCAGGCGTTGATTCCGGGGCGGGCCCAAGCTCGAGATCGACACTTTCTTCCATACGGATCTGGCCACGCAGGAAGGAGCCTTCCTCAGTGACAAAGGCGGTGGTCACCACGTCTCCCCAGACACGCCCTGTGGCGCGGATCTCGAGTTTTTGGGTGGTGATATTGCCACGTACCGCACCAGCGACGATGACAGTGTTGGCGCGGATATTTTCACAGGTTACGCGCCCGGTCTCACCGACGACGAGCATCCCGCGCAGGGTGATCTTGCCTTCAAATGCGCCTTCGATGCGCACGCCGCCGCTGCCGTCCAGATCGCCATGCCAGATGACGCCAGAGCCAAGCACGGAGGTGATCCGCTCAACGGAGGGGATCGGTTGGGGTGTTTCGGGGGAAGTTGGTGTACGTTTAAACATAGATTCTTCTCGTTGCGTTTCGTGGTTGATGTGAATCTGCAAAATAAAATTTCTTTTGCAGAAGCAAGTTTTGGGCTAGGTGCGCTCCAAATAAAATAGGGCGCAATTTCTGCGCCCTATTTTATCATCATCATTCAATATTTTATGGGCTTACATCTAACGCTTGTATTTTTGTGTTGTTGGTTTCGTCGCTTTCTGTGATGACACCAGCAGAGTCGGCGATGGCTTTTGTCTCATAGTTATGGTTCCAGCCAGCGTAGGTGTAATTGCATGTAAGGACATAACCACCTGTTTTAACCAAACTGGCGACAGGCCACGAACAGCCTAAGGTTGGACCAGCTGCATACCACTCAACAGTGAATGCGCCAGCCGCAGCGTCACCACCGTTGTATACGCTTACTTTGACCTCAACACTGTCCCCCATGTGAGGAGCAGCAGGATTGTATACGATTTGGGTGATATAGAGATCGGGCTTGGGGACGGTGGTTTCAGTTGGGACTGCTGTCGGTGCCGGGACGATGATCTTGACCCAAAATGGTCCCTGACCATCGGCATTGATCCCGAAAACGATATTATCAGGTGAACGCAACTTGAAGTTGCCCTGATAAGTCCCCGGGCTGGCGGGTGCGGTTAGATCGACCGAAATATCGACGGTTGCGCCAGGGGCGACAGTGCCTGATGTGACCGTGGCAGTTGCGGGCGCACCCATTTGGTCGCCACTGTCGAAAAGTAGAACATAGCCTGATGTCCACGTGCAGGAGCCGTTATTTTTGAGACGCCAGGTTTTCGTAAAGGTTGCGCTGGCATCGACATTGGTGTTGTCTGGGTAGCTAACATCTTTGACGAAGCTGGCACGGTTACACGGGATCGGTGTTGCCGTATAGGTTGCAACCTGGGTGGGGAAGAGCGTGTTGGTTGGGACAATGGTTGCTGTAGCGGGAACCAGGTCGGGTGGTGTTGCTGTTGGTCCCAGTGCTACGGCGGTTTCTGCTGCATGGGTAAAGACTGCTACCGATGTTTCAGCAATGGTGGTTGCGTCGGCGTCTTCGGCGCTTGTTCCCTGCGGGAGGTTGCATGCGCCGAGCAGTATAGCTGTGGTGATAAATAGCGTGAGCAAGAGATATTTTGTCTTGTTCATGTTTTTCTCCTCTTCATAGAATAGACGTTTTCATTATAGATGCCTGTATGCTAATCTACAAGTGCCCCGAATGGGGCAATCTGTCCGAAGTGCCCTAAATATCGTCTTCGCCCCTTTTTGACCACTCTGTGCTAAGATTATTTTGCTTGTTTTAATACGGTATTTTTGGAGGAGTTTTATGTCTCAGTCTACACAAGATGAAGATAATCTCGGCAAAAAATTGCAGAATATTCTTTCAGCACCTGCGCAAGCGCCTCCCGCTGAAGAGAAGTCAGATAATGACATTTTTTCAAATATTCCCAAGCGAGTGGAAGTGCCGAAAGAAGAAACGACAGAGTCGAAGCCGGAATCTGCTCCTGCTTTTCAAAAGAAAAAAGAGAAAAAGGGTGGACATCCCTCAGGGAAGCGCTCTCGCTGGGAAAATTCCTTACGCGCCTTGTGGACTTTAGCCAGTGCGATCTCAATGATCGTTAATGTCGTCGTGATCGCCTTTTTGATCGGGCTTTATCAGAATTACACGATATTGAATATTCCAGAAGAAATCACTGCGGATACGCCTAAAGACCTACTTCAGGGACTTTATGACAATTTTGAACTTATGGATGAAGCACATATCATAACGACCATTCCCGTGGAGTCTGAGATACCCGTCCAATTTACTTTGGGTCTCAATCAGGAAACGACTGTTATTCTCAGCGAAGATGTGACCATCGACGGCGCACGCGTTGCCCTGACGACGGGTGGTTTGAATATCTTCAACGCGCCTGCAACAGTCACCTTGCCGGCAGGAACGAATTTACCGATCATTCTCAATCTTGAAGTGCCGGTCGATGAGATGATTCCCGTCACGTTGACTGTGCCGGTTGATATTGCTCTCAGCGAAACCGGCCTGCACATACCTTTTCTTGGTTTACAGGAGGTTCTAAAGCCTCTATATTGTCTCGTTTCGCCCAGCGCAAAAACACTGAACGGAGAAGATATTTGCCCGCAGGAAGTATCGCAATAAATATTTTATAAGTACCTTATTGGAGTCTAATGACAGAAGAAATTACAAAGAAAACCCTTAAAAATGGCTTAACGGTCTTGCTCAAAGAAATCCATACCGCGCCGCTGATCTCCTCCTGGGTTTGGTATCGTGTTGGTTCGCGTGACGAAGTGCCCGGCAAGACCGGTATCTCACATTGGGTGGAACATATGCAGTTCAAAGGCACGCCTGAATTTCCTGCAAATATCCTTGATAAGGCCATTTCGCGCGAGGGCGGTGTCTGGAATGCCTTCACTTATCTCGACTGGACGACCTATTACGAAACCATGCCAGCCGATAAAATTGATCTCGCTCTGCGTCTCGAAGCGGACCGCATGGTTAATAGCGGTTTTGATCCCGAAGAAGTCGCCTCTGAGCGCACGGTCATCATTTCGGAACGCGAAGGCAGCGAGAATGAACCCATGTTTAAACTTGGCGAAGCTGTTCAGGCAGCTTCTTTTCGCATACATCCTTACCATCATCGAGTCATCGGCGATATGGCAGACCTGCACAGCATGACTCGCGATGATCTCTACGAACACTACCAGACCTACTATACGCCGAATAACGCTGTCATGGCGGTGGCAGGTGATTTTGAAACCGAGAAAATGCTCGGGAGGATCGAAGAACTCTTCGGGCAGATTCCAGCGGGACCGACTCCAAAGCGGATTGAACGTCCTGAACCGGAAGCAAGTGGGGGCTTGAGTCTGACCGTCGAAGGAGAGGGAGAGACGACCTTTCTTCAAGTTGCTTACCGTTTCCCATCCGCTACTGACCCAGACTTCTTCCCCCTAACTGTGCTAGATAGTTTGTTATCTGGCGCGAGCAGTTTGAATATGTTCGGGGGCGGTATATCCAATAAAACGTCGCGTCTCTATCGGGCGCTGGTCGAAAAAGAGATAACCGTTAATGCGGGCGCTGGCGCACAGGCGACGATAGACCCCTATCTTTACAGCTTCACGATGATCACCCGCCCCGAAAGAACCCCCGATGAAGCCCTCGCCGCGCTGGATGCGGAAATTGAACGTGTGCAAAATGAGTTGGTTTCTACCGATGAAGTTGCCCGCGCGGTCAAGCAGGCGCGTGCCCTTTTTGCCTATGGCAGTGAGAGCATTACCAACCAGGGTTTTTGGCTGGGCTATGCTGAGATGTTCGCCGATTACGATTGGTTCCTGACCTACCTCGATAAGCTCGCGGCTGTCACCCCTGCGGATGTGCAGCGTGTGGCGCAGAAATATTTGCGTCCACAAGCACGTGTGATCGGGACGTATTTGCCCGTCAATGGGGAGATGGAAA
The DNA here is from genome assembly GCA_018648605.1 of Anaerolineae bacterium. Classification (GTDB taxonomy): domain Bacteria; phylum Chloroflexota; class Anaerolineae; order Anaerolineales; family Villigracilaceae; genus Desulfolinea. The sequence goes on along the minus strand of JABGQU010000125.1, from coordinate 3,443 downwards.
ATGACTAAGCTCAATTCTGCGTTTCCTGGTGCCGATGATATTACGCGTGTTGTGCTGAAAAATGGCATCACGGTTTTATGCCGCACAAATTTCAATAGCCCCTCAGTTGTTCTTAGCGGATATTTATCTGGGGGCACGCTTTTTGATACGAAAGAAAAACTTGGCTTGGCAGATTTCACTGCTTCCTGCTTGATGCGTGGTAACGAAAAACGTGATTTTCAAAACATTTACGATGCGCTCGAATCGGTTGGCGCGGGCTTTGGCTTTAATGCACGCACGCATAGCGTCGGCTTTGGCGGACGTTCGCTCGCCGAAGATCTGCCCCTTTTGCTGGAGATGCTCTCGGATGGTTTGCGTCAGCCAACTTTCGCGGATGAACATGTTGAGCGTTTGCGTGCCCAATACCTCGTAGGACTTGCCTTACGCGCCCAGGATACAGGCGATATGGCAGAGATGGTCTTTGATGAGATTTTATACGCAGGGCATCCTTACAGCCTTCCGGATGATGGCTTCCCGGAAACAATTGAGGCTATCACATGCGATGATCTGATCGCTTTCCACCGTGAAAAATATGGGCCGCGTGATATGGTCGTCTCGGTTGTTGGCGCGATCGATGCAGATGCCGCTGTTGCTCAGGTCGAGCAAATGCTCGGCGATTGGGAAAATCCCGCCCAAGCCGTGAAACCAGATTTAGCAGATATGCTGCCACTGGATGAGCGAACGCAGCGTCATCATGCGATTGCGGGAAAATCTCAAGCTGATCTAATGCTTGGCTTTCTCGGCCCCAAACGCCTCGATCCTGACTTCATGGCAGCCTCTCTAGGGAACTCTATCCTCGGTCGCTTTGGGCTAATGGGACGGATCGGCGATGCGGTCCGCGAAAAAGCGGGCTTGGCTTATTATGCTTACTCGAGTCTCAGTGCGGGGATCGGCCCTGGCGCTTGGTATATTGGTGCTGGTGTGAATCCCGCTAATCTCGAAAAAGCGATCGACCTTATCCTGAAAGAGTTGGAAAACTTTATCGAAAGCGGCGTTACCGAAGAAGAACTTCTTGATAATCAGACCAATTACATCGGACGTTTGCCGCTTTCGCTCGAATCCAATCAGGGTGTGGCGGGTGCGTTGCTTAATATCGAGCGTTACGACCTTGGGCTAGATTATTATCGTAATTACCCCGATCTTGTGCGTGCCGTTACCCGCGATGATATTCTCGCTGTTGCGCGGAAATATATCGAGCCAGCCCGCGTTGCCATTGCTACAGCAGGTCCCTGATAAATAGAAATGAATCTATCAACTGGCGTTGACTTGATCGAAATTGAACGGATCGCGGCTGTTATTGAACGGCATGGCGAGCGTTTTCTCACGCGAGTTTTCACTCCGCGCGAGATCGCCGATTGTGGCGGACGAATCGAATCGCTCGCCGCGCGTTTTGCCGCGAAAGAAGCAACAGCCAAAGCGCTTGGCTGCGGCATAGGTGATGTCGCCTGGCGAGAGATTGAAATTCGGCGAGAAGAAAATGGCGCGCCAAAATTACTCCTGCATGGTGAAGCTGCACGTCTGGCTAAAGAGAAAAAACTTAGTACATGGTCGATCAGCCTGAGTCATAGTCAATCTCATGCCATCGCAATGATGGTTGGCATAGGGAAATAAAAAGAAAAAAGCCGAGTGTTTCAAACGCTCGGCTTTTGTTTTAGGGCTAAACTTTTTTCTTAATGCCTCGGCTATCATCGATCCCGAGCCACAAGTGTCCTGCCACGATCGGTTGATAAGGACGAATGGTAATTTTTTCGCCTAATTCTTCTTTCTCATTCAACATACTCGGGTTGACCATACAAAGGTTCGGAGTGCGCCCGTACTTCTTGCGATAATATGCGGCGGCTTTATTCACCTTTGCCGCTAAACTCGTTTGTTTATCATTATCAAACCACATCATTCCTGCTTGCATTTTGTCTCCTTTTTTTATTGGTTGGATGGTATCCAAAATTTGACCCACTGACGATTTTCGTTCAAAACGAACTCAAGCCCTGGCTCGAGGAGATGAAGCCCCGCGCCGCGCATGGGCGAAATTGCTTCCGCGCTACGCATATTTTTCACTGTCCCAAAAAGCCGCGTCCTAAATGCGTCTAACCAGGGGAGTACTTTGCCTCGACGCTCGGCGTTTAATGTCACCAAGGGCCACACCCGCCGATTAGGGCCGCGCAAGAGCAGCCAGCGTAAACTTTGCTGCACGTCTTCATTCATCTCGGTCATAGCTTCCAGATCGTCGATCAAAAGCAACGCAAAACGCTTTTCGTTGCGATTATTATGCGCCCAATCTGCCAGGGAGAGAATGAAGTTGTCTGCATCCCTATGGTATGTGGGAAAGACGCCCATGCAGTTTTCATTTTCTTCAAACCCTTCCCATTCGTTGGGGTAACTTGTGATGATCCCAAACTGCACTTCTGACGGAGTATGGATGATCGAAATCGCTTGTGCGATCATTTTTAGCAAAGCTGTTTTTCCGCTGCCCTGATCGCCTGTAACGAGGATCGGCCCAGGCGTAGGGTCATTAAGATTGAGCAAGATCGGTAGCCCATCGTATGCCGCCCCAAGAAAAAGGGCTTCTTGTGGCAGAGTCCCAAATTCGGCGAGGGTATCGCTTAGGGACATGGGAGCAAGCTGAAGGGGCGTGCGACCCGTTTTTTCGGGTTGGGGCTCTTTGGGAGCTAAATCGGCTGTCAGTTCTTCCAGTACTTCCAAAGCAAGTTCGTAATTTCGTTTAAGAGAATTCATAAGGAACCACCTGTAATATAAGAAAATGGAACATTTGTTCTATTTTACAATGAATCCTGTGTTTGTCAAGCAGTTCTGAAAACTTGTCATCTTTCTGCAATAATATGCTTGACGTCCCCTTTGAATCCTGATAAACTCCACCGCTGTATGCCTAGAGAAAAGATTTAGGCTTACCTTGTCGTCGCAGTGAGCTTTTGGTATAATCGCTCTGCTTAAAGCGCAGAGACGCACCCCTGCCGACGTAGCTCAATTGGCAGAGCAGTCGCCTTGTAAGCGACAGGTTATGGGTTCAATTCCCATCGTCGGCTTTCGCTGACGCCCTTGTGGCAAGGCGATATTTTATCTTCGTCAATGGAGATGTAAAACGTAAACCAGCGACGGTTAATAATTTAGATTGGGCGGTTACCCAAGTGGCCAACGGGAGCTGACTGTAAATTAGCTGGCAGATGCCTTCGGAGGTTCGAATCCTTCACCGCCCACTTCCCTCTTATTGGGGGTAGAGCACTAAGCCCTCATAGCTCAGTCGGTAGAGCGCGTTCTTGGTAAGAACGAGGTCATGGGTTCAAATCCCATTGAGGGCTCTAGTTGCTGGTCAAAGCATTTTTTGTGAAGAACTTAAGGAGAAAGAGATGGCAAAGGAAACATTTGAGCGTTCAAAACCGCATCTGAAC
>JABGQU010000124.1 GCA_018648605.1 Anaerolineae bacterium | reverse complement strand
TTGCCTCTTTTTCGACACTGTGAAGTGGTGCACTTACAAGTTGAATCTAAGTAGTGAAAAAGAGAACAGCTGAACACTTTTCCGAAACATAGCCGGCCATTGATACTTCATCGCTTTTCATAGGACAATATGGCAAGGTTCTGTTTTTATTATGTCTATGGAGGCAGTGATGGAAAATTATTTTGTACAGGCGATTATATTTTTAGCGGGGATTCTTCTTGAGCTTTATACGCAAACCCTTAGCCCAGGTAATCAAAAAAAAGCACTTCGGGTTGTTGGCGGGTTGCTTATTGCCGTCGGGTTAGTGTGGATGGGATACCGATTGGCTTCTGTGGATGGGGTAAACACACCTGTACCTGATGAAGTTGTTGCTGAAGAGAGTGCTGAACCTGTGGTTTTAAAAACACCGACAAAAAAGGCTGAGACCATTCCCGAAGCCCCTCCGCTAGATGATAGTAGTGTCTGGATCAACTCACATCCAGTGGGCGCGAGTGTTTATCTTATTCCAGCTACTGTTTCGTTGAACGATCTGAGAGTGGATGATATTCAGCAGGCGAATAATCTTATTGGGGCAACACCCCTAACGCTTGAATTATCAGCGGGGAATTATTATGTTCTTACACTATTTCCTGCGGAGCTTTATGCAGATAATGGATTTGAGCTGCCTATCTACTCTTCACCGACCTATAGAGATGCATTCCCATCCGATGGCAGTTTTATTCATTCAGCTTCATTTAGTGATGGTGAGCATATCAAGGATCTTTCGAGAGTATATCGCTTATATAAAGATGCGGGTTCAGCCCAAGCCTTGATCAGTGTTATCTTGCCCCTACCCGAGAGCGAGCGTAATCAGGCAATGCCCTTCATTTATCCGACCCTCAGCACTGTGAGTTCTCTTTCTGAAAGTTATGCGTTTACAGAGGAGAATGTGAAAAATGCTATCGAAAGCAACCTTGATCAACATAACCTGGATGATGTTGTCAGTGCAAATATGGTTAATGAGATGTTGCAGGTGCTTTCATATACAGGGAAAGTGGTTTTGGAAACCGAGCCTGCCCGCATCGTTATTCAGTTAAACGGACAGGCGCAAAGTAATTTTACGATAACGGTTTATCAATAGTGTTTCACCATATGCTTTGAACCCAGAATTTCAGATAAACTTGAGTACTTCTTCTGCGGCAATGGGCACAGCCTCCGCGATGGGCGGAGATAACTCCTCCGAGAAATTGTAGATGTTTTCAGATTCGATGGCGACGATGATGATCTCGTCGTTATTGGGAAGCGGAACTCCAAGCCGCCGACCTGTATCCAGCGCAGTGAGCAAGCTTGTGTCATGAGCGGATGCGGAGTGTCCACTAAAGGGATTGGGGAGGTCTTTTAGTGGGAATACGCTCACGCTGCCGAGGGGCTTGCTTCCGCTTTGAATAGCATCGATCAGGATGATACGCCGATATCCGCTAATCCGCTCCATCAGGCTTAACCCGCCTAAAGATAACTTCTCGATTTCGATTTCTGTATGGGGCTTAATTTCATCTGCCACTGCCCAGCCGACTCCGTCGTCGCCGAGAATGGGGTTGCCTAGTCCGATGATGAGGGTTTTAGTCATAGGTCTTTTTTACCGTAAAATCCCCCCTCTAGCTCCCCCCGTTACACGGGGGAAGAACCAGTTCCTTCCCCCCTTGAGGGGGAGGCTAGGTGGGGGCAAAATTTAGCAATACTGCTTCAAAACTTCGATCTTTTCACCCGTAGCATCCCGAATGGTTACTTCCATGGGCATTTGCCCAGGGAGGGAATGTGTGGCGCAGCCGAAGCAGGGGTCGTAGGAGCGGAATGCCATCTCGACCATATTGAGCAGCCCTTCGTTGACGACCGTGCCTTTTTTGATTAAGCTGCTGGCGGCTTTATTGATGGACATGCTGATGGGTGCGTAATTATTGGTCGTGCCGACGATCAGATTGACATCGGTGAGAATGCCGCGCTCATCGGTTTTATAGTGATGGGTGAGCGTGCCGCGCGGGGCTTCGACGATGCCGATCCCTTCAGTGGGTGTGGCGGTGGGGACGGTGTGAATATCGGTGGATGTGATCTCTGGATCGGTTGCCAGTTCTACCCAATGCTCGGCAGCGTAGAGTAATTCGATCAAACGTGCCCAGTGGGTTGCGAGGCGTTGGTGGACGGGTTTCCCGCCCAAAGTTGCGTACATCTTTTCGTATTCGGCTTGGGCGAGGGGTGTTGCCATTCCGTCGGCAGCGTTCAGGCGGGAGAGGGGAGTTGCCATATAAATGCCCGAATCTTTGCCGTCTACGAAACCTTTCCAGCCGACATTTTTTAGATAGGGGAATTTGAGATAGGTCCACGGCTCAACATGTTCGGCAATATGGTCGAGATATTCGTTCGGTGCATATTTGATATATTCTTTGCCTTCGGGGTCTACGACGCGAACTTTTCCATCATAGAAGTTGACATGATTATTTTCATCGACCATGCCCATATAGTAGGTTTCATGCGTGTAGATGTCGCCCACGATCAGGTCAAGATAGGTTTTATTGCTGAGCACTACATCGGCGAAGAGTTTGATGCTAAATTGGGCGAAGTCGACTGCCCAGCGTCCCATTTTCTCGATTTCAACGCGCTGCTCTTCGGTGATGCCTTTGGTCATTCCCCCGGGGATAGATGTGCAGGGGTGCACTTTCCGCCCGCCAATGATCTCGATGGTGTCGTGACCATATTTCCGCATTTGGATGACTTGCCCGCCTACATCCAGCCCGACTTTGTGGATCACGCCGAGGATATTTCTTTCGGCAACGGGGGCATCGGGTCCCATCACGAAGTCGGGACCGCCCAGTGCGTAAAAATGGGTGGTGTGATCGGTGCAATAAAACGCCATATAGAGTAGCTCGCGCAACTTCTTTGCAGCGGAGGGTGGATCAACCTGATAAGCGGCATCCGCTGCTTTTGCGGCTGCCAAATGATGGGCTTCCGGGCAGACACCGCAAATCCGATTGGTGAGCAGCGGCATTTCCTCTACAGGGCGACCGACGCAGAAACGTTCAAATCCGCGCAACTCTGGAATTTGGAAATAGGTGTTGGCGACATCGCCTTCCTCATCAAGGAAGATTTCGATCTTGCCATGCCCTTCCAGGCGGGTAATGGGATCAATGGTGATTCGTTGAGTCATGGGTTCCTCCGTTATGCAAGCGTTTTCACGCCAACACTTTCCCGTTTTTCGGTACTCTTGAGTGTTTCAAAAGCGACCCCGCCAAGCTAAAGCGATAGAACTGCCCGGCTGGATCAGGGATTCCGTCTAAAATGCGCTCAATTTCATCAGGATCATTGCTGTCAATGACCGAAGCAAAGGATGAGATCAACCGCGCACCATAGTCGACCACGCCGGGGGCGGGACCGTAGCAGCCAATACACTGCGCACCGGCTTCGGGGCAACGTGAATTGCAGCCGGAGCGTGTAGCAGGCCCGTTACACGGTATTCCCTGCTCGAGCAGACAAAGCTCCGGGTCAAGTGCGCCTACCAAATGCGCGCGCGTAAATTCACTCACTTTTTTCACATCTCGCTGGCGCGTACATTCATCACAGACCGTCGAATCTCCCGCCCCGATCACCGCACCTTTGGGTGGCAACTCAGCTTCTCCATTGACCACCGCGATCACTAAATCCAGCACCGCCGCGATCTGATGTGATTCGGGCGGGCAGCCGGGCATGTAGTAATCCACGTCCACTACATCTTCAAGCGTTTTCACGTGCGAATTCAACGTAGGTATATGGATATTGCCCTCGGGCATCTCGTAACTTGATTGAGGAACGATATTATTGGGGTTCTCGGTGCTAATAGTCTGAAAAGCAGTTTCGATCACTTCCTGGGTGGGGGTAAAATTCGCCATCCCGGGGATGCAGCCCTCGGTGGCGCAGGAGCCAAAAGCGACCAAAATCGCAGATTTTCTGCGCAGCAATTTGGCAATTTCTTCGTTTTCATCGTTGCAGATGCCGCCATTAAAAAGCGTTAGCAAAATCGAGCCATCTTCCATTGCTTCCACATCTTTATATTTTGCGTCCATTGCGACGGGCCAAAAAGCGACATCAAAATTGGCATCCACATCCAGGATTTTTTCATTTGTATTCAAGACAGCGATCTCACAGCCGCCGCAGGATGATGCCCAGTACATTGCGAATTTGGGTTTTGTCATGATGTTACCTCCAATTCAATTTCCTGGAGTTTCTTCCCAGCTGCTTCGTTCGTGACCTCAGGCTGGCTTCCGTTTAAGTGCCAGTTGAGCGGTCCCAGAGTTCTTACCCTTTCCACCATCTCCGTGATCTCTCGCGCCAACTGGATGCCCTCCGCCGCGCTCGCCCATGCCAAATGCAGACGCTCCGCTTCGATACCCATCGCCACTAGCGTGCGACGAAGCAAAAGATAACGGCGCAGGGCTTTATAGTTCTGCTCCAAATAATGGCACTCACCGGGATGACAGCCAGTGATCATGACCGCATCTGCGCCTTCGGCAAAGGCTTTCATAACGAAGGTCGGGTCGAGTCTGCCAGAACACATCAGACGTACAAGGCGCACATTAGGTGGATATTTGATACGTGCAATTCCCGCCAGATCGGCGGCTCTGTAGCTGCACCAATTGCAGGTAAATCCGACGATGGTGGGTTCAAAATCGTTTTTTTCCGTCATGGTTTTTCTCCATTTTGAAAGCATCCAGTCTCTGAGCGGAAACGAAGCGGAGCGTAGTTGCAGTCGAAGAGCGGCTCTTGTTTATCCTGTCCTTCGTCTCCAGCCTCAAATACAGTCGCCTTCCGCTCAGGAGCCGTAACTCACACACTCATCAACAAACCTTCAATTTGTGCCAAAACCTGCTCATTGCTAAATCCTGTGCCCGTGATCGCGCCAGCGGGACAGGCAGCCACACAGGTTCCGCAACCCTGACACAGAGCAGGGTTGATCTCGCTCAGCATCGTATCCTCGTGGAAGAGAATGGCATTGTAGGGGCAGAGATCATTGCAGATGCGGCATCCAGAGCATTGTGCTTCTATCACGCTCGCACGGATAGGTTCCATCTTCATCTCCCCTTGCTGGATTTTGCCAAGCACGCGTGCCGATGCCGCTGCGCCTTGTGCTACGCTTGCGGGGATATCTTTCGGTCCCTGCACACAGCCGGCGATATAAATGCCCTCTGTCATTGTAGCAATGGGATCAAGTTTGGGATGCTTTTCGATATACCAACCATCAGCGCTGCAAGAGATGCCAAAGAGCTTGGCAACATCTTTCGCGTCGTGGCGTGGTTCTAATCCTGCTGAAAGAATGACCATATCTACTGGAATACGACGTTGCTTGCCGATCAGCGTATCTTCCACCTGGATGATGAGCTTTTCTTTCTCCCCATTCAGGCGAGCAGCATTTGTCACCTCCGCAACTTTTCCGCGCACAAAATGCGTTCCCTCCTCTACAATACGATTGTAGAACTCATCGTAACCTTTTCCAGGAGTGCGGATGTCAATATAGAAGTTATAAACCTGTGCCCCTGTCCGCTCATCAACAAGATGGGCGAATTTCAAACTTTGCATACAGCAAATAGATGAGCAATACTCGTTGTAGTTCTTGTCGCGACTACCTACGCAATGGATAATGCCCACAGCCTTTGGCGTGGATACGCCATCGCGCAGAACAATATTTCCCTCAGTGGGACCCGAAGCATTGCACATTCGCTCAAATTCCATGCTGGTAAAAACGTTTTCTAAACGACCATAACCGTAATTACTCATCTTACGGGCATCGAACATATCGTAACCCGTTGCCAAGATGATGTTGCCGACCTGAAAGCCGATCAGTTCGTCTTCTTGCTCAAAATCAATCGCGTTAGTAGGGCAGAATTTCTCGCAAGCTTTGCATTTTCCTGTATCAAAATAAATACAGTTTTTCAAATCCATCACGGGGTAATTTGGCACGGCTTGCGGGAAAGGTGTGTAAACTGCTTTGCGGTATGCCAAACCTGCCTCATAAACATCGTCAACGACCTTCTTCGGGCATTTTTCTTCGCAGATGCCGCATCCCGTGCAAAGATCAGTGATAACCTTGCGCGCTTTTTGGCGCACGGTCACATCAAAATTACCTACATAACCATCCACTTTTTCGACTTCCGCCCATGTCATTAAAGTGATATTCGGATGCACGCCGGCATCTACCATTTTAGGGGTCAAAATACAGGCAGAACAATCGAGCGTGGGAAAAGTCTTGTCAAATTGCGCCATATGCCCCCCGATGGATGGCTCTCTTTCAACCAGATAGACGGGATGCCCCGCATCCGCTATCTCAAGCGCTGCCTGAATCCCGGCGATGCCGCCGCCGACCACTAAAGTAGCTGGGTGTATCGGTACGCTCATGGCTTCAAGTGGCTCGTGCCAAAGGACTCTTTCCACGCCCCCAGACAGGACAGCCTTCGATTTTGCCGTTGCTGCAACTTTATCTGTATGCACCCACGATACTTGCTCGCGGATAGAAACCAACTCGCAGAGATAAGGATTTAAACCTGCATTTTCGCAAGCTGTCCGAAAAGTTTTCTCGTGTAAATGCGGTGAGCAAGCAGCCACAACGACGCGCGTCAACCTCAACTCACGAATATCATTCTCGATCAATTCCTGTCCCAGGCTGGAACACATGAACTTATAGTCGCGGGCGATGACCACGCCTCTGTGTTCTAATTTATCAGCTGCCCATTGGGCAACATCCTCTACATCTACCGTAGCAGAGATATTTGTACCGCAATGACAAACATAAACACCGATTTTTTCCTGGGGTATGCCTCCGTTATCTTTTGTCATCAGATGATCTCCTTGTCATTACTCCCGTTTTCAGGAATACTGTTTGTCAAAAGTTGGGGTATAGGGAGGTGGTTTTTATCTTTTAGAGTTCGAGTTTTCTTTTTGGGCTGATCCGTCCCGATTTTCAACATAGCTTCTTTTGCGTTGACCAATTCTGATCCAAAGCCAAGGTCTCTTGCTCTCATGCCAAAGGCAAGCCCCATCAGTTGGGTGAAAAAGACGATGGGCATATTATGATTTGTGCCGAGATTTTGGTTGGTCTCGTGTTGATACGCATCTATATTCATCTGACACATCGGGCAAATCGCTACCATAATATCGGTATTGACTTCTTCTGCATAACTTACCAGGCGGTGGATGAGTTCGTAAGCGGTATTCGGGCTAATTTGGGGCATGTGCCCGCCGCAACAATGTGTTTTCAGCGGGTAGTCGACCACTTCTGCGCCGAGGGCTTCGATGAGCATATCTAACTCGAGAGGATGCTCGCTGTCTGACCAGCGTTTGGCATAGTCGTAGCGGGGAGCCATACAACCCACATAAGGGGCAACGCGCAACCCGGTTAAGGGTCGGGTTACTTTTTCTTTAATGGTAGCAAGCCCAATATCGTAGACGATCACGTCCAAAAGATGATGAATGCCGAGTTGCCCGGACTCGTAACTAAGTCCACCAGCAGAAAGCGCATCGTTGATGAGTTCATCCATGCCATCTTTTTTTGCCATATAGGAGTCAGTTTTGGTCAGGTTGAGATAGCATGCGCTGCATGGGGCAACAATATCCTGGGCGCCATTTGCTTGCTGCTCGGCGAGGGCAAGATTACGCCCGATGAGCGCGTAGGCGGGGAGTTTGTTAATGCCGAGATATTCGGTTGCGCCACAGCAGTTCCAATCGTCAATTTCTTGGAGCTCCAGCCCGATTTTCTCGCAGACGGGTATGAGCGAGTCGTGGTAGGCTTTGCCGCTGCCCTCCATTGAGCAACCAGGATAGTAAAGATATTTACTCATGCTTTTGCCTCCAGCTCTTTGGCACGCTTTAGAATATTGCTAAGTTGTTTGATGCCTTTGATGCGATTTGGTTTCATATGGAGGCGTTTTTTACTGAGCAGCCCCACGCCCATCGGAGCCATGCTAGGCAAGCGCAATGGAAAATGTTTGAGATAATGACGAGTTGCCAGACCAAGTTCGTAACTACGACCGTAATTTTCAACCATATCGACAAAGGTTTGTGAAAAATCGGATGCTGTTGAATCTTGGTATAACCCCTCTTTAATTGCCATCCCTTTTAAGGTGTACATTACATCGGGGATTTTGACCTCTTGCGGGCAACGCACAGCGCAGAAATAGCAAGAGACGCAAATCCAAGGAGTATTGCTGCTAAGAACTTTCTCACGTTCGCCGGCACGCAGCAGAGCAAAGATTTTACGCGGTGTATATTCCATATCCATTGCAGATGGACAGGAACCCCCACAAGTACCACATTGGATGCAAGTTTCGAGTCGAGAAGACCGCCCTGTTTTCTCGGCAACTTGCTCAGTTAGCTTGGTATTTTCTTCTGTTGGGGAGGCAAGGTGGGGCATAGTTCACTCCTGTTCAAAAAAGAGCCTGCGCTGACGGCGATGAAATAGGAGGTGGGCAGGAGAATTACTATGCTTTAATGATATGTGATTTTATTCACAATGAAAGGATGGTGTGTCATCAATAGATAGTGATTTAAGTCACAAAGCAGGTTGAATAACAAATAATCTGTTTTGGGCTGCTTATCTTTTGTTGAATAGCATATCTGAGTCAATATTTATATTCGAATAGTTGCTAAACATGGATTAGCAACCTTCTTCTAGTTTTGAGATCGGTTTTAATCAAAACAGCCTTTACCCAATAAGGTGAAGGCTGTTTACGGTATCTGTTAGTGCTTATTTATCTTTGCAAGCGTTTGCACGTGAATCCCAAGAACATGCAGAATTTGCTTCACAAGTCCTCGTATCCGTAATTTGGGAACAGGATGATGTTGGATCAGATGCCTCTGTATCTTCTGATACTGGATCATGCGCTATCAAAGGATACAAGGCTGGTTCAAATGTTGAACCAGGTGGCTGTAACTCAACAGTACTCATATGTATCCAACATTCTCTTTCGTTTATAAGCTTGAAGAAACCCCAAGATGCATCTTCATTTACACCTAAGAGGCTAGCGGTTTCTCCAGCTGGGAGGAAGCCAACCTCATTGGCATTGTTCCATGGGTTGCTTCGGCAGTTGGCATTCTTGATTCCAAGAAAATCTTCTTTGATCACGTCACTACCTACTTCGACAAGATCACATTTTGTACCTGCCAAGCTTACAATAAAACTTTTCCACTCGGAATAAACACTATCAGTCCACCCGGCCCCCTTTCCTGGAGGAGTACTTACCATTCTCCATTTATATGGCCTGCAGTCAGTTAAATTTACAGGAAGTGGATCAGATGTGCCCGTTGGTGAATGGGGGAGAGCAAAGTAATCCTCTACACTATCTATATCGGAACGAGCCCAATGCACATAGTAAGTGTCAGCGATGCATGACACATTTTCTTCAACCGTCCATTTAAATGTGGGGTTTAGTGTATCCACAATTGCACCATCCGCTGGTTCAAGTGGAATAGCTGCCAATATTTCACCCTCATCACATATCGGACCTGCAAAGAAATAGTAGTAGGAGGAGATAGGTCCTTCAATAGAATTAGTCACTCCGGCTACTGCCCACCTATACATTACCCCGGGTTGGAGTGGTGTAGTTATAGTCCATTTGAATGTGGGCCAAAACCCGCCGATTTCATCCAGGTAATCTGGTCCTGTAGATAGATAAAAGTGAATTTGTTCTGGGGTACAATTAACAGGATCGGAAGACGTCGGGTTTGGATATGTTGTGGCCAGATAGTCATAAGTAGCTTCTAAAGTTGGTGCTGAATCGTACACAACCTGATAATTATCCGGGGATACGCCCCAAGGCGCGGATAATTCATCTGCAGGGCAGTTTGTTGTTGGTAGTAATGGCGGGTTTTGAGACTCATCTAATTCTATGGGTGGCAATGGCTTTTCAGGCTCGTCTGGCGGCCCTTTAGGTTTGCACCCCGCTAAGCTCATGATCGCAAGAATACTTAACAATATGAACAAAATTTTCTTTTTCATTTTCTCCTCTTTTCCTTTGGCGATATTGAACTATCCTAGCATTTTTGGGGGGTGAGCCGCAACAGGACATTGGTTTTGCTCAAGAGGAAATAGACATATTGTTTTGTTCCGCCTCAAGTGAAAATGGAATTTTTGGCATCAAAAATAAGACACTATCC
>JABGQU010000123.1 GCA_018648605.1 Anaerolineae bacterium | reverse complement strand
AGAATGACAACATACTGCACTAAGCGGCGGGAAGAATTCAGGTGTCAACTCCATGTTTTCTTGAAGGTTTTTCTCAACGCAGTTAAAGCAGGAAAGGAAAAAATGTGATGACTATGAACTCAGGTTCTGCAAGCAATACAATTGACTCTTACAGGAAACGCCAACAACGTGGCCCCGCTATTATTTGGGGCATCGTCGTTTTACTCGTGATCACCGGCATTATTATTCTCGTCGTTGTCTTTACGGGGGATAATAAACCACAAATCTCTCTCTTTGCGACAGAAACGCCGACACCTACGTTGACCTTCACACCTACTGTTACGTCGTCGCCCACTGCGACCGCGACGCTGACCTCTACGCCTACCATGACGCTGACCCCCACCCCGTCTGCGCCTTTCTCGTATATTGTGGAAGAAGACGAATCGTTTGCTTCGATCGCTGAGAAGTTCGGCATAGGCGAAGACGGTATCCTCTTGCTAATAGCATTGAACCCCGTTGCCGGGCAACGTGGATTTGTTTATGTTGGCGAAGAGATATTGATCCCGAACCCCGGGATGAAACTGCCGACCGCGACGCCCGTGCCCTTCGACTTGCCTCTTGGTACCGAACTTAATTACATCGTTCAACCGGGTGACTCGATTGCTGCGATCGCTATCAAATTCCGCAGCACAGAAGAAGCGATCATTGAAGCTAATGAGCTTGAGAATGCTAATGCTATTCAAGTTGGGCAGATATTGATCGTGCCTGCCAACCTGGTTACGCCAGAACCGACTCGTTTGCCCCCCACTGCTCCGGTAGATATAACACCTACACCAACCGTCGCTCCCGCTGGTGGTGATGGAGGCTCAGGTGTTGCAGCTTGTCCTTTTGAAGAGAATCAAGACTATATTGCCCAGATTTTCGAACTCGTCAATAATGAGCGTGTTACCCAAGGGTTAACGCCTCTGAAAGAGAGTCCACAGTTGAGCGCAGCCGCAATGGTGCATGCATCCGATATGGTGTGTAACAGTTTCTTGAAAGAAGTTGGCTCTGACGGTTCTACGGTTGAAGAGCGTGTTTTAGCACAAGGTTATACCGCTTCACTCGTTCTTCAGGAGATCCACGCGCAACCGCCCGAATATGGCGGAGATGGACAAGCAGCCTTCGACGCCTGGATGGGTGGGACGACTCTTCTCAACCCGAATACCACCCGGATCGGAATAGGCTATGCTTATTCCCAAGATAGTGCACTGGGCGGCTATTTCACCGTCGTTCTTGCCGCTCCTGCTCAATAAATCGCTGGACAGAATCAAACCTCTCAGGTAAAATCGTGCCTTGCGTACCAGAAAGATTATTTCGGAGGAAGACTCGTGGCAAATCTAAAATCTCAAATCAAACGTAATCGTCAGAATGAAAAACGTCGTTTGCGCAACCGTGTTTATCGTGGTTCTGCGCGCATAGCGATTAAAAATGCTCAAACCTCACTAGGTTCAGAGAACGTTGAAGAAGCACGCACAGCTACCATGATGGCTGTCAGCCGCCTCGACAAAGCTGCTCAAAAAGGCGTCATTCATAAGAAGAATGCTGCACGCCGTAAAGGGCGCTTGATGAAACGTCTCGCACAGCTCGAAAAAGAAGCATAGTTTTCCCCCTCCATTTTGTCGAATAAGCGGGAGTCTCTAAGTAGAGACTCCCGCTTTTGCGCGTTTAATCTGAATACGCAAGATTAATATTTCCTTGCCCATGCTATAATTCTATTCTCTAACGGCATTTTTTCACCTACTTCAGGTTTCTTAGTTGAAAGGTCTCAATTATGGATAATCCCACTCCCCCACGTGGCGGAACAGGCTTTCTGCCTCCCACGATCACAAAACTCGAAGATACGGGGCTTTCCTCGCTCTGGTTGCAGGATTTAGCACTTAAAGTATTGTATTTTCAGGGTTATCTTTCAGGCTTTCAAGTAGCAGAAGCGCTCGCGTTACCATTTGCAGGCGTTACCGATAAAATCCTTGAATCGTTGAAAAAAGAAAAGCTGGTTGAGATCAAATCCACTCAGCAAATGGGATTAGGTGAAAGTTCCTATCTCTACGCCATGACGGGAAAAGGCATCGAACGTGCCCGCGAAGCGCTTGATCGCAGTCAATATGCAGGCGCAGCTCCCGTGCCCATCGATACATATAACGATGCTGTGCGTCGTCAGTCTCAGGGACGCGTAGTTGTTACTACACGCTCCATGCGTAAACTGATGTCGGAACTTGTTATCTCCGAGACAACCTTCCAGCGTTTGGGGCCAGCTCTAAATTCAGGCTCGTCCATCTTCCTATACGGACCTCCCGGCAATGGTAAAACCAGCATCGCGCGTTCTTTTGGCAGTTTAATCATGAGCCAAAATATGTACATCCCCTTTGCTTTGTATGTGGATGGACAAGTCGTCAAAATGTACGATTCGGTCAACCATCAACTTGTCAAAGAAGATGGCGCAACCTCGCGAGGAACTGGTTCTCTGCGGACAGGTATTCGCCGTGACCCGCGCTGGGTCAAAATCAAACGCCCCTTCATCGTTGTAGGCGGCGAGTTGACCCTCGAAGGTCTCGATCTTGTATTTGATGATACCCATAAATTCTATGAAGCCCCTTTTCAGGTAAAAGCCAACGGTGGCATTCTATTAATCGACGACTTTGGTCGCCAGCAAGTTCGCCCGCGTGATCTGCTCAACCGCTGGATCGTGCCCCTCGAGAACCGCGTCGATTTCCTTACCTTGCACACCGGACGCAAGATCGAAATCCCCTTCGATGTGCTGGTCGTCTTCTCTACAAACCTGCCGCCCAGAGATCTCGTTGACGAAGCCTTCCTGCGCCGTCTGCGCCATAAGATCGAGATCGGCGACCCCTCCTTTGAAGATTACCGCGAGATCTTCCGACGTGTTGCGCAATCAAAAGGTGTTCAATACAACGATCAAGGTCTCGCCTACCTTCTGCAGGAATGGTATATCAAGCGAAATCGCAAATTGCGAGCCTCGCACCCCCGCGATCTTTGCGATCAAATTCTCGATATTTCCCAATATCTTTCTGTAGACCCGGTCATGAGCCGTGAGATGATCGACCGCGCCGCAGAAGCCTACTTTGTAGAGATCTAAATTATGTTCAAAAATATCCCTTCGCCAACGATCTTCGCCCATCGCGGTGCATCGGCACATGCCCCCGAAAATACCCTCGCAGCTTTTGAACTGGCACGCGAACAAGGTGCAGATGCAATTGAATTGGACGTTAAACTCAGTGCCGATGGCATCCCCGTTGTGATTCACGATTCCACAGTCGATCGGACAACTAACGGCAGCGGATCGGTCTCGAACCTTTCACTTGCCTCCCTCCAAGAACTGGATGCCGGAGACGGGCAACGCATCCCCACCCTCGACGAAGTTTTTGCCGCTGTCGGGCAAGACCTCTACATCAATGTCGAATTGACAAATTACGGCTCTCCCAACGATGCTCTCGTTGAAAAAGTTGTTGAAGTGATTGAAAAACATGCTCTGCAAGAGCGCATTCTTTTCTCATCCTTCTTTGCAAAAAACCTCCATCGTGCAGCCGAACTTTTACCGGATACCCCGCGCGGATTGCTCGCCTTACCCGGTCTTTTAGGTCTCTGGGCGCGTATTTTTGGTTTTCGTGCTAAAGCCTATCAGGCTGTCCATCCGAGCATAAAGAATGTGAACGCTAAAATGATCGCGCGCGCCCATCAGCGTGGCAAACGTGTCCATGTTTGGACGGTTAATACCGCAGATGAGATGCGCCAACTCGTAGAGTGGGGCGTCGATGGCATTTTCACCGACGACCCAAAATTGGCGGTCGAAATTCTCAGGGGTGAAACATGATCCCTGTAGAGTGGCTAAGCGCTGCTGAAGAGCGCCTGAACGGAAAAATCCACCGCACACCGCTTACATATGACGCGGAGCGCGGTTTATATATTAAGTGGGAAAACCATCAAAAGACAGGCTCTTTCAAAGCACGCGGTGCGTTGAATAAAGTGCTGACCCTCGAAGATTGGGAACGTGAAATGGGCTTGGTAACAGCTTCGGCTGGCAATCATGGGCAGGGCGTTGCGCTGGCTGGGAAATTGGTCGGTGCACCTGTGCGTGTTTTTGCGTCCAAAGACGCGCCCGCCGTCAAGATCGAAGCGATGCGTGCCCTCGGCGCAGAAGTTGAGTTGGTCGAGGGTGGCTATCATGATGCTGAAGAAGCAGGCTTGGTATACGCCAAACGAAATGATGCAACCTGGGTCTCTCCCTATAACGATGGGCATGTTGTCGCGGGGCAGGGGACAGCGGCTAGTGAAGTTTTACAAGATCAACCCGAAACCGCGACAGCGACCTGGATCGTACCGGTTAGCGGTGGCGGTTTATTAGCGGGCATCAGTGCTGCTTTACGGAATCAAGCTAAACCGGCGCGCGTGATCGGCGTTCAAGTTGCCGCATCCGCTTTTATGCACGGGCTTTTCTATCGCAATACGCAAGAAGACGTGGAAGACCTTCCCACGCTGGCAGATGGATTGGCTGGCGCGGTCGAAGATGGTTCGATCACCGTTCCGATAATCCGCAAATATGTCGATGAGATCTTGCTGATCTCTGAAGAAGAAGTCGCAGAAGCCGTTGCTTTTGCATGGACGGAATATGGCGAGAAGATCGAAGGCTCGGGTGCGGTTGGGCTGGCAGCGATCTTGCGCGAAAAAGTGACCCAACGCCCGGCGGTTGTGGTTGTTTCCGGGGGAAATGTTCAGCCAGAGATCCATGCTGAAATACTTGTGCGTTATGAAAAGTAGGCAGTTTTTTTCACGGGTATTTGCCCTGCTTCTGAGTCTGTCTATACTCTTGCCTGTTTTTGGGGAGCCGGTACAAGCGCAAGGTTTGACTCCGTCTGATGAAGTTCTCGCTTTTATCGAGGGGATGACACCCGAAGAGCGCGTTGGACAATTATTTTTAATTAGTTTTGAAGGGGCAACTATAGCGGATGATTCAGAAATTGCCGCTCTGCTTGCTGAATATTCTCCTGGGGGCGTGGTGTTGCGCGCGGATCAAGGGAATTTTGGAACAGATACGATCAATGATCTTTATCAGTTGGTTGCTGATTTACAGAAAAGGACCTGGGATGCTTCCCGCCAAAAAAGTGTTGATGCGACGTCGGGCGAAAGCCTCCCCTCAGCGTATATTCCGCTTTGGGTGGGGATTTCACAGGGAGGCGAAAGCCCTCAAACGGATATGATCTTTAGTGGACTTTCTCCCTTGCCAAACCCAATGGCGATTGGCGCAACCTGGCAGCCGACTATAGCGGCAGATGTAGGGCAGGTTTTGGGGAGTGAACTTTCTGCATTAGGCATTAATCTTTATCTGGGTCCCTCGCTCGATATTTTGGAAGACCCAGACCCAGCAAATAGCGGCGATATGGGAACGCGCTCTTTTGGCGGAAACCCATATTGGGTCGGTGAAATGGGACAAGCCTTTATCAGCGGTTTGCATACCGGCAGTGATGGGAAGATCCTAGTTGTAGCAAGAGATTTCCCTGGGCGGGGAAGTGCTGACCGTGCTTCTAACGAGGAGATCGCAACGGTCCGCAAGACCTTTGAAGAATTAAAAGAATTTGAATTAGCGCCTTTTTCTGCTGTGACCCTCGGAGCAATATCTGCGCTTGACACAGTAGATGGCTTATTAACTGCGCATATCCGATATGAGGGCTTACAAGGAAATATTTTTCCGACCACTCGCCCGATCAGCCTCGATGAGAACTCGCTTGCGCAAATTTTTACCCTCTCTCCCTTTGCCGAATGGCGTGCCATGGGTGGGCTAACGATAAGCGATGATCTTGGCAGCCGCGCCATCCGCGATTTTTACGCACCAGGCAATGAAGTTTTTTATGCTCATCTGATTGCACGAGATGCTTTTCTCGCAGGGAACGATCTTCTTTATATGGGCAATATTGTTTCATCAGATGCGCCCAATACCTACGCAACCATAGCCAAAACACTTGATTTCTTTGCTCAAAAATATCATGAAGACTCAGCCTTTGCCGCGCGCGTGGATGAAGCCCTTGCGCGTATTTTGACCCAAAAACAACGTCTATACCCTACGTTTACTCTTTATTCAACACTGCCCTCACAAACTGAACTGGAAGAGATCGGGCAAAATCAACAAGCGGCATCCAAGGTTGCCCAAAATGCCGCCACGCTTATCAGCCCTGGTATCAACGATCTCGACGCAATTTTCCCAGCTCCGCCTGGAGTGCAAGAACGCCTGATCTTCATCACCGATACACAAACGGCTTCAGAATGTCCGCTTTGTGGCACTCAAACATCGCTTGATGCCTCTTCCTTGCCCGAAGCCGTTTTGCGGCTATACGGTTTGGGGGGGGCGGAAGAAGTGCTCGCAGAGAATCTTAGTGCCTATACCTTCGACGATCTCATCACCTTTGTTGCCAATGAAGAACATTTATCTTTTCAGAATTCTCTCCAACAAGCCGATTGGGTCATCATCTCACTAGCAAACGACCAAAAACTTGCTGCACTGCGTCAATTTTTGGTTGAAAATCAACCCGTCCTACGCGAAAAGAAAATCATCCTTTTTTCATTCACATCCCCCTATCTGCTGGATGCTACCGACATCTCGAAAGTGACCGCCTATTATGGGCTTTATAGCCACGCTCCACCCTTTTTAGATGTCGCTGCCCGCCTTCTTTTTAAGGAATTGACGCCTGTCGGCGCCGCGCCGGTAAGCATTGCAGGGATCGGCTACGATCTGGATACAGTTACCCAACCGGACCCGGATCAACTCCTGACATTGCACTTGGCTTTGCCCCTTGAACCACAGTCCGTCTCCGAAGGTGATACCGCCACCGTCGCCCCAACGCCAATCCCCATGTTCCAAGTGGGAGATACCCTCGGTGTGAGAACAGGTACTGTCCTTGACGTAAATGGGCATATTGTCCCTGATGGGACCCTGGTTGTTTTTTCGCTCGTCTTGGGTGGAGAAAATGGCATCCGTCAACGGATCGAAGCTGAAACCGTGAGCGGTGTTGCTCATGCAGATTTTCAGCTTGGGCAAACTGGCTTGCTCGATATTCGCGTTGCTAGTGGAAAAGCCACTGTTTCTGAAACGCTGCGTCTCGATATTTCAGATGAAGGGGTCGCTGCTGCGGTGACCATTATCCCGCCAGCATTGGCGAGCGAAGCAACCCCGACACCCGAAATTTTTCCGACACCCACCCTTTCTCCTTCACCTTATGTAGACGAGGGGAAACTCCGCTTTGGGGCTTGGTTTATCGCCCTTTTACTCTGGGCCTTGGGAGCGGTTTTGGCATATTTTGCTGGAGAACGTGTTGAATCTACACGTTGGGGGCTGCGTTGGGCGTTATCTACATTGCTTGGTGGCATCGTTGCCTATAATTACCTTGCTCTGGATCTGCCCGCTTCTGCATGGGTAACTGGCGATGGACTTTCTGGTGTGATCATTTTTATCCTCTTCGCAGAGATCGTAGGCTGGGTCTTTGGTTGGATGTGGTATCGAAGATCAATTGAAAGATAAATTAAATGAAAACTTCCGAGCTCCTAAGACTTCGGAAGTTTTTTGTTTAAGCAATAAGAGATAATGATTCTGCGAGGAAGGCTTTAGCCTGACGAAGTAGTCTCATTATCTAAAAAACGAGATTGCTTCGGCGATAGAACTGCCTCGCAAAGTCAGTATCGCTTATTGTTTACTACTCCCAACTTTTTTATAGCAGGGAGTAACGCACGAATTAATTTCCCAGTGTCGCCAAAAAACTGACAAAGAGCATAATCCCCGTGACCCACATGAGCGCCTTTTCGGTGGGCTGCTCAAGCGCATCTTGTAGATTGATGGGTTGCATATTTTGGTGAAGCTGGGGCAGGGGGCTGGTGATGATCTCTTTTTGTCCCAACAGGAAGAGCCGGAAATCTTCAATAGATCTTGGGCGTTCATCAGGATGTAATGACATAGCCCATCGGATGCCACGTTGGGCACGTTTGCTGATCGCCGAGTTGATCTCTCTAGGCGGTAGCAAGCTTTCTGGGGTCAGGAAGCGTTTACGGGCGTCGGCGGGAGCTTCATTTGTAAGCAGATGATAGAGAGTTGCGCCCAGGGAGTAGACGTCGCTGCGAACATCGGTATGCGCGCCGTCGCTTCCATATTGCTCCAGTGGTGTGTAGAGAATAGTGCCTTGCCCTTGAATAACGGTGATGGTCATCTCATCGGGGGCAAGCACTTTAACGAGACCAAAATCGACCAGCTTAAGTAAGCCGGATGGGGTCAGTTTTAAATTGCTGGGTTTGATATCACGATGGATAATGGGCGGGTCTTGACGATGCAAATAAGTAAGCGCGTTGGCAAGCTGATTTGCCCAGCCCAGTACAATATCCTCGCGCAGGAAAGATTTTTGTCGGCGGGCGTCCAGCATGATCGTGCGCAAATCTTCACCGGGGACATAATCCATAACGAGATAATCGCGGTTCTCGCGTGAGAAAAAGTCAGAAACTTTTGGCAGGTTTGGGTGATCCAGGCGCGCTAAAACCGTCGCCTCGCGCATAAATTGCTCGCGAGCCTCCTCGAAAATCTTGGGGGGCAATGTGCGGTCGTGTTCGACTTCTTTAACGGCGCAAAGGCGTCCTTCAAGGCGTTGGTCTTCAGCGAGATAGATGCTGCCAGTGCCGCCTTGTCCTATGCGCTCCCGAACCTTATAACGACCGCGCAGAACCTCCCCCTTGTTGAGTGGGAGGGCCATGCAGTACTCCAGTTTCGTCAATTCACTGCTTTTTTAAGCAGCCATTCGGGTGATAAACAACTGTGCAAGGAATTATTTCGGCGTGAAATCTTACACAGATTTTTCTTTTTCTGCTATATTATAAACGTCTTTAAGGTTGCTGACGAGAAAAGAAAATAATCGTCAGCATAATTTTATCAATCAAACTTTATTAATAACTCTGATGAATACGAATTACGATGAATTTCCCATTTTGATCGCACAAGATGGTCCCCTTAAAGGGGAGCGCTGGACGCTGGATCGCTCGCTTGTCCTCGGGCGTGATGCCACTTGTGATCTAACGATTCCTGACCGACAAGTTTCCCGTTATCATGCCCGCCTGACACCTACCGTTGATGGTGTTCTGCTCGAGGACATGGGCAGCAAAAACGGGACTCATTGCAATGGCGAAGCCATAACCGCCGCCCAGGTTTTGCAGGATGGCGATATTGTCCAGATCGCGGTTGCGCAAAAATTCATGTTCCTCGTTTCCGACGCAACCATGCCCCTGACAGAAAATAATACCCGTATCGGTCGCCTGATGATGGACTTGCGCTCTCGCCGTGTTTTGGTCGATCAGCAACAAGTTACCCCATCGCTTTCGGCACAGCAATTTCGCTTATTGTGGCGGCTCTACGAAGAACAAGGCGACGTTGTCTCTCGCCAGGATTTGGTCTCGGCAGTCTGGGGCGAAGAAGAATCGCTGGGTGTCTCCGATCAAGCCCTCGATGCGCTCATCCGTCGCCTGCGCGATAAACTCGCGGCGTATGATCCTTCGCATCAATATGTAGTTACTGTTCGCGGGCACGGGATACGGCTGGATAATCCGTTTGAGTAAAGAATGACTTGAGTCAGATAGAGTAGAGCTGAGTGCTAATGAAGACCTGCAAGCGCAGGTCTTTTTGTTTTAAACCCGCAAAGGCTCACTAACCCTCCCCCAAACTCGACCGGCAATCAGCGCCCCCGCAAAACCAGCGCCCATCCCGGCGACGATGCCCGCGATCATCCCCCAGGTTTGACCGGCTTCCACTCCCACCGCCTGCCCGGCGTAATCGCCAGCCAATCGTCCCAGCCAGATGGCTGCGCCCATTGTCAGCGCGAGACCGAGCAGGTCGAGGAAGGTGTTGCGGGTGAACTGGATGTTTGTTAGCTTATTGCTCTTCTTGGACTCCCAATTGCGGTGAACAGTAAAAATGATGGCGAGTTCGATGCCAAAGACAAGAACGATAGTTGAGAGTATGCGTGATGATGTAGGGTAGAAAAACACAGTAAGAAGCAGTGTGAGTAGAAGGACGATAGAAATAATATTGATAATCTTGTGATTATGATATGCTGACATTATGGGAGTGTCAAGAAAATTGTGTAAATGGGATTTAGATTTTCATTCGTCCTT
>JABGQU010000122.1 GCA_018648605.1 Anaerolineae bacterium | reverse complement strand
ATTTGAAAGGAGAAAAAGAAATGAGCAAGAAAAAACTATTCGCAGCTTTTAGTGAAGAAGAAGAAGCAAAATATGCCAAGAAAGCCGAAGAGCAATATGACCCCGAAACAGTCCGCGCATCCAATCGTAAATGGAAGAATTATTCTGCCGAGAAAAAGCAAGCTGTTTTAGATGAAGGCAATCAGGTCTATGTGGATATGATCGCTGCCATGCCCCAAGGCGCAGATTCCCCCGAAGCACAAGCCTGCGTCGAACGTTGGCGGGCGCATATGGACTATTTCTGGACACCGAACCTTGAGCAGTTAGTTGGGCTGGCCACAATGTATGGGCAAAGCCCCGACTTCAAAGCTAACTTCGATGCCATGCACCCCGATCTGGCGGGTTTCATGCGCGAAGCAGTAACGATCTACGTTACCGATCAACGCTAAAAAAATCCCCGCTTCATTTGAAGCGGGGATTTTACTTTTTACGGCACCCAAGTATTAAAATTCACGCCCAAAACCCAGGGTGAAATCTCTCCACCACCCGTACCGAATTGCTCCAGCTTGCTAATATACATATAGCCGTAATTACCTTGGTCGGTGATATAGCAGAAATAATTCCCCTGTGCAACAGCGATCCCTGTATGCCAAGAATTGATGGATAAACAATCTTCATAAGAAGGTACACCTCCCCAGGCAGCCCAATTTGTGCCGCCGCCACCAAGTTGACCAACAAAGTGTCCAGGATTAGGATCGCTTGAATTGTACTCAAAATAACCCATCTCATATGCGCCGCCGCTGTTATCCAGATCAACACCTTCTTGATCTCCATAATAATCATAAAGATCAACATAACCAGATCGAACTGATGGAGGCAAAGGCGCGTCGGTTGGCGTTGGCGGTGCTGCTGTAGGTTGTGGGACAGGCGTATTTGTTGGGATATTAATGACCGCTGGCGTTGATGTTGGAATTTGATCCACCAAAGCGGGTTGGGTCATATCGAGTTGCGAAAGCTCCTCAGATTTTGGCACGCAAGGAAGAAGTTTTACAGTTGGAAACCCCGAATGGGTCGTTTTTGATTGCACAGAACCTTCATAGGAACCAGCTTCTCCACCTTGGATCCAGCTTGAATTTCCAGCCATATCTTGAGCAGACATCGAAAAACTGAGTGTATATTCTTGGCCTGCTCCAGTAAAAGGTGCAGAAGAGGTGATGAAGGCATTATCAAAAGTTGCGCTGTATGTATTGCCGCTACCCCCATTTCCCATCCATTGTGCATCAAGTGGAGAGGGCATTGCATCTACACCGTCAATGAATAAGCGAGAGAGAACCTCCCGCAATGTAGAATCGTCTCTTACTGTGGCAGAGATCGTTACCTCTCGAGGAGAGCAGCTCGGATCACCATAATAAATTATCTGAGTTGATGTCTTCAAATTAGATACTGCAGGGGCGGTGAGATCTTCATCTGCAGAACCTCCCGGGTTAGGGATATTGCAAGCACTCAGCAAAAGAAGAATAACAAAGGCACTGAAAAATTTATTGAGTTTCATGATCTTTCCTTTCTCGAAAATTGTTTGAAATAACATAAAAAGCCTCCTCCATGGGACGGATTTACAACACTGTTGATAAAACCAGTGTACCGCCCCCCTCTCTCGAAATTATCTCTACAGCTTTTATTTTCGAATTTCTAACCCGCCATTTTGCTTGCTACCCTTTAAGAAAAATGGTGGCGAGCAAATCATTTGCTCGCCACCATCCTCTCAACTGGTTAATCTTCCACAACTCCAGCGGTTTTTTATGCCTAACCTTTATTGCTGGAAATATGCCAAAAAGACATTCATTTCTTTTTTGTCTGCTGTCCATGCTGGAATGGGCAGTTTCTTGCGTTTGCTATTGTAGTGACGGCTTTAGCCGTTCAGAGCGACTAAAGTCGCTACTACGAGGTGTTTTAGGATAAACAACTACTCCGTCCGCTTGCAGTCCAGTAGTTCATTTTCCCAATAACCCCGGTTTCAACTCTTTGATCTCTCCGATATGAAAGAGTTCGTGCCCGGCCATACCTAAAACAAGATTGGCAAGCGTTCCCTCTTCACCCCAGGGATAGATCGTCTGTGTATCGAATTTTTCTTCGGGGATCTGCTTGACCAAATCTAATAGCAACTCACGGTTGAGTTCCCATTCTTTGATGATATGTCCTATAGGCAGCGTTTCTCGTTCGCTTACAGTGCGGGCATTGTAGTCGTCTGCTCCACGCGGTGCGATAATGATTGGATTCTGCCCTGCCAGACAGCCACGCACGCCGGTTAATGTAGCGTCGTCCCAGCCAGCGAAATGTGCAAGCAACTCTTTTAATCCCCACTCAGGGTAAATTTCTTTTTCAGGTGGAATATCAGAAAGCAGCTCTTTTATTTCTTGTCGGGTTTCTTTTAGTTTTGCAATGATCTCAGCTTTTTGGCTCATTGTAATTGTCCTTCCAGTATTACTATAGAAGATTTCTCTACCGTACATATGCTTCTAACGGTTCAAAAACAGGACGCGGATGACGCGAATTAGGCGGATTCTCACAGATTTTTTCTTATGGTATCACGTTAGTTAATCGTAATTGCTTAAAAACTGTGAAAGAACCGCGAATTTTCGCCAATCTGCGCCAAAAATGCCTGCGAAAAGCAAAAAAATCGTGAAGATGAATGAGGATTAGCGGTTAAAAATTTAACCACGATTATATATTGTCCTATCTTGCTTGTTTTATCTGCGAAAATCCGTTGAATCCGTGCAATCCGTGTTCCATTTTTACAGATGTACGGTAGAAAATAGAAGATAAAACGTAGCGTTTTCTTACCAGATTAAGTAACGCAAATCTCATCACGATTTAACGCCCCAGCAACTCTACCAAAAGATCAGGACGGTCGGTAATGATGCCATCTACGCCCATGTTAATGAAGTGTTCTAGCTCTTCGGTTGTATTCGGAGTCCAGATATGAACCTGTAAATTTCTTCGATGCGCACCCCACATCAAGCCCGGGCGCACGACCAAAATCCCTGAGTTGCGTTCTGGCACTTGCAGGGCATGTTCAGCGGGAGAATATAAGCCACCTAAAAACGCATAATTCAGGATGACAAACTTCGTCACTTCGCCTTTGCTGCCAGATGTCGCCACTTCGGGGCAAACTTCACGGAATTCCGCCATCCGTTCGTCGTGGAAGGAGGCGATCAGCGCCTTGTCCTGCATCTCGTATTCACGCAGCAGATCGCATAAAGGCTGCGCCATCGACCGTTCCGTCTTCTTGATCTCGATATTGACGGGATATCCCGGAAAGGTTTGGAATACCTCTTCCAATGCGGTGATGGTGATGCCCTGTCCCCGATAGGGATAGGTAGCCCCTTCATCTATACTCCACCTGTATGCCGCATCAAGTTCTTTGAGTTCATCCAGCGTCATCTCTTCGATCAGGCCACTACCGTTTGTGGTGCGGTCGACCGTTTCATCGTGCATCAGGATGAGTACGCCATCGGCTGTGATATGTGCATCCATTTCGAGAATATCCACGTCCAGTGCGGCAGCCTGCTCGTAGGCATAGAGCGTTTCGCCGGGCCAAACGTTATCCCCGCCTTGATGGGCGATCACGAGCGGATATTGCTTAAATTGCGCGAAGAAAGGATGCTCGGGGGCGGGGCGTGAGCCAAGGCGCAGCCCAACAAGCACGGTTACAACCAATAAAATAAAAACGCCGAGTACTTTTTTCATTACTTCTCCATAGTAAACACAGCTCCTGAGCGGAAGGCGAACGGAGTGAGCCTGAAGTCGAAGGACGGTTCTTGCAAATACCGCTCTTCGACTGCAACTACGCTTTGCGCTGTTTCCGCTCAGAGACTGTTAGTTTTTCTCTTCCACCAAACTCATCGCATACTCTGCCAACGCCGTGATCGTCAAACTCGGGTTCACGCCGGGGTTGCCGGGCATGATCGAGCCATCCACGACGAAGATGCCCGGGTAGTTGTGCATCTCGCAGTTCAAGCCGACCACGCCTTCACTCTCGTCATGCCCGATCGGGACGCCGCCCATAAAATGCGCCGTCGTCGGGAAGTTGAAGAGCCCGTCCGTAAAGGCTGCCTGCGGGATGCCGTTCATCCGCTCGGCATAGGTTTTTACGACCTTGTTTCCAACGGGGATCTGTTTCGGGATCGGATAATCGGCATCCGGTTTCAGCACCAGCCCCTTCAAAAAGAGCGTGAAGAAATTACGCCCGCGCCGCACACGCGTCAGGTTATCTTCGGTTTGCATCACCAAAAATATCGTTGTCACGCGTGACCAATTTGCAAGGAATTTCTCGTAAATAAAATCAATCGGATGGCGCAAAATCTTGCCTGTCATCTTCACAAAACGCAGCCAGATCGGGTGGTCGCCCTCCACAAAGGGTGCGGTCATGGCTCGAATAAAAGACGCCCCTTCTGAGTATTTCACAGGCTCGATGCGCGTCACTTCGTCTGCCTGAAAAATGGATGTGATGGCGATGCCCTCTGAAAAATCGACATCCTTATCACGCATCACGACGCCCATGATATTTTCGGAATTCGTGCGCACCTGGTCGCCCAGTTTCTTGGATATTTTGGGGAGGGATCGAGTCTCGTCGCGGCATTTAAACAGGAGTTCCATGCTGCCGAGCGCCCCTGCGGCAACGATCACGTTTCGCGCGTGGACTTCGGCTTGCTTCCCTTTAACGAGCTTGGTCGAAGACCGATACAAAATTCGGTAACGGGAGCCTGTTGAGTTCACGCCCGTTTCCGGTTTTATATCCACAACTTTGGTTTCTGCCAAAACGTCTGCGCCATTTTTCTCCGCAAAGTAGAGGTAATTCTTCGTGAGCATATTTTTGGCGTTGTGCCTGCATCCGACCATGCAGCCGCCGCAATGGATGCAGCCTGCACGCTCGGGTCCCTCGCCACCAAAATAGGGGTCGGGGACAGTTTCGCCCTCCTTGCCGGGGTGACCGAAGAAAACGCCGACATCAGTTGCGTGGAAAGAATCAGCGTAGCCCAACTCGCCCGCGATCTGCTTTAGGGCGTTGTCGGCAGGCCAGAGTTTAGGGTTGCGCGTGACACCCAACATGTGTTTGGCAGTGGCATAGTGCGGGGCGAGGGTGCTCTTCCAGTCGGCGGAATTCCAGCCTTCGAAAAGCTCGTCGCTTGGCTCCATCAGGACGTTGCCGTAGGTCAGACTGCCGCCGCCGACGCCGCTGCCGTGCAGGGCGAGCAGGCCGTTCATGAAGGTCATCTCGAAAAATCCGAAGAGACGCAGTTTAGGCAGCCAGAGATATTTGGGCAGATTCCAATTGGATTTGGGGAAGTCGGCGTCGCGGAAGCGTTTGCCGCGCTCGATAACGAGCACGGAATAACCTTTTTCAGTCAGACGCATGGCAGAAACCGAGCCGCCGAAACCGGAACCGATGATGACGTAGTCGTAGACTTTTTGGGGCATGAGGGAGTCCTTTTAACCAGAGATGAACAGAGGCACAGAGGCGAACAAAGAGGGTTGGCGTATATTCGTGCAGATTAGCGGTTAATACCTTGCCGTATTATAATGGCAACATTCTCTTAGACGTATGAGGTATCCCTATGCATATTGCTGACGTTCTTGCCAAGCCAGGTATCCATTTTAGTTTTGAATTCTTTCCACCCAAAACGGAAAAATCTTCTGGCGTTTTATTTCAATCCATAAAAGAGCTTGCGCCAATCGAGCCGGCTTATGTAAGCGTGACCTACGGTGCGGGCGGTTCTTCGCGTGACCTGACCCATGATCTTGTTGTACGCGCGCGCAAGGAAACCAATTTAACGGTGGTTGCCCATCTGACGACCATTGGGGCGACAAAAAGCGAGTTGCGCGAAATTTTAGAACGCTACTCGGATTCGGGGATCGAGAATATCATGGCTTTGCGCGGTGACCGCCCAAAAGGGGTTCAGGATTTCTTTCAGCCGAAAGATGGATTTGAACACGCGGTAGATTTGGTGAAATTCATTAAGAAAGAGTTTCCACACATGGGTGTGGGTGTGGCGGGCTTTCCCGAAGGACACCCCGAAACGCCGAATCGGCTTAAGGAGATGGATTATCTGAAAGCCAAAGTGGATGCAGGCGCGGATTATATCTGCACGCAATTATTTTTCAAGAATGGGGATTATTACGATTTTCGTGATCGTTGCGCGCTGGCGAAGATCCATGTCCCGATTATTGCAGGAATTATGCCGATCACCTCGCGCAGTGGGATGGAGCGAATATCGGAACTTGCGTTGGGCGCGCGCATTCCGGCTAAATTGCAACGAGCAATCTCGCGCACGCGCGATGACGAGGCAGTCGCCAAGGTTGGCATCCATTGGGCGACGCAGCAGGTATTTGATCTCTTTGATCGTGGCGTGACGGGCATCCACTTTTATACGTTGAATAAATCGAAGCCAACCTTGAAAATATACGGTGCGTTAGGGGTAAGCCCTGAAGATAAGCCCAGATGATTTTTTGCGTGATGTAATATATTGAGCTCTGTGTTGCAAGGATAGAAAACAAAAAGTCGCCGATCACGGCGACTTTTTATGCATTCAAATTGTGCCCCCACGGGGAATCGAACCCCGGTTTTGGCCTTGAGAGGGCCACGTCCTGGACCGCTAGACGATGGGGGCGTGCTAGCGGAGCGATTTTATCATAGGGCTTCTCTAATCGTCAATCGAAAGATCAGAAACTGCTTTGTGCAAATAGGTAGGCTGGGGCTAAGAGATATTGTGGCGCTGTTCCCATATCAAAAATTGACCCTGATCTATCGGGAAAGAGTGGTATGATAGCGACGCTTTTTCTGACTGGACAACCTTCTGTTTATAAGAATAAACAGTTTATTGGAGAAGAAAAATGACTATTTATAAAACGCGTATCCCGAATCAATTTGATCTTCCTCGTCGCATCAATCGCTTGGGCGAATTAGCCTACAATCTTTGGTGGACATGGCAGCCACAAGCACAGCGTCTCTTTTCGCATATTGACAACGAATTATGGGAACGCTTGGCGCATAACCCAATTACTTTTTTGCGTGAGGTAAACCGCTCAAGCCTGAACGAAGCGGCGCAAAAAAGTGCCTACATTGAAAATTACGATCAAGTTTTCACGGCTTTTGATACCTATATGGCAAGCGAAGGCACCTGGTGTGATGAAGCTCATGCAGATTTTTTCAAAAATCCTGTTGCCTATTTCTCGATGGAATTTGGCTTACATGAAACCTTGCCCATTTACTCTGGCGGTTTGGGCGTCTTGGCCGGTGACCATCTGAAAGAAGCCTCTGACCTGGGCTTGCCCCTTTTGGGAATTGGCTTCCTCTACGCAGAGGGTTATTTCTCACAACGCATCTCAGAAGATGGTTGGCAAGATGCGGTTAATAATCCGCTGGACTTTAATAATTTGCCCCTTGTTCCAATGATGGACGAGAACGACAGTCCCGTTACGGTCAGCGTCGAATTTCCTGATCGCGTTGTTACCGCACGTTTATGGGAGGTGCGTGTTGGGCGTATTCCGCTCTACTTAATGGATTCAAATGTTATCGAGAATAATCCCGAAGATCGTAAGTTGACTGGGCGCCTCTATTGGAGCGACATCAATTTGCGCATCTCGCAAGAAGTTTTACTCGGCGTGGGTGGCGTGCGCGCTATGCGCAAATTGGGGCATAATCCCGGCGTTTGGCATATGAACGAAGGCCATGCAGCTTTTCAAATTTTGGAACGTGCCCGCGAAGTGGTCGAAACCGGCAAAACCTTTGCTGAAGCCATTGAAGAGACGCGTGTTAATAATGTCTTCACCACACACACACCTGTCCCGGCTGGGAACGATGAATTCCCTCTTTGGATGATAGATAAATACCTCGCTGCGCTTTGGCCCCAGTTGGGCTTAAGCCGCGATGAATTCGTTAGCTTGGCACGCAACCAGCAATCCTGGGGCGAAACCTTTAGCATGGGGGTGCTTGCACTGCGTTACTCCGACGAGCGCAATGGTGTCTCAGAATTGCATGGCCGCGTAGCGCGCGGTATGTGGAATTTCCTGTGGCCTGCCAAAGCAGAAGATGATGTGCCGATCGGTTACGTTACCAATGGCGTTCATGCCTCCACCTGGTTGGCGCGTCGTATGGGCGTACTCTACGAAAATCACCTTGGCGAAAATTGGCTCAGCCGCCTCGACGATCCCAGCCTTTGGGATGGGATTGACAATATCCCCGACAAGGAGCTTTGGGAAGTCCGCAATCACCTCAAACGTAAGCTCGTTTTCTATATGATGGAACGGACGCGTCGCCGCTGGATCAAAGGTGGATTCCACCCCGTGCAGGCGCTTGCCTCTGGCGCATTGCTTGACCCCTACGTGCTCACAATAGGATTTGCGCGTCGCTTCGCAACCTACAAACGCGCAAATTTGATCCTCTCTGAACTCGACCGCATTTTGGGCTTGCTCAATCGCCCCAATCAGCCTCTCCAGATCATATTTGCCGGTAAAGCGCATCCTGCGGATGAACCGGGCAAGCAGCTTATCCAGGAAGTCTATCGGGCGGTGAAAAAAGCCGAAAATGGCGGGCGTCTCGTTTTCCTCGAAGATTACGATATGAATGTTGCCCGTTATCTTGTTCAGGGCGTAGATGTCTGGTTGAATACCCCCCGTCGCCCCAATGAAGCTTCAGGCACATCGGGGATGAAAGCTGCCATGAATGGCGCCTTGAACTTCTCTGTTTTAGATGGTTGGTGGCGCGAGGCGTATAATGGTCATAATGGCTGGGCCATTGGCGATGATGTTGCGCCTGATACCGAATCACAAGATGAAGGCGATATAGCCAGCCTGTACGCCACTTTGGAAAATGAGATCATCCCACTTTACTATGACCGTGATGGCGATAACCTGCCGGTGAAGTGGATCAAGATGATGAAAAATAATTTGCGCACCATCACTCCGCAGTTCAGCATGCGCCGCATGGTCAAAGAGTATGTGGAGCAGTTATATTTGCCGGCGGTGAAATAGTTTAGAGTTCCTGAGCGGAACGACCGAATGGGCGTGTAGACGAAGGACGAGATTTACAAGAGCCGAAGGGCACGCGTCGTCTTCGTCCGCGCTACGCTCAGAGACTGACAATTATTCCTCTGCGAGCCAGTTTCATCAGCGAAGCAATCTCCTCTTGTGGCGAGACCGCTTCGCAAAAACATGCTCGCAGAGGCATGGCTGATAATAGGAAAATAAAATGCAAGAATTTCTCCTCACGTTCCCTGCTTGGGCTTTTGCGCTAACGATTTTTTCCTTGCGCCTGATCGATATGGCTCTCGGTACGCTACGATTCTTGGTCGGCATACGTGGGAATAAAGGGATTTCCTGGTTGCTTGGCTTTTTTCAATCGATCATTTTTGTTCTCGCCATCACTTCTGTGTTGAGTAGTTTAGATAATTTTCTCAATATTGTTAGCTACGCGGCAGGATTTGCAACAGGCGGCGTACTCGGCGTCTGGATCGAAGAAAAAATGGCGATCGGATTTGTTCGTGTGCAGGTCGTCAGCTCCCTGCGCGGGGCAGAGTTGGCCGAGAAGCTGCGCGACGATGGCTTCGCCGTGACGGAGGTTCCTGCGCGCGGTAAAGATGGCATGGTGAGCTTGCTAAATATTGCTGTTTTAAGAAAACGCGTTTCTTTGGCTGCAGCGATCATTCGTGAAGTGGACGAGGAAGCTTTTGTGACCACCGAAGAGATGAGGGCGGTACGACGAGGGTTCTGGCGCGCTTGAATACTCCAGAGATCAGTGTTCAAGATTTGGGCGAAAGGCTCAGGTCTGATCAGGAATTCATCCTTTTGGATGTTCGTGAGTCGTGGGAGCTGACTCGTGCGAGATGGGATGATGCACGCTTACGCTTGGCTCCACTTAGCCAAATAGCGCAACGTGGCATGGAAGCGCTGCCTGAAGATTCGGAGATTGTTGTGGTTTGTCATCATGGCATTCGTAGTGCCCAAGTGACAAACTGGTTATTATCTCAGGGGCGGCAGAATGTAGTCAGTTTGCATGGTGGCATTGAAGCGTATGCGCTGAAGGTCGATTCGACAGTGGGCAGGTATTAACGAGAAATACTTTTTGCCAGGAAGGTGATTTTTAAGGGTGGCAAGTATCATCTCAATAATTTGGGGTAGATGAAAAAGACCAACCCAAATTGAGTTCT
>JABGQU010000121.1 GCA_018648605.1 Anaerolineae bacterium | reverse complement strand
GAGGTATTCTTCGGATATCAACCTGTTGCACTTACGACTTGAATCCAAGCTTCTTATGGATGAATTATTTAGAAATTACACAATGATATGTCTTTGCGAGCCCCGATGCTTTTACCCTTTCGGGCACTCGTCGGGGCGAAGCAATCCCCCTCTCCGTGGAGGAGACTGCCGCGTCAGGCTATCGCCCTCCTCGCAGTGACATAATTTTATAAGTTTTATTTGTTCTTTTTATTAGGTAGCTCTAAAAACAACGCGAAACCTCCGAGCCAAGTCTTTTATTAAGACCTTTAAGGCTTCGGGAATGTAACTCATCAACTTATATTTTATGAGATGCTTCCCATATTTTATTAAAGAAGGCATCGCAGATGAATCTGCTTTCTCAAAACGAGCTGCATGAATATCTCTCCATCCCAATCCTTCGTACGCTAATAATCGAAGAAAGTTTTCTGCGTTCATCCATTTTCCTTTAATATCATTTCCAAATGGACCTGCCGAATGGTAAGGGAATGAGTAAGATATCTTTTCTTGCCCGTGCTGAATAGAGCAACCAGAATATACATGCGACACAGCCCTGCCTTCTACTAGTTTAAAAGCACCATAACCCATCACTACCAACAAT
This sequence comes from Anaerolineae bacterium, assembly GCA_018648605.1. GTDB lineage: Bacteria > Chloroflexota > Anaerolineae > Anaerolineales > Villigracilaceae > Desulfolinea. Next base: position 9,622 of record JABGQU010000121.1, on the reverse strand, counting down.
GAAAACACCTTAATATCATGTGTCTCCGCAGAAATAAATGGCGGGAAAAAATTACTTTCATATAGCGCCTGCAATATTTCACTATCATAATGCTCGATATCTATTTTTATATAATATGGCTCCCCATATTTCTCTATGATACGTATTGCCGACTTGGAAGGCAGCAATACTGCCTCATAATTGATTAATTCTTCCGGAGGAGGCTTTGGAAATTGACTACGCACATGGTCTTCTTTGTGTATGTAGAAACTAACTTCTGATACATCTTCTTCTACGGTTAAAACACAATTCTCTACAACAAGCTCCCCTTGCTCAATTTCAACCTGAAACCTTTTATTGATTATCTGACAGAGAGTTGGGTTAGCTTCCACAGCAACAACAAGATCCGACTTCAAAAGGTAATATGGAATATCATCCCCATTATTGGCGCCAAGGTCGTATATAATTTTCTTCATCATATCTGATTTGCTTAAGAGCGAGATTCCTTCTATACAAAAGCATTCCGCGTCTCGTTTCCAATTTCAACTAAAACATCATCAACTGACTCTGCGAACGCCCCTCGATGGGATCGCCGCCGATCTGCTCATCCCAGGTTTCTTTGGTGATGATGGGGATCTCCCCCAAAGAACGCAATAAGCGGAATTTGATGAAATGCCATCGCTCAGCCAAAGCGTGCAGAGCCGGGTCTCGTTTTTCTTTGTAGGCCAGCAATCCTGCCCGCCCGCCGGGGATGATGATGATGCTTTTTTCATGCGCCCAACGTGTTTGGATGAAAAACTCGTGCACCAATGCAGATGCGATCAGCTGGAAATAATAATCGGGGTCAGCTTTATCGCCCCAGAGCAAGGTCTTATCGTTAACCTGATGCATGGTATAGCCCAGCCGCATCCCTATATCAGTGAGCAGGGCGCGCATTTCGTCGAGGTCAGCGTGGCGTACGGAGGGGGCATCTTTCGGACGCAGGCTCCACATCCCGTTATCGGCGCGGTCGGCGTAGGACTCTAATATCGCGGCAACAAGGGCTTTGGAGGGTGTTTCCAAACCTGTAAATTGCGGGTAGATCTCGCGCTCGATCTCGAAAATCGTTTTTTTGGGGTTATGGCTGAGATAGCGCACGACCGCCATTTCGACACGGTCGGCGAGAGGGACAGTGTCGTCTTCCTGGTTGGCAAAACCCCACAAGCCGATCTGAATATTCTTCTCGCTGCCATCGTAGCAAGTCAGATTTGGGTTATTACGCAGCGCATCTTCGATATTTGCGTGGATGCGGCTGAGGGCTTCGTCGGCTGTTTCTTGCGACAGGAGCAAGTTTTGGGCACGCGCGAATCCGCTCAATGCCTGGGTGTGGAGATGCAGGTAAGTTGCCGTTTCGCCTCGTGTGTGAAGATCTTCGTAGACCGCGCTTTCCACATCCAATTTTTCTTTCTTCCCACCATCGGCACGTTCCCACAAAATCTGGATAGGGTCGTGCTTTGTGCGCATAGCGATATTTTTTAGTTGAAAAGCAGACGCAGCAGCAATGGTAGCTGCCGAAAGGAAGGATGGTTCCGGCTCAGCCAGCAGGGCGAAGACAGGTGTTTTGAGCGGCAGAAGTGCGCCAAGATGATGAAAAGCGGCTTGCAGTGCGCCCGCGTGCCAGCCCCAATCGTAACGTTGACGGCGCAGCCCAACCTTGAAAGGCTCGGCGGCTTCGCGCCCCCAAAGCCAGCCAGCCCAAAGCGCCGAGAGAGTCCAAAAGGCCTGATTCGGTCGCGGGATGGCGGTGATAGATGCATCAAATTTTGGCATTTTCTCGCTCTCAGCAAGATCTTTAAGTTTGCCTTCGAAAATGCAAATCCCGCCGCTTTCAGGGGGAATTTCAGGGAAAAGCGTGAGCGGCGTTGGCGCGGCTTGGTTCACCCAAAGGGCAATGCCCTCTTCGAGCGTTTTCCAAAGATTATGCTCATAGAACTGCCCTGGCACGATCAATCGTTTCGGGCGCGGACGCTCGACTGGGTGTGGGTAAAGTGTATTCGCCGCATTGCAAACTGTGAGCAAAAGTGCTTCGAGCGCACGCTGACGTGGTGGCGAAAGCGAAAGGCTGTCGAGTCGATTAATGAGCATCGTCAGCACATAGAGTGCGCGCGGCAAATAAGCGTGCAAGGCTTCTTCAGCATATTCGCGGTCGGGGTCATTCAGCGGTGCTACCCGCTCCAGCACACGCGCGCGGTGCAGTTTGTCGCTCGCTAATAGCGAAGATGCGCGCTCAGCATCCGCGAGGGTTGTCGGCCGTTCACCCGCGTCGCCGCAATGCGGGCAGGTATAGATGCGCGCAAAAGGCACTTCGGCATCCTTGTGCCATAAAAACGCATCCACCATGAGCATCTTTTTGCAATTCGCGCATTCGCTTTCATAGAGCTTTTTCAGATGGCTTTCAAGACGCTCATCGCCTTTACGCGAGGCAGCCAACTCTGCGAGAGCGGCATTAAAATCAGATTCGGATGGCGGATCGGCAGCCATCTCCAGCAAAAAACGTGTAATGGGATTATTCGCCGCAACCAATACCCTCGCCCCGCTTCGCGCCAGACAAAGGGCTTGCTGAGGAGAACCCCCAAATGGATCCAGCACCCAGGCATTTGCCGTTAAATTCTCTTCGAACCACGTGGTAGAAACCCCCGCCTCGAGCAGCGGCAAAAAGCGCGCCAACGGGGAAGGATTCTCGTTCTGTGTACCAGGAATATATGGAAGGGCATTCATCTTGGTATCAGTATACTTTCCCCCCGTGAAAATGCAAACGTGCTCTTTCCTCCCCCTATGACTCCCCCTTAAACAAGGGGTTTTTTTAGAGCCTCCCCCGCTTACGCAGATGCTCTTCCAAAATGCCAGCATAGGCAAAGATAGCAGGCACGCCGCCAGAATGCAGCATGAGGATATTCTTACCCTGCCCCCAGTCCCCTTTGGCATGATGTGAGAGGAAACCCGAAAAAACCTTCCCCGAATAGACAGGGTCAAGCAAGATGCCCTCGGCGGTTGCCATTTTCAGGATCGCATCCAACCCGGCTTCGGTCGGGTCTCCGTATTCTTTGCCAATGAACTCCTCGTAGAGGTGAAATTCTCCACGCGGGCGGGCGGGATCAATATCCAGCAATTCGCAGAGGGCGGCCCACCATTTTTCGAGATTGGCATCACACTTATCGAGGTTGCGATTGACGCTGATCCCGAAGAAGGGTGCATCAATGCCATGCTCACGAAAAGTGAGTAACATCGCGGTAAAGATTCCGCCCGTTCCAAAGGGGAGGTAAACCGCGTCTGGAATAATATTCTGCTCTTTGAGTTGTGTTAGGGTTTCCAACGCACCACTAATATAGCCCAGCGAGCTATGCGGCGTTGTCCCGCTAACGGGAATATAATGCGGTTTGCGCCCTTCGGCTTCAAGTTCGCGGACAAGGTTCAGCGCATGTTCTTCCAAGTCCCAATGATCTTCGGTATGGATCATCTCCACGCGCGCACCCATCAGGTAGACAGTTAGCAGATTCCCTTGAATGGCGTGCCATTGATCGTGGCTGAGTACCACAGCCACGTCGAGTCCGAGGCGGCGCGCAGCGGCTGTTGTTAAACGGGCATGGTTACTCTGCGCACTTCCGCAGGTGACGAGAGTGTCCGCTCCCTTTGCTTTGGCTTGGGCGATCTCATATTCCAATTTACGGGGCTTATCGCCGCCCAGCGCGAGATCGGTCAGGTCGTCGCGTTTAAGGTAGAAGTTCACATCCAGATCAGTGCTCAAATGCGGGAGATGCTGAAGCGGGGTGGGCGTTCGGGTCAGGTCTTCTTTGGGATATTGTTGGAGGGCAGCTTCGATTTTCATTTTCTTCCTTATTTGGTTTTGAGCAGCAGGACTTCATTCGGAACGAGAGAAATTTGATCTGTCTCCAGCATTTCCTGTCTTTCTTCGGAAAAGAAAATTTCCCAGGAGTTGGATGGCAAATCCATCTGCTGTTTTTTCTGACTGAAATTTAAAAGAACCAAAATGCGCTCATCATCCCCTTCACGCAAATAAGCCAGTACATCGCGCGGCATATCTTCTAGATGAATAAATTTGCCGTGCCGCAAGGTTTCATATTCTTTTCGAAGAGCGATCAATTTACGCGTAAAGTTGAAAATCGAATTCTCATCTTTTTGTTGCGCACTCACATTCCGTTTTTGATGGTTGGGGTGCACAGGCAACCAGGGTTTTCCATCTGAGAAGCCTGCGTTTTTGCTCTCATCCCACTGCATGGGAGAGCGGCAGCCATCGCGTCCTTTATTGAAGGGCCAATATTTCTTTCCGGGCGGGTCCATGATCTCGCTGCGTTTTAGCGATATATCGCGCATCCCGATCTCTTCGCCGTAATAGAGGAAAGGCGTGCCACGCATAGTGAGCAAAAGCGCCATCATCACTTTGGTGCGCGCATCACTTTCACCTTTGGCATGGCGCGTAGCGGGGCGCGGCGTATCGTGATTGCTCAATACATAATTGGGCCAAAGCCCGGTTTCTTCGGCAAGCTCTTCCCAATTGTTGATCGCTTTGAGCAATTGCTGCGGGCGGTATTTGCTCCACAAGAAGGCAAAATCGAAGGCGGCGTGTAACTTCGTCTCACCGTTGTAGCGCAGGATTTTTTCGCGCGTAGCAAAAAAGGTTTCCCCGACCGCGTAGCGTTCAGGGTAGGTATCCAAAAGCGTGCGCATTTCTTTAAGCACCCCTTCCATTTCGGGCTGGTCACCGTCGTAAAGATGGATTTGGCGCTCAAAGGCTCTGCGTCCCATTTTTTTCGGATTACTGCGAAGTTGATCGTCTTTGAAATAAACGTTGAAAACATCCAGCCGAAAACCGTCCACGCCGCGTTCGAGCCAGAAGCGCACTACGTCCATTTGGGCTTTGCGCACTTCGGGGTTGCGCCAATTCACATCGGGCTGTTCCTTTAGGAACATGTGGTAATAATATTGCCCGCGCTGCTCGTTCCATGTCCAGGCTTTGCCGCCGAAGACGCCTTCCCAATTATTGGGGATCTCATCCTGCCAGAGATACCAATCTTCTTTGGGATTGGTTTTGTTAGCGGATGATTCCTGGAACCAGGCATGCTGATCGGAGGTGTGATTCAGGACGAGGTCAAGGACGATACGGATCCCCCGCCTGTGGCTTGCTTCCACTAGAATATCAAAATCCGCCAGTGAGCCGAAGCGCGTGTCCAAATCCACATGGTCGCTGATGTCGTATCCAAAATCAGCATCGGGGGTTGGATAAAAAGGTGAGAGCCACAGGGCATCTACGCCCAGCTCGGCAAGATAATCGAGCTTGGCGGTAATACCTGCCAAATCACCAAGCCCGTTACCCGTGGTGTCTAAAAAAGATCGCGGGTAAATCTGATAAATAACACCATCGCGCCACCAGAGAAATTCTTTCATATTTCTTCCTTATAGTTTGTGCTGAATTTTGGCAAGTATAACATTTTCAATGGTTTTCTTTTAGACAATTAAAACCCTTTTAAAATTTAAACCGCCTTGCCAAGGAGTAGGACAAAAGAGTGATACAATCCTTAAAATAGTGGTTCCGCAGAGAGAATATGGCCAAATCAAGAGAAAAAATCCTTCTTATCGAAAATGATCCTGATATCAGCGATGTGATCGCCAGACAGGCTTTAAAGCCTGTGGGATATCAAGTAAAAGTCGTTTCTGATGCAAATCAGGCCATTCAGGAGGCTGTAAAACTCTCACCCGATCTGGTTATTTTAGATCTAAGCCTGGTCGGTATCAGCGGGAAAGATCTACTGGTCGGATTACATGCGCAAAGCCCCGAAACCCCTATTATTGTTCTGGCAGAAAAAGACGAAGAAAATGATGTAATGCAAGCCTTACGCTTGGGCGCATCGGATTATTTATTTTCTCCCTTACGTGAGACCGAGGTGGTCGCGGCTGTAGATCGTGGGCTTCGGCAGGTGCGCGGCGCTAACGACCGCGTGCAATTAGATCAGCGTTTGAAAGCAACCAATCTCGAATTAAAACAAAAAGTGCATGAGCTAAAAACCATGCTCTCCATCGGGAAAGCTGTTATTTCTGTTACCGATCAGCGACTTTTATTCGATAAGATCGTGGAGGGGGCAATCCATATCACTACGGCAGATATCGGGTGGCTTTTGCTGCGAGACGAAGCGAAAAGCTCTTCTTACCTCCTCACATCTCAACATAAGCTTCCAAGAACCTGGGCGAAGAAAGTTAACCAGCCTCTCGATGATGGGATAAGTTCACTTGTTGCCCTTTCTGGCGAAACTTTAGCCATTCACGGGGAGCCCTTGCAGCGCTTTAAGATTTCGGCTTTGGGCAAAGCCGCTATTGTGGTGCCGATCAAAGCGAAAGATGAAGTGATCGGTTTACTTATTATGGTGCGCCAAAAAGAAAAGCCTTTTGAAAAAAGCGAACAGTCGTTGTTGGAAGCTGTTGGTGATTATGCATCCATCTCTTTGGTTAATGCACGTCTCTTCCGCGCTCTAAGACAAAACGCCGAAGGTTCGCGTGCAAGTGAAAAGCGCCAAAATCAGATCTTGGAAACATTACGCTCTACTTTGCAAGAAGAATTAAAAGCAGCGCTCTTTTCTCTAAATCTTTTGTCAGAAAATAAATTAGGGGAGCTGAATAAAGAACAAAAGCAGGCGCTAATAACTGCGCAAGCCTCTCTAAAACGTCTCTCTGAAAGAACAGAGAAAACGCTTCCTTCTCAACCCGAATAATATGACCGCCGAACTGATCATTCTCGCACTTGATGAATCTACGACGCTTCAGCTATTGTCGCGTGCGCTACGTGCTGTTGGCTATACAACAGTAATAGCACATGATCGAGCGGGCATTGAGAAGATCATGCAAGAAAGTCACCCCGCTCTGCTTCTTTTAGGCACGAGCCTAAAGAATGAAAAGGGCACGGTGTTGGTAGAAGATTTTCTCAAAAAATTCCCCACGCTTCCCATTATTTTTCTGGCAACAGACACCTCTGCTGAGCTGATCCGCGAGGCATTACGAGCAGGTGTCAGCGCATATCTTGAACCTCCCCTAAAAACAGATGAAATTATCGATGCAGTAAAAAGCAGCCTCCTGCGTGCCCAACACACAGGCGATTGGATGCGTAGAGAAGTTAAGCGAAACACAACTTCGCTTGAAAAGCGCATTAGCGAACTCGAAGTTTTGCTGGCCGTTGGCAGAGATATTGCCAGCAGCCTTGATGTTGACACGGTTCTGAATAATGTTGTCAGCGCAGCCGTCAAATTGACCTCGGCAGAAGAAGGTAGTTTATTACTCCTCGATGAGGAAAGCAATGAACTTTATATGCGTGCCGGTCATAATTTCGAAGAAGGCTTTATTAATAACTTCAGGCTGCCGGTCACCGATACACTTGCCGGGCAAGTGATCGAAACTGGCGAAGCACTTAGCTTCAACAAAGATTCTTTGCACAAGATTAAAACGGCTTATCTTGTGCAAGCTTTGATCTATGTGCCTCTAAAAATAAAGGATCGAATCATTGGCGTTCTGGGCGTAGATAATCGCAAATACCAACTCCCCTTTAGCAAGCGCGATACTTTATTGCTCTCACTCTTGGCAGATTATGCTGCCGTTGCCATTGATAATGCGAGTCTTTATCAGGCATCTGATATGGAACGCTCCAAGTTTGAAGCAGTACTCTCCAATATGGACGATGCTCTTATGATCATCGACCATCAGGAACGCATTCAACTTATTAATGAGGCCATGTGCTCTGCCCTCAATGTTCAGGTGCCTGATGTACGTGACAAAGTAATTACAGACGTAATCACGCAAGGCGATATTTTAAATCTCCTGCGCCGCAAAGAAGAAAAATCACTCCGCTATCACGAAGTTAATCTCGACGATAATCGTATCTTCAGCGCCCAATACACCCCTATTCAAGGGGTTGGTGCTGCGATCACCATGCAAGATATTTCCTATCTTAAAGAATTAAACCGCCTAAAAGATGATTTTGTGCACACGGTCTCGCATGATCTGCGCTCGCCCCTCACGGCTGTTTTAGGATATACCGAATTACTCGAGCGCGTCGGCTCTGTAAATGAACAACAAGCCGAGTTTGTTCACCGCATTCAAGAAAGTGTAAAAGATATTACCGCTCTGATAGACGATCTGCTCGATCTTGGTCGCATTGAAGCTGGCTTTGATATGCACCGTGAATCGATCCACCTGGATAGTATCTTACGATATACCCTTAGCAATCTTGAAAGCCTCTATACCAACAAAAAGCAAGTCTTAGAAGTTGAGATCGCCCCAACATTACCCCTTATGCACGGTAACCCTGTCCGATTGCGACAAATGTTTGATAACCTGATCAATAACGCGATCAAATATACCCCTGAAGGGAAAATAGTTTCAATCAAACTTCATCACGAAGGCAGTGAAATTATCTTTAGAATAGAAGATCAGGGATCGGGAATCTCGCCTGAAGATCAGCCGCATATTTTCGAAAAGTTTTATCGTGCGAAAAATGCTGTCTCACACGAATCAGGCTCAGGACTTGGGCTTGCTATCGTTAAAACAATTGTAGAGAGTCACCAGGGGCGTATTTGGGTTCAAACAAAATTGGGTGTAGGCTCGGTCTTCACCGTAGTTTTGCCATCTTGAAAAACTACCGTTAAAGCAATGCCTCCGCACAGAGGTTAATCTGGCGGAGGCTTTCGCCAAAGGAGGAGACTTGAGGAGCATCTTTGTAAGATAACTTTTCGTCTCCACCAGTATCTTACTTCATTGTGCTTCAATTCACAAAGCTGATAATCACTAATTATTTGTGACCTTCTTCACAAAACTGTCAATCTCTACAATTGCTTGTTTATGATCCTTGTATGATTTTATAGTGAGTAAGGGGTGTGGGTTTCCTGTGATCATTTTCGAGACCGCCCTATTTGCATCGTGTAGACATAAAACCGGTTTTCCCAAACTTAAAGCATAACCAATTTCATAGCCAACGCCATGTGAGGGGACACTGATTTCGGCGAGAAGAATCTCACTGGTTTGAATCCAGTTCACGTCACGTGCGTAAATATCGTTCGGGGCGGCAACACGTTCAAGATCGACGATCCCCGTTTCGGCGAGATGCGCGGTCGGGACCTCGTGTTCTGCATCCAATAAGAAACGTGTAATGGCTTGATAGGCTTTTTCGTATTCGCGCCCACCCGTAATAGAACATGCAAAATATATTTTCATTCTTCTTCCATGAGAGAGGCGAGAAGGGCATTGCGGCTATCGCTGCGGCTATTATCGACAACATCGCCACCTGAGCGGTAGCTTTCCATTTCGGTGCTGAAACGCATCCACTTATCGACCAGGATCACAACATGCGGGGTTTTATTTTTGAAGAAAAAGGGAGAGAGAAATAAGCGCAAGACTGAGAAGGGAAGCGGAAATTTTTTTAGATCAACCACAATAGCTGTTTTTGACATCAGCGGTGCCATTTGCTCGCGCAGCCAACGAGAAAGAGTGGATGGGGGGAAAAGCACCTGCATTTCGGCTGTAGTTGTTTTCATAAAACGTTTATAAGAAATATTCGTATCATCTCAATAATTTGGGGTAGATGAAAAAGACCAACCCAAATTGAGTT
>JABGQU010000120.1 GCA_018648605.1 Anaerolineae bacterium | reverse complement strand
TCTATTCCCGGCAACTGTGATTCAAAGTAAGATTATTACCTGACGCAACGTGATGAGTAATTCTAATTGTCGTTAAGCGATGTCAGGCTTAATTACAAAACTCCGCTTCACCAGTTTTGAGTGTGTCTACTGCAAAGAAACTCCTGGAGCATATATTGCAAGTGCATTTCCGCCACCAAGCAAAACATGTACACATGAAAAACTGAAATGTCTGATCTGTGATGAGATTTTCGAAACCTTTGGAGAGGCATTTATTCACACGATAAAAGAAAACATCACGCTCACATCTATTTCAGAACCGATCAATCATCAAAAACAAATATTTGGTTCGAGAGCACGCTAAGAGCCAATCAAAAATCCCCTGCATTTATTTGCAGGGGATTTTTGATTCTATTTTTACTAGATACCCGTCGGAACCCAAATATTCTTGACCTGTGTGGCATGGTGAAGGAAATCGTGTCCGGCACTCTGCTCATCATCCAGCCAATCGCGGGATTGACCGTAATTTGCCCAGGTTTGTTTCATATTATGTGCGGATTCATATTCGATATGGTAGCTGCCAGCAGCTGTGCCAAAGTACCAGAGCGCATCTACATCGTCGTGGCTCATCAAGGTTTTCGTCAGGTGGTCGCGGTCGCCGGTGACGATATTGACGACACCGCCAGGCACATCGGATGTATCCAGAACCTGATAAAAATCTGTAGCACTCAGCGGATATTTCTGGCTGGGGAGCATCACAACTGTGTTGCCGCGCGCAATGGCCGGAGCCATCAGCGAGATAAAACCCAGCAATGGATTTTCATCCGGGCAAGCAATGCCGATCACGCCCACAGGACCGTTCACGCCAACCGTGATTCCGCGCAAAGTGGTCTCTTGCACCGTGCCGCCATATTTGTCTGCCCAGGCAGCGTAAGTGAATAAACGATCAATGGATTTCTCCACTTCAGTGCGAGCGGCTTTCTCTGTTTGTCCCGTCATTGCGCGCAGGCGGGCGGCGAACTCATCGGCACGAGCGTGCAGATTTTCCGCAATAAAATACAGGATCTGTGCACGATTATGTCCATGACGCATGGCCCAGCCCGGCTTGGCGGTATGAGCGGCATGAGCGGCTTCAACCGCATTACGGATATCTTTTCGGTTGCCGTCACCGACCTGACCGACCAATTCGCCTTTGGGATTTAAGACCGCACGCGTATACGCGCCATCCGGACGTTTTTGCTTGCCACCGATATACATCTTCGGGCTGCGATCCACACCGGGTTCCGCTAAACTCAGCTTGCCATTGGGCATTAACGGATGCGTTGGCGTGGTAGCCCCCCACTCGGCTTCGGGGTCAAATTCTTCTGCGGGGAGGGGGCGATCTTGCCAGACGGGGCGCAGATATTCATATAAACCTTCTTCGCCGCCTTCACGCCCAAATCCGCTTTCACGATAGCCGCCAAAACCGGATGCGGCATCAAAGAGATTGGTCGAGTTGACCCAGACAGAGCCAGCTTTGATCTTGCTAGCAACATCCAGCGCTAAATTGATATTATCGCTCCAGACGCTGGCAGCCAAACCGTAACGGGTATTATTTGCCAGGGCAACAGCTTCTGCCGGGGAGCGGAAGGTCATGGAAACCAGTACGGGACCGAATATCTCTTCTTGTACGATCTCAGCCGCCGGGTCAAGTCCGGTTACGAGTGTTGGGGGGTAGAAACAGCCCTGGATGGGCATCTCAATATCCGCATGATAAACCTCGCCGCCTTCGGCTTCCCCGATCTTAACCCACTCATCGACCGTATCCCATTGAGATTGATGCACGATCGCGCCCATATCAATGGATTTATCCAGCGGATCACCCACGCGGAGTTTATTCATGCGTGCCTTGAGTTTGATGATGAATTTCTCGGCGATATTTTCCTGCAAAAGCAGGCGCGAACCGGCACAGCAGACCTGCCCTTGATTAAACCAGATCGCATCCACGACACCTTCGATGGCACCATCTATATCGGCATCATCAAAAACGACAAAGGGGGATTTACCGCCCAGCTCGAGGGAGATTTTCTTGCCCGTGCCAGCCGTTTGACGGCGCAAAATGCGCCCGACATCGGTTGAGCCGGTGAAGGCGATCTTATCCACATCGGGATGTTGAACGATCATGGAGCCAGCCTTGGAGCTGCCGGTAACGACATTGACCACGCCGGGCGGAAGCCCGGACTCAGCAACGATCTCAGCGAAAAGCAGCGCAGAAAGACGTGTATAGGATGCGGGCTTCAAGACCACGGTGTTGCCCAGCGCGATTGCCGGAGCGATCTTCCATGCCAACATCAGCAAGGGGAAATTCCAGGGGATGATCTGCCCGATCACGCCGACAGATTGATAATCACGCAATTCTTTATCCATCAACTGCGCCCAACCAGCGTGATAGTAGAAATGGCGCGCCAGCATGGGGACATCGATATCGCGCGATTCGCGGATCGGTTTACCGTTATCCATGCTTTCGAGCACAGCCAGCAAACGATGGTGCTTCTGGATATTGCGGGCGATGGCGTACATATAACGCGCACGTTCCACGCCCGGGGTTTTGCTCCATTTTTTATAAGCTTTGCGTGCAGCCGCAATAGCGGCATCCACTTCGGGTTGATCGGCTTGCATGGTTTCTGCCAACTTCTCGCCCGTCGCCGGGTTATGGCTCGGATAATATTCTGCGCCTTCGGATGTCACCCATTCATTATTAATGAACTGACCAAATTTGCGATCATGATCTTCCAGCCATTGGGTGACTGCGGCGGGAGATTCGGGTGCAGGACCGTAAGCCATTGTTTCAAATACCTCTTTGAGTTCCATAAATACGTACTCCTAGCCCATCGGCATGTGATGGCGGGCGGCGTATCGTCCGGTCACATAATGCGAAAGTTGGCGTTCAATATCGGTTAACAGACTGCTTGCGCCAAAGCGGAACAAGTCCGATTTCAGCCAGTCGTTGCCCAATTCTTCTTTCATCAGGAATTGCCAAGCCATCGCGTCTTTGGCGGTTTTGATTCCGCCAGCAGGCTTAAAGCCGACCTTGTGACCCGTCTTTTCAAAATAATCGCGCGCGGCACGCACCATGACAAGGCTATTATTTAGCGTGGCATTGACGCCTTCTTTGCCCGTAGACGTTTTGATGAAGTCAGAGCCTGCCATCATGGCGACCATGCTGGCCTGATAGACCTGTTCTAAATTAGCCAGATCACCAACACCGAGAATGCTTTTCATGTGGGCATCGCCACAAACCGCGCGGAACTCTTTGATCTCGTCGTAGAGTGCCGACCAATTTCCGGTCAGGACGTGATGACGGGTGATGACAATATCAATTTCCTTTGCCCCATCGGCTACCGCTTGTTTGACTTCGTCAATGCGCTGCGGGAAAGGGGTTAATCCAGAGGGGAAACCAGTCGCGACGGATGCAACGGGGATATTTATGCCATCCAAAGCTTCAACCGCATAAGGCACCATCGCTGGATAAACACAGACCGCGCCCGTGGTGATATTCATCTCTTCTGCACCCAAGGCTTTGATCAAGTCTGGACGCAGGGGCTGACGTGCTTTCGCACAAAGGCGGCGTACGCGACCCGGGGAATCATCCCCGGCGAGGGTGGTCAGATCGATGCAGGTGACTGCCCGCAGTAGCCAGGCTGCCTGCCAAACTTTCTTCACGGAGCGACGAGTAGGAAGCGAGGCTGTGCGCCGCTCCACCGCGCTGCGGTTAACTTTTGTCCCGTGTACCCAATCGAGATCGAGTGCCAACCCGGGATTACGTTCGTGTTCTGTTGCCATAAAAATGATCCTTTATTAGGAAGTTTTCTATATTTTGGGCAAAGCCCAGTTGATTAACTTTACCATTAATTTCAAAGATATAGACCTTTGGCAGAGCGACCACGATTAACCCAAATTTATTGGTTCAAGTCCAAGATGAGTGTCTAAGCCCCCCCCCTCTGCGATTGTGTTTTTTACAACTGATGTTACATTGTGATTAATTCCCTTATCCACGGGGGAAGCCAAAAGGGGATGGCAAACAAAACCCTACAAGTTTTAAAAACATGCTCCATCGCAAAGCAGTATAATAAAGTTAATGAGCACACACAACCTTCTCTCTCTTAACCCGCTCGATGGGCGCTACGCTACGGTCACGGCCCCCTTGAGCGCATATTTCTCCGAATTTGCCTATATTCGTGGGCGTGCGCGGGTCGAGATCGCCTACCTGATCGCCCTGTCGCAGGATGCGCAGATCGTCCGCCCGCTCACAGATGACGAGCTGGATTTTCTACAAGATCTCTCCGAGAACTTTTCTGTGGAAGATGCGGATGAAGTGAAAGCGCTCGAAAAAATCACCCGTCACGACGTCAAAGCCATCGAGAACTTTTTACGCGCCCGCCTCGAACGTACATCACTAGTGGATACCCTTTCCTGGCTTCATTTTGGTCTCACAAGTGAAGACGCTAACCTGACATCCCAAGCCATCTCCCTGCACGAAGCACGGGATGCCGTTCTCCTGCCTGCTCTTGATAAGATCATTGAGCAGCTTTCCGATTTCGTACGTGAATACGCATCCACGCCGATGCTTGCCCGCACACACGGGCAGCCCGCTGTCCCGACCACTTTCGGGAAAGAAATGGCCGTCTTTTTGGCACGCCTGAAAGCACAGCGTGAGATCATTGCCGCGCATCTTTTTGATGCAAAATGGTCGGGCGCAATTGGCAATTACAACGCGATGGTCGCCGCCTTCCCCGAAGTGGATTGGCGAAAATTTGGCAATAATTTCTTGGCAGGGCTGGGCGTAAAATCCAACCCCGTCAGCACACAACTCATCCCCTACGATAATTGGCTGCGCTACTTTCAGGCAGTCTCGTTGGCGAACAGCATCCTGCTCGATTTTGCGCAGGATATGTGGCGCTACATCAGCGACGACGTGCTAAAATTGCGCGTCGTAAAAGATGAAGTGGGTTCGTCGACGATGCCGCAAAAGGTGAATCCGATCGACTTTGAGAACGCCGAAGGAAATTTGGGCATCGCGAATGCACTCTTCGCAGAATATTTGCGCAAGTTGCCCGTATCCCGTTTACAGCGCGATCTCTCCGATTCGACCGTGCGGCGCAGCTTCGGCACGGCTTTCGGACATACGCTCGTCGCCTTTGGCAGCATCACGCGCGGGCTGGGCAGATGTCAGGTTAACGAGGCCAAGTTGAAATCCACGCTCGATGCGCATTCGGAAGTCGTATCCGAAGGAGCGCAGACCATCCTGCGCGCGGCGCAGATCTCATCCGCCTATGATGATCTCAAATCCCTGACCCGCGGCAAAAAACTGGACGTGGAAAGTTATCAGGTTTGGGTGAATATGCTGGATGTCGCTGAAGATGTGAAAAACAAATTACGCGCTCTCTCGCCAGCAACCTATATTGGTTTGGCGAAGGAGATCGCGGAGGAAACCTTAATAGACTAACGTCACTGCGAGGAGGGCGATAGCCCGACGTGGCAGTCTCCAAGATAGAGAGGGAGATTGCTTCTTCGGTCGCTACGCTCCCTCGCAATGACGTATATAGAGAGGAGCTATTATGACCGTTCGCGTTGTTTTAGGCACACAATGGGGGGATGAGGGGAAAGGCAAAGCGATTGACGTTTTTGCCAAAGATTACGATTACGTGGCGCGCTATAACGGCGGCAATAACGCTGGGCATACCATTGTCAATGAATTTGGAACCTTCAAGATCCATCTTGTGCCTTCAGGGGTTTTCGCCCCACAAATTACCGCCCTGATCGGCGGCGGCGTGGTGATGGACCCAAGCGTGCTGGTGAAAGAAATTGCATCTCTGCAAGATGCCGGCATTAATTTGGAAGGGCGCCTTTTCATCTCACCGCGCGCCCATCTCATCATGCCCTATCATAAAATCCTGGATGGTCTCTACGAAGCCGCCAAAGGCACGGGAGCAACCGGCACGACCAAACGTGGTATCGGGCCAACCTTTGCCGATAAGGTCAGCTATAACGGCATCCGTTGGAGTGATTTTGCCGATCTGCGCATCTTCGAGAGCAGGCTAACGGTACAGATCGAGATGAAGAATAAGATCATCACGGCTTTAGGTGGCGAAGCCCTGAATTTCGCGCAAGTCCGCGATATTTATCTCGGCTATTACGAAGAGATCAAGCCTTTTATCCGCGAGACATATCCGATGGTGCTTGATGGTTTGCGCGATGGCAAAAACTTCCTGCTCGAACAGGCGAACGGATCATTGCTGGATACGGATTGGGGAACCTACCCCTTTGTGACCGGATCGACAACACTCGCATCAGCCGCGACCGCAGGCTTGGGTGTTCCACCCCGAGCGATCGACTCGGTGATCGGCATCGCCAAGGCCTACACAACCCGAGTTGGGGGTGGACCGCTCCCGACAGAGATCTTCGACGACAAATACGCTATCAGCGTTCTCAGCGAGATCGCCGCCACAACGGGGCGCACCCGTCGCGCAGGCTGGTTCGACAGTGAAGTGACACGCTTCGCTGCCCAAGTCAACGGCGTCACACAGATATTCCTGACAAAACTCGATATCCTGAGCGCTTTCGACGAGGTCAAGGTCTGCACCGGTTACGAATTGGATGGGAAGCCCGTCCACTATTACGATATTGATTCCTATCAACTGGGGCGCGTCGAGCCTGTTTTCCGCAGTATGCCCGGGTGGAAAACCGACATCACCGGCGTGCGTGATTACGCTGATCTACCCCAGGCAACGAAAGATTATGTTGATGTAGTTGAAGAGTTATTAGAAGTCCCCGTGGGCTGGGTTTCGCTGGGCCCAGAACGTGAAGCACTGGTCGAGAAAAAGTAAGCTAGTGCATAAATGAAAAGCCTTCCAAAAAAAATGGAAGGCTTTTTTTTTCTATCAGATCAACCAAGAATTAGTCTTTCTTGGTTTCGCTTTTGCTTTCTTTCTTCGCAGGCTCAGCACTTTTCTTTTCGGTGTCTTTTTTCTCTGTTTTTTCAGTTTTTTCTTCTTTATTGGTATCTGTGCCTTCTTTTTGGTTGCGTTCTTTTAACCCGGAGGGCGAACGATTATCGGTCGCATAGAATCCAGATCCTTTGAAGACAATGCCGACCGGGCGATAAACCCGATGCAAGCTCTTATCATCACATTCAGGGCATACGCTTAGATTCGCGTCGTTAAATTTTTGTTGATAATCAAACTCAATGCCGCAACTTTCACAGCGATAGGTGTAGACAGGCATAACTTATTAATTCCTTAACTATTTTCAAATGCGGCGTGATTATAGTCCGCTTATATAGAGGTGACAAGAGTGGGGAAAGCAATGTTATAATTTTCTAACATTTTTGTGAATCGCCTTGGAGAGAGAAATATGCTCAAAATCAGTATCGTTTACTGCGCAGTTTGACACTATACAGATAGAGCCGTCGGTCTGATGGCTGAACTTACACGAGCATTTGAATATAATATAGAAGCGATAGAACTGATCCCATCGGATGGGGGCAAGTTCGAAGTCACCGTAGGTGATAATTTAGTCTATTCAAAACTACAAACAAAACGCCACGCTGAGCCGGGAGAAGTACTGGGCTTGGTGAAACAGGTTATTAAAGAATAAACGGAGAAGAAAGACATGTTTGCCGATAAAATAGTTCTAACAGGTGTAAAGCCTACCGGAATGCCCCACCTGGGTAACTTGGCAGGGGCAATTAAGCCGGCTATTGATATGAGCAATGAAGCGAATAAAGCATTCATTTTTATTGCAGACCTGCATGCGCTCAACGCTGTTCGTGATAGCAATTTGATAGGAACCTGGACACATGAAGTTGCCGCGACTTATATGGCATTGGGCTTGAATCTGGAAAAAGCGGCTTTATTTCGGCAATCGGATGTGCCCGAGATCTACAAGCTGACCGTTTTCCTGATGAATGTGGCGTCGAAAGGTTTGATGAACCGTTCCCACGCTTATAAAGCCCTCATCGCTGAGAACGAAGCGAATGGAAAAGATACTGATTTCGGCATCAATATGGGTTTGTTCACCTACCCGATCTTGATGGCGGCCGATATTCTTCTGTATAACACCGATCTGGTTCCCGTTGGCAAAGACCAAAAACAGCATGTGGAAATGGCTCGTGACATTGCCGGAAGCCTGAACAATATCTACGGCGAAGAATTGTTGGTCGTCCCCGAACCTGTGATCCAGAAAGTCGCCGCGGCAATTCCCGGCCTGGATGGCCGAAAGATGAGCAAGAGCTATCAGAATTATGTGCCGATCTTTGCCCAGCAAAAAGCACTCAAAAAATCGATCATGAAGATCGTGACCGATTCGAAACGTCCTGAAGATCCGAAGGACCCGGACGAATCAACGATCTACCAACTCTATCAGCATTTTGCTTCCAAAGAAGAAGCGGATGCGATGCGCCAGCAATTCACCGATGGCGGTTTGGGTTATGGCGATGCCAAGAAAATGCTTTTCGAGATGATCGACAAGACAATGGCAGAGCCGCGCGAAAAGTATTATGACTTATTGGCACACCCCGAGAAAATCGAGGATGTCTTAATGGCTGGGGCTGAACGCGCCAGAGTTGTCGCCAAAGAGACTGTAGATCGAGTGTCAAAGGCGATGTTGGGACGGATCGTATAAATTAGTTTCAATCAATTGTAGGGGCGACCGGCCGGTCGCCCCTTTTTTTTTATTATCCCCCTATTTTGCTTGCAAAATGGGGGGATGCCCCCAGCGGAGCGAGGGGCAGAGGGGCTGAACGTCTAGCCTAAAAAAAAGAAAAATCAAGGAATCACCATGAGAGCATTAATTCAACGCGTATCACACGGAAAAGTATCTGTCGCTGGCGAGAGCATTGCCGAAATCAACACAGGGATTGTTATTCTCTTAGGCATCGGCGGCGATGACGGTGAGGAGCAAGCCCAATATCTGGCGAAGAAGATCGCCGAGATGCGCATCTTTGAAGATGAGCAGGGCAAGACCAATCTCTCGCTGCTGGATGTGGGTGGGGAGGCAATTGTCGTTTCGCAGTTCACGCTCTACGCCGATACCCGCAAGGGACGCAGACCTTCTTTCATCAACGCTGCGCATCCCAACATCGCCGCGCCGCTGGTGGAGCGTTTTGTTGAGTTGATGAAAAGCCACGGCGTGCCGACGCAAACAGGGAAATTTGGGGCACATATGCTAGTGGAAATCGACAATGATGGTCCTGTCACGATTTGGCTGGAGAGGGAATAGATTTCGAAAGACCATCATACTGACACAAAGGACACGAAATATTTTTAAGACTAGAACCCCGAATTTTTCAAAAATTCGGGGTTCTGATTCAAGTCCCAACCTAAACGGGCAAGTTCGGGGCGCACATGCTGGTGGAAATTGATAATGATGTCCCCGTCACAATTTGGGTGGAGAAAGAATAACTTTTGCTAAACGCAAAGTCCCTGTCCTTGACAGGGACTTTTTAGTAATTTCCTTGTTTCGGAGCTAAACTAAGAATCTAACGGTTTTTAGTTTAGTTCCTACAGACATACGTTTTTAACTAAAGTTTGGGAACTTATGACCAAGCGTATTCAGGCCCAACTCCAACAGTGTCTATATTTTATTGTGTAGCTGTGGACCCAGCGGTCAAATGCTTTATTCCTACAAGTATTTCTTATCGTTGGCCTAGGATTATGGGGATATGTTTTCGAGTTCTTCAATAATTAGACTAAAATATTCCTGTGTCTCGTTGACAGCAGCAGAGGTTTTATCAGAGTAGGTTGCATCGTTAGGATTTGAAATCATCAAATTCCAGTTTTGTTCTAATGCTTTAGTAGATTCTACAATTCCGAGCAAGTGCTCATTGAGTTTTTTAAGTTCTAATGGAGGCGGTGGGAGTGCTTCCATTTTTTTTGCAGCAGTTGTCATGTTAGCCAAAGCTTTCTTGGTTTCAAGGTGCCAATCTTCATCATTGATAAGCAGAATATCGTTTTGAAAATCGTCCAAAGCCTGCTGGAACTTAGAGTATTCGGCCACCCATTCCACCATTAGAGGTTGAAGTGCAACTAAATACTCCTGTCGGGCGTGTATATCGGGGGTTGGTGTTTTGGCCTTCGTATTTGTCGGAATGGGGGTTTTGGTTACTTCGGCGACTTGGGTTTGGGTGATAGCTGTTTCAATTGCTTCAGGCGATGGGCCACAAGCAGCGAGAAGTATAGAGCTGAGGACAATATAAAAAAGGGTGCGTTCCATATGAGTTTATCTCCAAATACAGCCACTTCTTATGCAACAAGGTTTTGTTTTTGAAATTCTCTATTTAGCATAACTTCTTTATGCACGGTTTGATAGTTGTTCTAAGACTATTTACCTAAATATTAGGGGTATCTTCTCAATAAATAGGGGTAAGCAAAAAGGAGGGGAGGCCTTTTAATTTT
>JABGQU010000119.1 GCA_018648605.1 Anaerolineae bacterium | reverse complement strand
CTAAAGTGGACGACATAAACCGGAATCAGTGGATGATTTCACCGGAATCCGCAAAGAGACGCTCTCAATCGAAAGCGTCTCTTTCCTTTTCTACTAAAACTAACTTTAGCGAATTTTAAACATTTGCGTCAACTTCATCGCCAGATTCAGATCACCAGCCAATTTTAGCTTGCCTTGCATGAAAGCAGCCATACCGTCTACTTCGCCGGTGAAGATGCCGACGTAGTCCGCAGAATCAGCCGTCATTGTCATTTTCGGGTCATCGTGAACACCCTCAACAGTTGCGACTTTGTCGTCTTTGATCTCAGCGTACCAGTCGCTGGCTTCTTCGCCAGTGAAGTGAAATTGAATGACTGCATCCAAGCCGGGGGCTTTTTCGGGGAGGAATGCGCCGGGCATTTTTTCCATGAGGGTTTTGATTGTAAGTGCCATTTTTATATCTCCTTTTTTTGAACCGCCAAGACGCAGAGTGCGCCAAGTTTTTTAAGGTCGCCAAGAATTAAAAACTTGGCGACTTTTATATAACCTCTGCGTTCTCCGCGCCTTGGCGGTTAATTAACTATTGTAAATTTTCAAAGATCGCAGCCGCCCCCATGCCGCCGCCGATACACATCGTGACCATGCCGTATTTCGAGCCGCGCCGCCCCATCTCGTAGATGAGTTGGGTCGTCAGTTTTGCGCCTGTGCAACCGAGGGGATGACCCAAAGCGATCGCGCCGCCATTGACGTTGACCTTCTCATCGTCCAGTTCCAATTCACGGATGATCGCCAATGATTGGGATGCAAAGGCTTCGTTCAGCTCAATGAGATCAACGTCATCCTTCTTCAAGCCAGCTAGTTTTAGCGCTTTGGGGATCGCAGCTATGGGACCGATTCCCATTACCTCGGGCGGAACGCCGCCAACAGCATACGCGACGTAACGTGCGAGGGGTTTGATACCGAGTTCCTTGGCTTTATCTGCCGACATAATGATGACCCCTGCCGCGCCATCCGACATTTGGGAAGAGTTCCCAGCTGTAGATTTGCCACCTTCTTTAAAAGGCGCTCGGAGTTTCGCCAATCCTTCCACCGTGGAGTTACCGCGCGGACCTTCGTCTCGGGAAACCGTAAATTTACGGGTAGCAGGTTTACCATCCGGTCCGACTTCGGTCACCTCCACTTCGACGGGGATGATCTCGGCATCGAATAATCCAGATTCTACCGCTTTAGCGGCTTTCTGATTCGATTTCACAGCAAAGGCATCCTGTTCTTCGCGGCTGATGTCATATTTCTCAGCGACGTTCTCAGAAGTCAAACCCATATTGGTGAAAGATTCGGGGTTGGCCTGTGCCTGTGCCAAATTGGGGGCAAATTTATAGCCCGTCATCGGGACTTGAGTCATCGACTCTGCGCCGCCAGCAACAACAACTTCCATTTGCCCAGACATAATTGCCTGTGCCGCATGGGCGATGGACTGCACGCCCGACGAGCAGAAACGATTGATCGTCTCGCCCGGAACGGTGTGGGGCAGCCCTGCACGCAAGGCGGTCAGACGCGCCATATTCATGCCCTGCTCGCCTTCGGGGAAGGAGCAGCCGAGGATGACATCGTCAATATCGGCAGGGTCAAGCTGGGGCGTTCGGTTGAGTAATTCTTTGATCACAATCGAAGCCATCTCATCCGCGCGGACAGTTGCCAAACCACCACGTTTGGCTTTGCCCACAGGGGTACGAACAGCGGCAACGATCACAGCATCTCGCATTTCCATAATATTTCTCCTTAGTTCCGTAAAGGCTTGCCGGTGATCAGCAATGCCCACATACGTTCCTGAGTTTTTGCTTCGCCACAAAGCGACAAGAAGGCTTCACGCTCAAGGTCAAGTACATATTGTTCGCTGACCCATTGCGGTTTGCTCAAGCCACCACCGCTCAAGATATAAGAAAGTTTATTTGCGATCACATTCTCATATTCGGTGATGAAATTACCTTCTTTGAACATATAGGCACCCAATTCCAGCGCACCGAGCATATCACGCCCAGCGGCGTAGATCTTCTCTGGCAAGGGTGGGGTATAGCCGGTGTTTGCCATGTGCAGCACTTCTTTTTTCGCTTCGGCGAGCAGATGATCTCGGCTCATCACGATGCGGTCAGAAC
Organism: Anaerolineae bacterium; assembly: GCA_018648605.1. Lineage (GTDB taxonomy): Bacteria > Chloroflexota > Anaerolineae > Anaerolineales > Villigracilaceae > Desulfolinea. The sequence continues at coordinate 8,324 of JABGQU010000119.1, read as the reverse complement.
TGCTTAAAATGCCCATTTGCTGGGCTTCACGAGCGGATGTTGCAACCTTTGCCTGCCCGATCTGCAAAAAGGCTTTCTGGACAAAGGGCAGCGCAACGACTTCAGGGGCTTTCATCGCAGGGTTAACGATACGGCGCATCATTTCTTTTGTGCCGCCACCGGCAGGGATCACGCCTGCGCCTAATTCGACCAAACCGATATAAAGCTCACCAGCTGCAACCACACGAGAACCGTGCATGGTCACTTCACAGCCACCGCCGAGCGCCATCCCAGCCGGGGCAACGACAACGGGTTTCGGCGAGTAGCGCATTCGCATCATCATATTCTGCAAGTCAACAATCATCTCGTCGAGCTGGTCCCACATTTGTTGTTGGGCAGCCATCACGACCATGAAGAGATTTGCGCCTGCGCTGAAGTGGTCGGCTTCGTGACCAATGACCAAGCCGTCAAAATCACTTTCTGTGCGGTCGATGCCTTCGTTGATCATCTCAACAATATCGGCATCGAGGGCATTCATTTTGGTGTGAAATTCCACACAAGCAACGCCGTCGCCCATATCGTAGAGAGTGGCACCAGCGTTCTTTTTCACCACTTTTTGTTCTCTAAGCAGAACCAAGCCCGGGGTACGAGCGATTCGGACGTAATCCTGTTTGGATACATCGTAAACGCCGACGATATTTCCATCTTCATATTGATAGAACGAGTCGTTCCCGGATTTCAACATGCTGAGGACCCAATCGGCAGGTGCGAAGCCCGCAGCAGTCATCTGATCAACAACTGCCTGAACCCCGAGCATATCCCAGACCTCGAAGGGGCCAACTTTGTGCCCGAAACCCCAGCGCATGGCATCGTCGATCGGTTTCATCGTGTCTGCAACTTCGGGGATCAGCACAGAAGCGTATTGCGAACCCTGATAAACGAGTGCCTGGACGAGCTTGGCGGCTTTATCGTCACCGTCGAGCATGGCTTGGATGCTACCTTTGAGACCATCAGCTTTCTTGGCTGCCCCGACAGAATCAAAGCGGGGTTTGCTCGGCTCAAGATATTCCATAGTCTTGAAATCAAGATGCAGGAAAGTTTTCTTACCAGCAGCATCTTTCTTGACGTTGTAGAAACCGCCACGAGTCTTGTTGCCAAGCCAGCCGCGTTTAACCATATCGGCAATGAGCGCATTCGGTGCTTCGGCTTCAAGATAAGGCAGCGCGTAAGTATCGTGCTGGATAAGCGGCGTAAGATTGCGACCAACATGATCCCAAACGTCGATGCCGACAAGATCGATCAAACGGAAAGTCGCGGTTTTCGGACGACCGATAATCGGCCCTGTGACCATATCGACTTCTTCGATAGTTAGATCGTTTTTCAGGATGTAGTCGAGAGCAAATGCGCCTGTGCCAAAAGCGAGACGGTTGCCGATGAAGTTGGGCGTATCCTTGCAAAGAACAATGCCCTTGCCGAGGCGATATTCGCCAAAACGACTGACAAACTCAACTACTTCGGGGAGAGTATCGGCTGTGGGGATAACTTCGAGCAGTTTCAGATAGCGGGGCGGATTGAAGAAGTGCATCCCGAGGAAGTGCTGCTTGAAACCATCAGAGAGACCTTCCGCAATCGCCTTGACGGGGATGCCGGAGGTATTCGTAGCGATAATGGCAGTCGGCTTGCGGATTGCATCAATGCGTTTCATCAAATCCTGTTTAATCTCAAGATTTTCGATGATCGCTTCAACAACAATGTCGGCATCGGCGATAACGTCAAAATCATCTTCGAGGTTGCCAATATTGACCAGATCGTGCTGGTCGCTGGAGAAGAAGGACGCCGGACGAGACTTTTTCGCCGCCACCAGCCCATCGTTCACAATACGATAGCGGACGGCTTTGTCCTCACGGGATAAGCCCTTTTTCTCTTCTTTTTCGGTTAACTTGAATGGCACGATATCCAACAAGGTTGTTGAGATACCGGCATTTGCAAAATGTGCTGCCAGCGCTGCGCCCATTGTCCCTGCGCCGACTACGACAGCTTTGTTTACTTGGTATTTCATGTTTACCTCCAGAAATTGCCGTAGGGGTGGGTCTCAGACCCACCCCTACAATTAAAATTAGCGCAATTGACTACCACGATAACCGAGCAAGTTACGTGCCACAACAAGACGATTGATCTGCCCCGTGCCTTCGTAAATATCGGTGATCTTTGAATCACGGAACCATTTTTCGAGCAGGAACTCACGGGAGTATCCGAGTGGTCCCATCATCTCGACGGCTTTCTGCGTAATTTTTGTGCCGATGTCGCCAGCCTTGACTTTACTCATCGAAGATTCAAGCGCGTTAGATTTACGGTTATCTGCCATCCAGACCGCTTTAAGAACCATCAGCCAGGATGAACGCAACATGATCTCCATATCGATCACATCTCGTTCAATAGCGGTTAGACGATTACGGGCTACACCGTAGCGGATCTCTACGCCTTCTTCAGTCAACTTTTCTTTGACAAATTCCACTGCACTGCGAGCAACGCCAATACCGATTGCGGCAACAAGCGGACGAGTGGCATCGAAGGTCGCCATTGCGCCCTTGAAGCCTTTTGTCGTTTTCTCAACAGTGGGCTTGCCTAAGATATTCTCAAAAGGCACGCGGCAGTCCTGCATCACGATCGTGACCGTATCCGAAGCACGGATACCAAGTTTATGCTCAAATTTCTCAACTTTTACGCCGGGCGTTCCTGCTTCGATAACAAAGGAGCGCATTCCTGCACGTCCTGCTTCAGGATCAATGGTTGCCCAAACAACGATAAAACCTTTTCCGGCTTGTTCGTATTCGGTCAACGCTTTATCACCAGCAGTGACAAAAATCTTCTCGCCATTCAACACCCACTCCTGAGTCTCTTCGTCCAGAATAGCCGTAGAACGGATCGTGGATGTATCCGAGCCTGAACCGGCTTCGGTCATACACATTGCTGCGAAGGTGGGTTTGTCGCCCATAAAGCGGGCGAGGAATTTCTTCTTCTGCTCATCATTTCCCGCAGATTGAACAGCCGCGGCACCCAGTCCACCACCAGGGGTGACCAAATACATGCCAGCATCACCCCAAGAGATAATCTCTAACATGTGGGCTAACATCTGATAACCAATGGGCGGACGTTTCGGTTTATTTGGGTCGGCTTTCTTCTTCTCGTCTTTGGGAGCCAAAGAGCCAGCACCCGAGGCTTTCATCGCCTGGTGCATAAAAGTGATGTAATCCCACGGAATTTCATGTTCGTTCTCATCAAAATAGCGTGAGTGGGGGCGCATCATATTATCTGCGACAGTTTGCAAAACATATTGCTGCTGTGCAATTGGTTTTGGGATTTCAAATTCAATAGTCATTGTTTATCTCCTCTAGACAATCGCTAAGCCAGTAAAGGTCGCGAAGCCGCGCCCATTACGCATCCAACGCTCAACGGGATGTTCGCGGATATAACCGTGTCCACCCAAAATCTGCACGCCACGATCCGTGACCATCATCACCATATCAATCGCAGAAATCGAAGCAAGATAAGCCGATTTATAGGCATCTTCTTTCTCGGTATCCAGCATCCAGGCAGCTTCCCAAGTCAACATGCGGGTGGCTTCGATCTCCATTGCCATTTCTGCCATCATAAAAGCGATAGCCTGTTTCTGCGCCACTTTTACGCCGAAAACATCACGTTCTTTGGCATAATCAATCGCATAATCCAAAGAAGCTTTTGCAACGCCAATTGCCAACGCCGCAAGCGCAACACGGCTCGCAGCGATCACGGCTTCAAAATCACCTTCAAGGCGGTTTGCAGCCGGCACGCGCACATTTTCAAAATTGACATCATATTGTGGCAAAGCGTGCATACTCATCAACTTATTTTGTTCTTCGCTAATACTCAAACCTTCTGCGCCAGCAGGAACAATAAAGCCCTGCGTCACACCATCGACATTCGCATATACGATCATCATTTCTGCGTCAGCGGCGTAAGGCACGTAAGTTTTCTTCCCGGAGATCACGAAATCGTCGCCATCGGCAACGGCTGTGGTTTTCAGGTCCGTTGCATCAAAATCAAAAGAAGGCTCGATCAAAGCAGCGGTATAAGCTTTCCATTCCATTTCGATCACAGGCGGGATGAACTTCTCTTTTTGTTCTTCAGAGCCAGCCAGCAAAATGGGCAAGACAAAAAGATTTGGGGTCATCACAGCCAACGCACCCGGCAGATCGCCATACGCCAACTCTTCAGCTGCCAACGCACCTGTCACGCTGGAATACTCACCAAACCCACCATACTCTTCAGGAATAGAGGCTTGAAGCACCCCCATCTCCCAGCCCTTCTCGACCAAACCATCCGGAAACTTCGCAAGTTCCTCAGCTTCCTCTGCCGCTGCACGCAGATCGTTCTCCGCATAGCGGCTGACTGCGTCAATCAGCATTTTCTGTTCTTCATTCGGTTCAAATGAATACATCGTTCCTCCTCCTTTATGGATTATATATTTTTATTATTAGCAGCAAATTCTCATTTGCTCTGCAATCGGATCGTTCAAACGCTGATAGAGCAAAGGCATTTTGCTTTGCCCTATTTCTTCGATATTGGTTATGCCCAGCAGTCCGCGTTGATAAAGATATTCGACATGTGCCCCGGCCTCTTCCACTGATAGCAGGATGTCGTAACCGCTCACCTTTCTAAAAAGCTGGGATGAAACCTCAGCAACGGTATGCGCCTCCGACAGGATGCCCAGGGTTCGCTCCAGACGTTGGGTGTGAATCCCTTTAATTTGCGTGATGCGTGAAGATAAATTTTCTATCGGTTCATTGTGCCCGCTCAGGGTGAGCGTTATATCAGCACCTGCCCATCTTTCGAGTTTATCTAACGAATCGAGGTAATGACCCAAGCCCATATTCAATGTGAGCCGTTCGGGCCACTGATGCGGAGAGATGCCATTTAGCACGTGGTCGCCACAAAAGAGATAATCATCAAGGCGGATAACGACATGTCCTGCACTATGACCGGGCACATGCAAAAACTCAAAGCGACCAAGCTGCATGTCGATGGCGTTGTAGGTAAAGTTAATGGGAACAGAACGCGAGAGCATTTTATTGACCATATAAACGCGGATGATCTCTTCTTGCTTTTCAGCCTCTACACCGGATTCGATCAGAAAATCTCGCAAACGACGCTCCGAGACGAGAATGCGTTCTTCGAAATTCGTCAGATTTCGCAGATCAAGCTCGTGGATGCCGACTTTCGCCTCTGTTATTTCAAGAAGGAAGGGTAATCCACCAAAGTGGTCGATGTGGCCGTGGGTGATGAGGATGTAGTCCAAATTATCCACAACGGAGGCAAGCCCCTCCTCCGCGCGTACGCGTTCAAATCCATCCAGGAGATGTTGGTTACTTTCGCCAAATCCCGAACCGGTATCGATCAAGACGATCATCTCATCCACAAAAACAAGATAGGCATAAACCCAAAAATCGGGAAATGCCTGCATGGGGATGCGGTATATATGTGCCCCTTTTTTCGTGCTGAATTTCGCAAAAGTGTGCAGCGTTTTAGTGGTTGGAATAAGCTGCATTATCTGCCCCGCAAACCATCGAGAAAAAGGTTGGTAATTTGGTCGGCGATATCGTTGATACTTAAGGCACCTTTAGGGTTGAACCAGGTAATTGTCCAGTTCATGGCGCCAAGCAAATTGCGGGCAGTGAGGTCTGTTTCGGCACAACAAAAAACACCCGATTGCATGCCCTCTTCGATAACTTCACGCCAAAGAGCTTCGAAGCGATCACGGTTGGGGATATGTCGCGCATGGAGTTTTGGATCAAGCGAGCGATGCTCCATAAGCAAAACAGATGCCAGATCAACATGATCGGTGAGTGCCTTGAGATAAGCGTGCATCATTTGCCGAAGTTTCTGGTCGGGCGACAGGTTATCATCCCCCACAATGCCAGAAATTTGCTCGGTAAGAAGCTCGAGGGCTTGATCAAGCAACTCCAGTAAAATTTCTTGTTTACTGGATACGTGGTGATACAGACTGGCTTTTTGCAAATTTACTGCGCCAGCAATATCACTCATGGAGGTAGCGTGATAGCCTTTTAAGCGAAAAATTTGTGCTGCTGCGTCGAGAATTTGATTTTTTGTCATCATAAGAAACCTACCGAACGGTCGGTAGATAAAGAATACCAGAATCAAGAGACGCAGTCAAGCCTAAAATTGCTTTTTACCACGACAGAAGTGCTACAATAACGCCATGCGAATTATCGCCCACCTTGACCTTGACGCGTTCTTCTGCGCTGTTGAAGAGTTGCAAAACCCAGCCTTGCGAGGCAGGCCCTTTGCGGTTGGCGGCAACCCTGACCAACGCGGCGTGGTGGCATCCTGCTCTTATCCGGCGCGCGCACGCGGGGTACGCTCAGCCATGCCGATGGGACGTGCGCTACGTCTTTGCCCCGACTTGCAAATTGTTCATCAAAATTTTGGTGCCTACAAAGCGGCATCGCGCCAGGTGATGGAAAAAATCCGTGCAATTAGTGCCGAAGTTGAGCAAATCTCGATCGACGAAGCTTTTTTTAATCTCTCTGAGAAAGAAAACCCGAAAGAAGTCGCGCGTGCTTTGCAACAGGCAATCTTTCGAGACTTAAATCTCCCCTGCTCGATCGGGATCGCCAGCAATAAGCTGGTCGCAAAAATTGCTAACGATGCTGGTAAATCTGCGCTTACCAGCGAGGGAAAACCACCGCGTGCCTTTACCTTCGTTCCCGATGGTGAAGAAGCGATCTTTCTGGCTCCCCTACCCGTTAAGAAACTTTGGGGCGTTGGGCCAAAAACCGCTGCGCGCTTGGCTGAAATTGGTATCGCTACCATTGGAGATTTAGCCACACAGGACGAGATCAAGATGCTGCGTCGCTTTGGGCAAAACGGCTATGAGATCACACGCCGCGCACGCGGCATTGATACGCGTCCGCTGGTAATGCAGCGTGAAAGCAAGTCCATTAGTCAGGAAACGACTTTCTCTAAAGATAAAAGCAATGGGGATGAACTGCGGCAAGTTATCCGCAAACAAGCGCTGCAAGTCTCTGCTAGTTTGCAAAAAAAAGGTCTCGTTGCACGCACGATCAAGATCAAATTACGCTGGTCGGATTTCACAACGCTAACGCGCCAGCTCACCCTGCAAGCGCATACAAACGATACCGCTACGATTACACAGGCAGCCGAAACGCTCTTCAATACGCATTGGCAAAAAGGACGTGTACTCCGCCTTCTGGGTGTGGGTGTTAGCGGCTTGGAAAAATCACAGCAGCAGATCGGCTTGTGGGATCAGGATTGGGAGAAAGAACGCCATGTCGAAGATGCACTTTCAGATATAGAATCCCGTTTTGGGGAAGGGGTTATCAAACGCGGAATGATATAATTCGCGCGTGTAATTTTGATGTAGATAGTTATCGCCAGCAGGTTTTTATACAACGATTATCTCGCTTACACCCCGTTGGGCAACCTCCTTCATACATAAGGGAGAATAAATGGAACCAGAAATCATTGCTTCATTATTGGGAACTTTAATTACAGCCATAGCGACAGTTATTGTTGCTTTAATTCAGAAACCAGCAGAAAAAGAAAACAACTCTCAATCATTACTTATCGTGCCGCAAGGCTACAAAACACATAATCCGAAAAAACGGAATTTATGGCTTTTAGTTATCCCATTTGCAATTGTTGGTGGCATCATTGGTTATTTACTTGGAGTATTATTTAAACCATCACCTATTCCATCTACTCCTACACCCCGTTCAGCAACCCAAGTAACGCAAATTGCAAATATATCACCTACCCCCGAAGTTACAATTACCCCTCAAGTTGTCTATGTTGCTGTCACCGAAACCACTGAAAAAAACGCTTGGATGGCAACTTTCCCCGTAGCAGGTACGCAAATCGATTTTGCGCCTAACTTAGGATCAGGGCAAAACGCAGATGACTTATCAACACAATACGAGATGTCTCCTAGCCCTTATTCAGGAATCTTTCTAGCACATTCTGGAATAAACAGAGTACCAACGAGTTGGGAAGTACGCTTCAAAGATGGCGAAATTCTACCTGCACAAACTGAAGGATGTTATATTAATCTAGGCTATCCAGAGAGGGCGCAATCACCATTGAATTTGATAGCAAATGAATCATCCAGCACTGTGACTATTTTTTTAGATTCTCGATATTCTATGATTGTGAAGAGTGTCGAAATTTTTATAACAGATTATACTGAACCAAAAGCGACATCAGAAATAGAATACTGTCCTGCCTCAGCGCAAAATGGAATTTTGGCAGCCATGTTATAGTTCACAACA
>JABGQU010000118.1 GCA_018648605.1 Anaerolineae bacterium | reverse complement strand
GGCCTTTTATTTATTGTGTACTGGGTGGGAATGGGAAGAGCAGGTCAAGCATTTTTATTGGGGGTTGTTGCTCCTTTTATGTGCTCAATTCCTGCAAGTGTTTTATTGCTTTTATTTATACATAAAAGGATATGATCCCTGTAAAAATTGGGCCGAGCAGAGATTGCCTTGTCCTCAATATGCCCATGGTCGATAGCAGTATTTTTCTAATGGCTTTGCGTGAGTTCCTTCTTGCGCCTTGCCGCCCACAATAACCCCAAGCCAGCTCCAATAGCATCAATCCCCACATCCATCACCGTCGCGCCGCGTCCGGCGACGAATGACTGATGGAATTCATCCGATGCGGCGTAAAGAATCGCCAGTAGCCAGATCAGTTTCCATTTGCTAATATCACCATCGAAAGCGCGCAGATACGAGAGCGCTAGCAGCGCGTATCCGAGCATGTGGGCGGATTTTTTGATGATGAAATCTGCGGCGTCAAAACTTGGCAGTCCACTTGATGGGGTTGCCGAAAATCCGAAGATAATGAGCATCATCAAAAGAGCAGGGGCGTAGCGAGTAAGTTTTTTCATAGTTATTGTAGGAGTTCAAGAAAAGAGTCCAAGGCCATGTGGCTTTGGACTCTTTTTTACAAAATTATCTTAGTGGTTTAGATATCTTCCAAACGGATGTTGACGTTGACACCATCGCCCATGGGGAAGCCTTGAATAACGATCGCTTTTCCGCTGGCGTGACCATCAAAGACGATATTGAAAGAGCCATCTTCAACAACGGTCACAACTTCACGTTCGGTATAGTCCGGGAAGGCAAAACGGTAAAAGGTCACCACGTCGGGGATGCTGAGGGCTGTCTGGAAGTTGAGGGTGCCGTCGCCGACTTCCATCAAGTTGGCTGCATCTTCGGGGAGGGGGAATTCGGTTGTGATGGGTTCGGCAGCCGGTTCTTCTGCGGGGGCTTCTTCTACAGGAGCAGGTTCCTCGGCAGGAGGTGCTTCAACAGGCACATCCGCTGGTGGGGCGGGCGTATCGCCACTGCCGCCACAGGCTGCGGTTAGGGCAAGAACGAAAATCATTAGAATAAATAAGTAGCGTTTGGTCTTCATGTATAAATCTCCTTGGTTCTAAAGTTGGGTTAGAGTAATTCTTTCAACGCTGCCAGCAGCAGGGTCACGTTTTCGCGGCGGCTGGAATATCCCATTAAGCCGATCCGCCAGACTTTGTCTTTTAGTGCGCCAAAGCCGCCAGCAATTTCGATATTATAGTCGTTGAGTAGCTTTGCGCGCAACTCATGCGGTGCAACACCATCCGGGACGACGGCCGTCGTTAGCGGGGGCAGGCGATACGCTGCCGGAATTAAGGGCGGCGCGTCTAATGCAGTCAGTCCTTCCCAAAGAAGATCGGCATTTTTGCGATGGCGTGCATAGCGTGTACCCAGTCCTTCTTCGTAAGTGATGCGTAAGGCTTCACGGAAGGCATAATGCAGGCTTGCCGAAGCGGTGTGGTGGTAGCCGTGCTGCATCCAATAATTGGCGTAGCTTTGCAGATCAAGATAAAAACTGGAGACGGTTTTTGTGCGTTTTGCAATCACTTCGCGTGCACGCTCACTGACTGTGATCGGCGCCAAACCCGAAGGCGCAGAAAGACTTTTTTGGCTGGCAGAATAGGTAATATCAATATCCCATTCATCGACGAGAACAGGAATACTTCCGAGCGATGTGACGGTATCCAGCACGACCAGCGCGCCCTGCTCATGTGCAGCTTTGGCGATCTCGCCGATCTGCAATTGTTCCGCGCCCGTCGATGTTTCGGCGTGGACAATGCCAAAAACTTTATAGCTTTTTGCTTTGAGTGCAGCGCTAATTTCTTCCACGCTTAAAATTTCGCCCAACGGACGCTCAACCGTGTCCACTTCCGCGCCCAGGCGTGCGGCGATCTCTGCCAGACGCGTGCCGAAATAGCCGATCACCGCCACCAAAACTGCGTCGCCCGGTTCGACCAAATTCGCCATCGCGGCTTCCATCGCAGATGTGCCTGTGCCTGAAAGAGCGAAAGTCCATTCGTTTTGGGTGTTGAAAACATAACGCAGCAATTCTTGTTCTTCAGCGTAAATTTTCAACAATGCAGGGTCAAGATGCCCTACGGGCGGGGTCGCCATTGTGCGGATAACGCGCGGCGAAGCCATGCTGGGTCCGGGCCCCAGCAACACGCGCTCCATTGGATTTAAGTCTTTATACTCTTTCATGCAGGCTCCTTTTCCGCTTGCTCCTCCCTTAAAATTGTAGAATTTTGGGGAGGCTGGGCGGGGGTGTTTTCAAAAACTCCCTATAGTGTACATCACTTTTGTTGTACAATCAGCCCATGACCGAAAACGAAATGCTCACCAGTCGCGGCAATCCGCTTGTAAAGGAATTTCGCGCTCTTAGCCAACATAAAACCCGCAAAGAAACGAGGCTTTTCCTTGTTGAGGGGATCCATCATGTCGGCGCAGCGGTTGAAGCGGACTGGGATGTGGAGACAGTTCTCTATGCACCTGATCTGCTCAATAGCGAATACGCACATGAACTTTTGTCTGCTTCCGCTAAAAAGGGCATTCGTTGCCAGTCGGCATCTGCCGATATATTCCGCTCCCTGGCAGGGAAGGAGAATCCGCAAGGGATTCTCGCATCCGTGCAACAACGCGCAACATCTCTTGCCGATTTGAAAAACTTTCAGCGTGGGGCTGCGATCATCGCCCCGCAAGACCCGGGCAATGTTGGGACAATATTGCGCACCCTCGATGCTGTCGGCGCAGATGGCTTGATCCTGCTCGATGGCGGTGTAGATGTCTACCATCCAAAAGTTGTGCGGGCGAGTATGGGCGCTCTCTTCTGGAAACCGATCGCGCGCACCACCTTCGATGATTTTCTCGTGTGGACAGAAGAAAACGCCCTCAAGCGGATCGGTACCTCCGCGCGCGGAACGAGTGATTTTGCCTCTCTTCAGGAAGATATGAAAAATTGGATTTTGCTGCTTGGCAGCGAACAAAAAGGGCTTTCTTTCGAGCAGGTGGCTGCCTGCGATGCGCTCCTTTCCCTTCCGATGCGCGGGCGCGGCACATCGCTCAATTTGGCGGTGGCGGCAGGTATTCTTTTATATGGATTAACTGAAAAAACAGCGCGTGTTTAGAAAAACACGCGCTGTTTTATATTCATGTTACGCAGTTTTAAAATTTGACTGTCATTTTCCCTCATCCTAACCTTCCCCCAAAGGGAGAAGGGATTAAGTCTTATCTCCCTTTGGGAGAGGGCGGAGGGTGAGGGCAGCCCGAAAGTCTGTGAAAGGCATTTTTTTTGCGTAACATCAGTTATTTAACGAGAGCAAGCCTAAGGCAAGTGTGTTCCGCTCTTTTAGAGATCACTTACCAATCTTCTTCATCATCATCGTCATCATCGCCATCACTTTTGCTGATGTCTTCAGTTTCCCAAGCATCATAGCCTTCGTCATCGTCCCATTCATCGTCGAGTACCTCGCCCAAGGGGACATAGGTAGCACAACCTAGATCGGGGTCAATTTCAACTGAAGGTGCAGTGCAGTAACTGTCATCAAGGAAATTGCAGTCCATATAAAGGCAGCGAATGCGTGGCATAGGAACCTCCCGATTTAGATGCCTTCTTCCTTCAGGCGGAAGATGGAGGCAATGAAAATGATCAAGATCATAATGGCTGATAAAACACAATAAGGGCACCAGGCGTGGATGACGAATTCCTCGAGATAAGAAAGATAGGCGGAGTAGATCACGCCAACCAGACTAATGCCAAAGAGCGCGAGCCTCCCGTTTTCCTGTAAAAAGGGCAAACGTGCTTCGCCGAGTAAAATGGCGATAATGAGGAGATAGGACGCCAAGCCAAAAAGTGCAACGGGGATACCATAGACTTCGGAGTAGCGGCTGGTGTTCACTGTGAAGCAATCGCCTAGACCGGGTGCGCAAAGGATTTCGTTATGAGAGAGCTTTACCCAGGAGAGGTAAATTGCGTCCAGTGCGCCAATGACGGCGGCGATAAGGGAAATAAGGGTTGTTTTTTTCATAGGTTCCTAAGAAAGAGTTTTGGTAACTACTCAAGCATGTCTTTGCGAGGCAGTTTTATCGCCGAAGCAATCTCCCGATCAGAGAGGGATACTGCCACGTCGCAAAAACATGCTTCTCGCAGAGACGAGACTGAGCAGTTATGAGTTTTACTATTCAAGCAACCAGGCAGTTACTTCTGCGCCTGTGGGTAACGATTTTACCTCGGGGGGAATGATGAGTAAAGCGTTAGCTTGTACCATCGAGAAGAGATTCCCGGAGCCTTGATGGCCGGTCAGCTTGGCATAACGTTGACCGTTTTCATGATAAAGATAAGCGCGCAGATAGCTTTCTCTGCCATCCGATTGGATCGGCTCTGTCAGCCGCGCCCGCACGACAATTTGGGCTTGCTGGCTGCTCCCGAGCATCTTCTCGACGACAGGGCGGACGAAGACCATAAATCCGACGAATGCCGAGACAGGGTTTCCCGCCAAACCGATAAAGGGGATGTTTTGGTAATGCCCGAAAGTGAGTGGTTTACCCGGGCGCATATTGATGCGCCAGAAATTCAACTTGCCTTCTTTTTCGATCACATCCTTGATGAAGTCAAATGACCCCATGCTGACGCCAGCCGAAGAAAGGATCAGGTCGGCATCTTTTGCGCTGTAGAGAGCGGCTTTTATAGCTTCAGGCGTATCGGCTGCCACGCCCAAAGGGATGATCTCGCAGCCAGCAGCTTCGAGGAGTGCGCCCAGGGTGTAGGAATTAACATCGTAAATTTTGCCTTCGGTGAGCGGCTGTCCGATGGGAGTCAACTCATCTCCGCTGGAGAGTAGGGCAACGCGCGGTTTGCGGCAAACGGGCACATCTGCAACGCCGAGCATGGCGAGCATGCCCAAATCTTGGGCACGCAGTCGCTGCCCCGCGTGGAGAATGCTTTCGCCGTGCTGAATATCAGTGCCGCGCTTGCGGATATTTGCACCGAGATTGGCAGCTTTGAAGATCTGCACACTTTCTGGCAACGCGGCGCCGGGCGCGCGGTTGTTGAAATCGGTCTCTTCAACAGGAACAACGGCATCCGCACCGGGGGGCAGAGGCGCACCTGTCATGATGCGGGCAGCCTCGCCAACTTGCAGGTGATGCGTGGGCATTTTTCCTGCGGGGATATCGTCCACGACCGGTAAACTGATCGGCGTTGCCGAGCCAGCCTGGGTCACGTCTGAGGCGCGCAGGGCGAAGCCATCCATTGAGCTATTATCGAAAAGGGGGAGATCTGTGGCCGAGACAATTTCCTCGGCGAGAATACGTCCGACAGAATCTTTGAGAGGGATATGCAGGCTATCGAGTTTTTCAAAAGAGGCGAGAATGCGTTCGAGCGCCTCGCTTACGGGGAGAAGAGACATTATTTATCCTGGTTTGTTGCGCCGTGCTTCAAGAATATTGGGAAGATTTTCGATCCGTGCCAGCAGGCGGCTGAGTTGCTTGATATCGCTGACCTCGATGATGAGGCGAATATCGGCAATGCCTTTGATAACCTTGACGTTTGCGTCGATCATGTTGATGCCATCGCTCGAAAGGATATAGGTGATATCACCGATCAGCCCGCTGCGATCAAAAGCCGTAATACGGATGGGAACAGGGTAGGTGCGAACATGCGGCCCCCAAGTGACTTGTACAAGGCGTTCCCGATCTGTGGCGCGCAGGATATTTGGGCAATCGCTACGGTGGATGCTTGCTCCGCGCCCGCGTGTGATATAGCCGATGATGTCATCCCCGGGGGTGGGGTTGCAACACTTGGCAACGGCAGTTAATAATCCTTTTAGCCCAACGACGTGAATAGCGTTAGTTGAGTCTGCGCCAGTGCCAGAAGCAGTGGGCTGTAATTCGACTTCTTTGGCATCATCTTCGGCAAGTTGCGTGACAACCGAATTAACAGAAAGGTCTCCATGTCCGATAGCGAGCGAAAGATCATCTGTATTGGGATAGCCCATCTCGCGTGCTAAATTCTCGAAATTGGTTTTCTCTTTAACGCCGATGCGTTGAAGTTCTTTTTCAAGGAGCGTGCGCCCTTGCGAAATATTTTGCTCGCGATCCTGTTTGCGGAACCAGACACGCATTTTTGATTTGGCACGTTGTGTTTTGACAAGCCCAAGATTGGCGTTCAACCAGTCTCGGCTGGGACCGCCGCGTTTCGCCGTCAGGATTTGAACTTGCTCACCGGTTTTTAGCTCATGGCTGAGCGTAACAAGTTTTCCGTTAACGCGTGCGCCACGGCAGCGATGGCCTACGTCGGTGTGGATATGGTAGGCAAAGTCGATCGGTGTTGAGCCGGCGGGCAGGTCTATAATATCGCCGTCAGGAGTGAAGACATAGACACGATCCTGGAAGACATCTGTCTTCATGCTTTCGACGAATTCAGTCGCATCGTCGACATCGCTGCGCCATTCCATCATGCGCCGAATACCGTCAATGCGTTCATTATACGAGTCGTTCTGACGCCCGCCTTCTTTATAGCGCCAATGCGAGGCGATGCCATACTCCGCGTTTTCGTGCATCTCGGCTGTCCGAATTTGAACTTCGAGCGGCTTTCCATCATCATGAATAACAGCCGTATGCAGCGATTGATAAAAATTATCTTTGGGCGCGGCAATATAGTCGTCGAACTCGTTCGGCATCGGTCGCCAACGGGTGTGGATCAAGCCTAGGGTAGCGTAGCAAGCCTGAATATCGGGGACGATGATCCGCACTGCGCGCACGTCGCGCACCATCTCAAAGGGTTTATTTTTCGCAGTCATTTTGCGATGGATCGAATAAATATGCTTGGGGCGTCCCGAAACATCAACCTGAATGCCCTCGCGCGTGAGCATCTTTTCGAGATCTTCCGTAATTTGCTTGATCTGCTCTTCGCGTCCTTCTCGGCGTGAATCAAGATGAGATGCTATTTCTTTATATTTTTCCGGATTTGTATTGCGAAACCCCAAGTCTTCCAATTCCCACTTGATCTGCCAGATGCCCATACGATTTGCGAGCGGGGCAAAAATATCGAGCGTTTGTTTGGCGATCCGTTTACGCTTGTGGTCAGGCATAAAACCGAGTGTGCGCATATTATGCAGGCGGTCGGCAAGTTTGATAAGTACTACGCGCACATCGTTATCCATGGCCAGGAAGGTTTTTCGCAAAGTCTCAGATGCCATATCTCTGCGACGTCCAAGCAGCGCAGGTTTTTGATTATCTTCTTCCTGCGGGTCACTCTCCTGTGAACTTGCCTCCGTTTGCGACTCGTTTTCCTCGTGAAGAACCTGGTCGTCGCGAGAGACGCGTGGAAGATTTGTCAATTTCGTGACCCCATCCACGAGATTCGCGATCTCTCCGCCAAAATCGTCTTCAAGGTCACTCAACGTAATATCGGTATCCTCGACAGTGTCGTGCAATAACCCGGCGGCTACAACAGCGGGTGGCACTTGTAATTCTGCCAAAATAGATGCCACAGCCAGGCAATGCGTAATATAAGGCTCCCCTGAAGCACGCTTTTGTGGACGATGTGCCTCCTCGGCAACACGAAAAGCGCGCTGAAGCAGTTCTTTATCAGCGAGAGAATAATTCTCAGGGCATTGATTGAGTAACCCTTCAATGGTGATAGCAACAGTAGCACTTTTCATAGAGCCTTATTTTAGTCGATGCTGAGTGAATGTCAATTCAAGTGTGGGGTCTTGTATGGAGAAATAAAAAAGAGACGCTTTTGTAGAGAGCATCTCTTTCGGATGAGATAGATCGGTTTATTCAGTGGACTTGGCGCTTTGGCTCCGAGAGAATTGTACACCCGATTCAGACTTAGATTTTCGCGCCGCTTTTTATTTTGGTGTAACCAAGTCCGCTGCAATCGGGGTTGGGCCGCATGCATTGTTTACTCTGTATAATTTCAATAAGATCAATTATGTAAACGTTCTTGACGGTAGCGACGTACTAACCTTCCAGCCCGTTCTTCACAACCTGCTGGCACCGGAAAGGGGTACGACATTAAAGATTCGTATGATTCTGTAGAAATCAAAAGTGTGAAACTAATAGCTTTGCGGGATCTGGTCTGGTCAGTAACCTTTTGAAGGTCCTTCAGGGATGTGTGACCTAGGGTTTCGTGATAGATACCATCAGATGCGAACCAAACTCGCGGTTCTGCAACACGTAGAGCCTTGCGCCGGTAGCAATTAGCGTTGTATCTTTCTACCAAAGGCTCGAAAAGACCGATTCCTACCAGCAGCAGGAATATTCCCACGGCAGTGAACTGCAACATGGGTTTTATATCCGGGTCCTTAACGGCAAATTGGACCACTGCGAATATGATAAGGGCTAAGATTGCCCCAAGAATTGAGCTGTTTATAACAGCCGCGTAGGGATTCAGCCCTTCATCCTTTGGGCTAATAAGGTTGCATTCAGCTTCGACGAGTGCCTGCCACTCTGATGAGCGAAATTGCCAACACTCCCAGATTTCACCAGTAAACAGTCGATTGATTGCGCGTATCTCAGCGATGCGATGACCTAAAGCAACACTGCCGAAAATCCCCACTACTACGAATCCTATCCCACTTGTACCAATACATGGTATGGCTAATTCTGTTAAGGTTGCTTCAGTGGTAACTAGCACGAGTACAAAACCGAAGATTATAGTAACAAAGGGAATTATAACTACGCCCTGATTGAGCTTAAATGTAGCTTCATCGGAAAAGGAAAGTTTCGCAGGTCTGTTCATTTTGAAGTTGTCTTCGAAAATTCTAAAGAACCAGGAACTACAGATCAACGTAAATAAAACTATTAACAGTAAAGTACAATAAATCAACAGTATGTGCAAGATGAAACATCAGAAGGAAATCATGGTTATCTTGCGGCCCAACGTGGGCAAAACCGGCTTGCCGACTTTGCAGACTCGATTAATTAACTATAACAAATTTCTTGGAATTTTCGCGCCGCTTAACGGAGTCGGAGGCGAGTCGGGGTTGATACGGGGTTGGGCAGCTAGTCGCCGTCACTTTGCTATGTTTACCTTGTTCCGTCCTTCGTGTTTCGCTTGATATAGTGCCGTATCTGTGCGTTTTAGCCAATCATCAACTTTTTCGCCAGCATAATACTCCGCCACACCAAAACTCGCAGTAATGCTACCAATCCATTTGAATTCATGAGCAGCGATTGCCTGGCGCAAGCGCTCAGCCAGAATGCGCGCATTCGCGATGTTAGTATGTCGAGCAATGATAAAAAATTCTTCACCTCCCCAGCGGCCGATTAGGTCGGCAGGCCTCAATAGAGGCCGGGCGGTACGAACCACTTCTTTCAACACATAATCACCAATATCGTGACCATAAGTGTCATTGACCTGTTTGAAGTGATCGAGATCAAACATGATGCCCGATAAGGCTTGCTCGTATCGCTGAACCTGGGAGATTTCCTGTAATACAACTTCGTCGAGTTGACGGCGGTTGGCGATTTCCGTTAAATGATCTGTAAGGGCTAAGCGTTCCATTGCCTCGGCCAAGGTGCGCCCTCTAATAGAATACTCATTGATGTATACACTCACCCACAGTAAGATAATATAAGTGATATTCGCCATATAAAACCGGCTCAAAAGATAGATCATTTTCGGCCCATCTCCTGACAACCAATCTTGTAGTCCAGATATCAAGCCAATAACTAGCGCGGCGATAAAAAACAGCGTTGACCCAATGATATTACTGCGCCGGGTCTCGAAGGTCAGGAAGGCTAACACATATACCAGCGGAAACCAATAGAATAGGTCGCTAAATGCAGCGATATGATATGGGTCAAGCGGCGTATTTAATAAAAATAACACTTCGTAAAATCGGCTCAATAATCCCATGCTTGTAACGATAAACAATGAGAGTTCGACCACCGCCAATGCTCGCTGCGACCAACGCAGGGCTAAAAATAATCCCAACGTGGAGACAAACAATATTGGAAAAATCACGTGTTCAACTAAAGTGATTTCTCCCGCGTAGCTTTTGAACGCCCACCCGATGAGAATAGCTACAATGCCGAAGGGCAATGCCCCAAGGTAGATGCGGCGTTTTAGGGAGTGTGATGCTTCAACATTTTCGGGGAGGATAGTTGGATCTGAATTATTCATGCAACAGAGAAGTTATGTAAATTTTCGTATCATTTGGAAGCGAACCGCTGCACCTATGCTTGCAAAATATTTGAAACTTACCGCAGCTAACGGGGCGCGAGATAAGCTGCACCCCCAAGCTGCGTTGCACGATAGTGCAAAAGCGGTGCAGTGGGGCAGAGCGTAGCGTCGTTGTGAACGTAGAGAACAATGTCAGCTTCATGGAGTGGTTAGGCGGAGGCGATGTGCGCGTAGCGCCGAGCCGTAGCCGCCACTCCATGAAATCTCGCGCCCCGTTAGGCGAGATGCGAAGCGTAGCGAGCGTCTCGCCTAACTAGGTGATAGGCGGAAAAAAACGCCGTATAAAAATAAGTTTTCAATATTATACAGCTTGGATTCAAGTCGTAAGTGCAACAGGTTGATATCCGAAGAATAC